>DASRYE010000349.1:0-2401 GCA_035653915.1 Novosphingobium sp. | reverse complement strand
GATATTCCTCGGCGATGGCCACCTTGGCGCCGAGCTCGGCGGCGAGCCTGCCGGCGCGCACACCGCCAGAGCCCGCGCCGATCACGAACAGATCATAGTCAAATGCCATAAAAGCCTTCCATCGCCGCGGGCCAAAGGGGGCGCCCGCCACAGCTGCCGGCGAGAAGTGGCGCTTGCCCGGGCGAAGATCAACCCCGCTGCATCACTGCCGAAACCGATGCAGTTGCGCCCGGAAGGGCGGATTTGACCTCAGCTGTGTCTACAAACCGCCATCCACGGCGGGCATAATCGCGGCCAGCTACAAAATGGGGAGAATTGCAACATGCGCCTTTCATCCTGCCTGCCGCTTGCCGCCCTGGCCTGCATCGCCCTGGCGCCCGCCGCCCGCGCCGCGACAGACCAGCCAGTCTGCGCCGCTGCCGATACCGTCATCTACCGCGTCAGCGAGCTCAAGCCGGGCGGATCGCTGGCCGGCTTTGCCAAGGCGGTGGCCGATCACATCAAATGGTATGCCGACCATGGCTATACCGCCGATGTGTTCAGCTGGGGCCAGGTGGTGGATTACGATCAGGCCAGCCACACCGGCAAACTCTCGCCCACCAGGGTGTTCACCCTGCACCAGCATGCGGCGGGCGTGCCGCACGCCCAGCAGGATGCCGGCTGGGCCGCTTTCGTCAGCGAGTATGACGCGAACAGCAACATGGTGAGCATGCAGCTGCTGTGCACCGCCCACTAAGCCTGGCCCACTAAGCCCGAATGGGGCAGCGCCGCCCACTGGGCCGGCGCTGCCCCGCAAGGCCTAGAGCCCGGCCGCTGCCAGCAGCGCCGTGGTTGAAGGATCGAAGGCCGCCACCCCCTTCTCGATCGACTTGGCGATTTCCTTGCCCAGTTCCACGCCGAACTGATCGAACGGGTTGATCTCCATCAGCACGGCATTGGCAAAGGTGCGGTGTTCATGGAAGGCGATCAGCGCGCCCAGCACGGCCGGCGTCAGCTCGTCCACCAGAATGGTCGCCGAAGGGCGGTCTCCGGGATAGGCGCGGGCGCCATCGGCGGCATCGCGCCCGGCCATCAGCGCGGCCCCTTGGGCAAAGCAGTTCAGCAGCAGGATGCGGTGATGGGCCGGGTCCAGCTCGTCCCCCGGCGCGATGGCGGCGATGAAATCCACCGGCACCACCACCGTGCCCTGATGCAGCAGCTGGAACACCGCATGCTGGGCATCGGTGCCAACGCCGCCCCAGGTGATCGGCGCGGTGGCGCCATCCACCGGGCTGCCATCGGCCTTCACGCGCTTGCCGTTCGATTCCATCTCCAGCTGCTGCAGATAGAAGGGCAGCAGCGCCAGGCGCTCGTCATAGGCAAAGCAGGCGCGGCTCTGGCAGCCGAACAGGCGGGTATACATCTGGTCGGCAAAGGCGGCGCGCAAGGGCAGGTTGGCCGCGCCATCGCTGTCGAGGAAGTGGCGATCGACCACCGCTGCCCCTTCGAGGAAATCGGCAAAGCCATCCCAGCCCAGCGCCAGCGCCACCGGAAAGCCGATCGAGCTCCACAGCGAATAGCGCCCGCCCACGCTTTCGGCAAAGGGCAGGATGCGGGTTTCATCCACGCCCCATTCCACCGCCTTGTCGGGCGCGGCCGTCAACGCCACCACGCGGCCATAAGGGTCTTCCACGCCATTGCCGCGCAGCCAGTCGAGCGCGGAATGGGCGTTGGTCATCGTCTCGATGGTGGTGAAGGTCTTGGAAGCGACGGCGATCAGCGTGGTGGCCGGATCGCAGGCGCGAAACGCCGCTTCCAGTGCGCAGCCATCGATATTGGAGACGACATGGACATCGACCACCGCCCCGTCGCGGGTCAGCGCGTCCACCGCCAGCGCCGGGCCCAGCGCGCTGCCGCCAATGCCGATGTGGATGAGATGCTTCACCTCGCCCAACAGGCCGCCATGGATCGCTTCCACCAGGCTGCGCATGCGGGCATGGAGCGCGCCGGCTTCCTCCACGCTGCTCTCGCGGCCCACGCCGCGCTGGGCGGTGTGCTCGGCCGCGCGGCCCTCGGTCACATTCACCTTCTCGCCGCTGAACAGCGCGGCGCGCGCGCCATCGAAATCCACCGCTTCGGCCAGCGCCTCGAAACCGGTGACCAGTTCGGGCGAGAGATGCGTCTTGGCCCAATCGAAGCGGATGCCGCCGCCCAGCGCCTCGCCCAGCTCCAGCCGGGTGGAGAGCAGGCCCAGCCGATCCCCCCCTTCGGCAAACAGCGCCTTCAGCGTGGGCCGGGGCAGGCTGGCCAGATGGTCCCAGGCGGCCTTGGTTGCTTCGCTACGCGCCACGTGCAAACTCCTTGAATGCGTCAGCAGGCGCCATCATCGGCGCCCTGCCTGCCGGCTATGCCCTGCCCGCGC
>DASRYE010000348.1:0-2129 GCA_035653915.1 Novosphingobium sp. | reverse complement strand
TGACCATCATCGCCACCCGCCTGCCCCATCACCAGCAGCCGGTGGGCAATGCGCTGTTCGGCGTCACGGCCATTCTGGGGCCGGTGCTGGGGCCGCTGATCGGCGGCTGGCTGACGGAAAACTGGTCGTGGCACTATGCCTTCTTCCTCAACCTGCCGGTGGGCTGCGTGCTGGTGGGCCTGCTGCTGATCGGCCTGCCGCACAAGCGCCCGCATTGGGAAGAGTTCTGGAACGCCGACTGGATCGGCATCCTGGGCCTGGCCATCGGCCTTGGCAGCCTGACGGTGGTGCTGGAAGAGGGCCAGCGCGAGCAATGGTTCCAGTCGGCCGAGATCGTCTGGCTGACAGTCAGCTCGGGGCTGGGCCTGTGCCTGCTGCTGCTGGGCCAGTTCGTTGCGCGCCGGCCGGTCATCAAGCTGAAGCTGCTGCTCGACCGGCAGTTTGGCGCGGTGGCGGTGATGGGCGTGGTGGTGGGCATGATGCTGTATGGCACGGCTTTCGTCATCCCCCAGTTCCTGGCGGCGGTGGATGATTACAACGCGCTGCAATCGGGGCAGGTGGTGCTGATCTCGGGCCTGCCCAGCCTGGCCATGATGCCACTGACGCCGCTGCTTATCCGCAACATCGATATCCGCATTTCGGTCTCCATCGGCTTTGCCATGATGTTCACCAGCTGCCTGGTCGACACTGACATGAGCGCGCTGACCTCGGGCCATGATTTCGTGCTCTCGCAATTGCTGCGGGGGATGGGATCGGTGTTTGCCTTCCTGTTCCTCAACCAGGCGGCGATCGCCTCGGTGCCGCGGCACGAGGCGGGCGATGCGGCGGGCCTGTTCAATTCGGCGCGCAACCTGGGCGGATCGCTGGCGCTGGCGGGCATTGCCGTGCTGCAGGATCAGCGCCAGTGGCTGCACAGCCGCCGGCTGGAAGACACGCTGTCGGCCAATTCCGACCGGGTGCAGGATTATCTGGCGGCGCTGGCGCAGAATGCCGGCGGCAACCAGGCGGCGGCCATCCGCCAGCTGGGCGGCACCATTGCCCGCGAGGCGCTGGTGATGACCTATAACGACATCTTCTGGCTGCTGGCGATGGGCATCCTCTTCGTCAGCCCGCTGGTGCTGCTGCTGCGCCCGCTGCCCAAGGGGCCGATCGCGGCGGCGCATTGAACGGGCGCGGCCATGAACAGACGGATCAATACGGATAGCGATATGAGCCTTGCCAATATCCCTTCTCTTTCGGCCAACATGGCGCGGTGTGGCGGGCTGGCGCTGGCGCTGGCGCTGGCGGCCTGCAAGGCGGGGCCCGATTATCACGGGCCAGCCGCCGCGGTGCCGGCGCCGGCCGCCTTTGCCCGCGCCAGCGGCATCGCCGGCGAGACAGGCGCCGCGCCCGCGCCGCGCTGGTGGCATGGGCTGGGCGATCCGGTGCTCGATGCGCTGGAGGCGCAGGCGCTGGCCGGCAATCCCTCGCTGGCGGCGGCTGCGGCCCGGCTGGGCCAGGCCCGCGCCAGCCTGAAGCAGGACAAGGCCCGCCTGCTCCCCACGGTGGGCGCGATGGGCGCGGTGATGCATGCCGATCTGCCCGGAACCGGCATTGGCGGCGTCGATACGCTCAATTTCTACAACGCCGCCCTTGATGCCAGCTGGGAGCTGGACCTGTTCGGCAAGCAGCGCCGCACGGTGGAAGCCGGCCGCGCCAGCGCTGATGCTGCGGCTGACCGGGTGGCCGATGCGCAAGTGTCGCTGGCTGCCGAAGTGGCGCAGGATTATGTGCTGCTGCGCCAGCGCCAGCAGCGGCTGGCCGCCCAGCGCCATGTGGTGGAACGGCTGGAGGCCGAGATGGGCCTGGTGCGCCAGCGCGTGGCGCAGGGCACCGCGGCCGATGCCGATGTGGCGCGCCTGGCCCGCCAGCTGGAAGAGGCACGCCAGGCGCTGGCCACGCTCTCGGCCGACAGGGCCGCCTATCTCGATGCGCTGGCGGTGCTGGCGGGCGTGGCGCCGGGCGCGCTGGATGCGCTGCTGGCGCCGGTGGGGGTGGATGAGGGCCATCTGGCCGTGCCGCTGCCGCCGGCCGCGGTGGCCGTGGGCGATCCGGCGCGGCTGATTGCCCATCGCCCCGATGTGCGCGCG
>DASRYE010000347.1:0-25977 GCA_035653915.1 Novosphingobium sp. | reverse complement strand
CACCATCACGGATGCCCAGGGCAACGCCATCAGCTGGTCGTCGGCCGGCATGATGGGCTTCAAGGGCTCGCGCAAGTCGACCCCTTATGCTGCCCAGGTCGCCGCTGACGATGCCGGCAAGAAGGCCGCCGAACACGGCGTGCGCACGCTGGAAGTGGAAGTGAAGGGCCCCGGTTCGGGCCGCGAGAGCGCCCTGCGCGCCCTGCAGGCGGTGGGCTTCACCATCACCTCCATCCGCGACGTGACGCCGATCCCGCACAACGGTGTGCGCCCTTCGAAGCGTCGCCGCGTCTGATGGCATTTCGCGGGTGGCTGGCCGGCCGCCCGCAACGTTTTTTCGGATAGGCCGCGGTGCATTTTCGGTGCGCTTGCGGCCTTTCCCCCCAGAATAACCCCAGGGGAAGTCCATGACTGTCAACATCAAGAACTGGCAGGAACTGAAGAAGCCCAATAGCCTGGAAATCAAGCCAGGCACGGATCCCAAGCGCCGAGCCACCTTTGTTGCAGAGCCTCTGGAGAGGGGTTTCGGCCTGACTTTGGGTAATGCGCTGCGCCGCGTGCTGCTCTCCTCGCTGCAGGGCGCGGCGATCACCTCGATCAAGATCGAGAACGTGCTGCACGAATTCAGCTCGCTGGCCGGCGTGCGCGAGGATGTGACCGACATCGTCCTCAACGTGAAGCAGATCGCGCTGAAGATGCAGGGCGAAGGCCCCAAGCGCCTCCAGCTTTCGGCCACTGGCCCGGGCGTGGTGAAGGCCGGCGACATCGCCGTGACCGGCGACATCGAGGTGATGAACAAGGATCTGGTGATCTGCCATCTCGATGAAGGCGCGACGCTGAACATGGAGCTGACCGCGGACACCGGCAAGGGCTATGTGCCGGCCGTGTCGAACCGCCCGGCCGATGCGCCGATTGGCCTGATCCCGGTCGATTCGCTCTATTCGCCGGTGCGCCAGGTGTCGTACAAGGTGGACAACGCCCGTATCGGCCAGGAGCTTGACTACGACAAGCTGAACCTGACGGTCGAGACCGATGGCACCGTGACCCCGGAAGACGCCGTGGCCTATGCCGCGCGCATCCTGCAGGACCAGCTGGCGCTGTTCGTGCACTTCGAGGATGTGGCGCCGATCGGCGTGCCCGCGATTGCCGGCCTTGCCACGGCCGCGCCGGAAGAGGGCGACACCAACCAGCTCAACCGCTACCTCCTCAAGAAGGTGGACGAGCTGGAACTGTCGGTGCGTTCGGCCAACTGCCTCAAGAACGACAACATCATCTACATCGGCGATCTCGTGCAGAAGACCGAGGCGGAGATGCTGCGCACGCCGAACTTCGGCCGCAAGTCGCTCAACGAGATCAAGGAAGTGCTGTCCTCCATGGGGCTGCGCCTGGGCATGGATATCCCGGGCTGGCCGCCGGAGAACATCGAGGAAATGGCCAAGAAGCTGGAGCAGGAACTGCTCGGCTGAAGGGCCTGATGGCGGCGGGGGCGTGGCTCTCGCTGCCGCAAGGGCAGGGGCGGCCCCCGTCAAGCGCCGCCGGGTCTGGGCTACCTTACACGGGCCCTTAACGAACGGAAGGAATGAATTATGCGTCATAAACTCGGCCAGCGTAAGCTGCAGCGCACCAGCCAGCACCGCACCGCGCTGCTGCGCAACCTGTCGGCCTCGCTCATCAAGCATGAGCAGATCACCACCACGGTGCCCAAGGCCAAGGAACTGCGCCCCTACATCGAGAAGCTGATCACGCTGGCCAAGCGTGGCGGCCTGTCGAACCGCCGTCTGGCCCATGCCCGCCTGCAGGACGATGCGCAGCTGGTGAAGCTGTTCGACGTGCTGGCGGCCCGCTATGCCGCGCGCAGCGGTGGCTACACCCGCATCATCAAGGCTGGCATCCGCGCTTCGGACGCCGCCCCGATCGCCGTGATCGAGCTGGTGGACCGCGACGTGGCTGCCAAGGGCCAGGATTCGGGCCCGGTGCTGGTGGCTGAAGACGCCGAATAAGGCCGCGGCGCCTTTGGGCGCAGCACGGCTTTATCAGCTGACACAATGCAGGCGGGGAGTGGCGCAAGCTGCTCCCCGCTTTGCTGTGAGCGGCTTGCGCGGGCGGGCGGCCTCAGCCTATCTGTCGCAAAACCATCACATTGGCGCTGCAAGAGAGCTGGAATGACCGGATCTGCCCGCAAGACGACGATTTTTGAGCATATGTCGGGCCTGTGCCGGCAGCTGGGGGCGATCAACCTGGGCCAGGGCTTCCCCGAAATGGGCGAGCCGGCCGAGCTGATCGCGGCGGCGCAGCGGGCGCTGGCCGAACATTCCAACCAATATCCACCGATGCGCGGGCTGCCGCAATTGCGCGCGGCGATCGCCGCTTATTATGGCGCCGCACAGGGGCTGGCGGTGGATCCGGCCGAAGTGATCGTCACCTCTGGCGCGACCGAGGCGCTGGCGGCCAGCATTCTGGCGCTGGTGCGGCCGGGCGACGAGGTGATCTGCGTGCAGCCGCTTTATGATGCCTATGTGCCGCTGGTGCGCCGGGCGGGCGGGGTGGTGCGGCTGGTCAGCCTGCGGCCGCCGGAATGGCGGCTGGAGCTGGCGGATCTGGCCGCGGCGATCACGCCGAAAACCCGGCTGCTGATCCTCAACACGCCCAACAACCCCACCGGCACGCTGCTCGACCGGGCGACGCTGGAAGGCATTGGCGCCCTTTGCGCAGAGCACGGCCTCGTCGTCCTGTCCGACGAGGTGTGGGAGGCAACGCTGCTCGATGGGGCGGCGCCGCTGTCGGCGCTGGCGGTGGACAGCCTGCGGCAGCGCACGGTGAAGGTGGGCTCTGCCGGCAAGATTTTCTCGCTCACCGGCTGGAAGCTGGGCTGGGTGGTGGCCGATCCGGCGCTGGCCGAGGAAGTGGCGGCGATCCATCAATTCCTCACCTTCACCACGCCCACGCCGCTGCAATGGGCGGTGGCAGAGGGGCTGGCGCTGCCGGCGCCCTGGCATGCGCGCGAACGCGCGCGCTATGCGGCGGCCCGGGCGCGGCTGGTGGAGGGGCTGGCCGGGGCCGGCTTTGCGGTGCTGCCCAACAGCGGCAGCTGGTTCGTGCTGGTGGATCTGCTGGCCAGCGGCTTGCCGGCAGAGGATGCCGCCCTGGCCGAGGAGCTGGTGCGCGGCGGCGGGGTCGGCTCGATCCCGGTTTCGGCGTTCTATGAGGAAGCGGCGCAAACGGGTTATTTGCGCCTGTGTTTTGCCAAATCGGCAGATGTGCTTGACGAGGCGGTGGCCCGCCTCAGCCAATTTCGGAGCAACAGGGCATGATGTATGACGAGGCCGCAGCATTGATCTGCGCGGCCGGCCGCCGGCTGGATGCCCGCGGGCTGGCGCCTGCCACGGCCGGCAATTATTCGATCCGGCTGGAGGATGGCACGCTGGCCGTCACCGTGTCGGGCGCGCACAAGGGGCGGTTGACGGCGGCCGAAATCATGCGCGCCAGTGCCACCGGCGAGGCGCTGGAGGCAAAGAAGCCCTCGGCCGAAACGCTGCTGCACTGCCTGATCTATGCGGTGGACGGCGCGGCGGGGGCCGCGCTGCACACCCATTCGATCGCCGGCACGGTGCTCAGCCGGGCGACGGCGGGCGCGGCGATCCTGTTCACCGGCTATGAAGTGCAGAAGATCTTTCCCGGCTGCGCCACGCATGATTGCACCATCGCCATGCCGCTGGTGGATAACACGCAGGATATGGCAGCGCTGGCCGATCAGCTGCGCCCGATCATCGCCGCGCGCACGCCGATCCTGCCGGCCTTCTACATTCGCGGCCATGGCCTTTATGCCTGGGGGGCAACGATGGATGCGGCGGAAAACCTGGTGGAGGGCTGCGAATTCCTGCTGGCCTGCGCCTGGGAAGAGCTGAAGCTGAAGGGAGCGGGGCGATGACCCATCTGGCCATCTATGCCGATCAGGCGCCCCATGCAGAGATCGACAGCAGCGCCGATTTCGGCGATATCAGCGCCGTGCTGGCCGAGGCCGGCATCGGGCTGGAGCGCTGGCAGGCGGGTGCCGCGCTGGGCGATGCGCCGGCGGATGCGGCGATCCTGGCGGCCTATGCGCCGCAGGTGGCGGCCTTGCAGGCGCGAGGCGGCTATCGTAGCGTCGATGTCGTGCGGCTGACGCCCGATCATCCGGCGGCGGCTGACATGCGCGCCAAATTCCTCGCCGAACATGTGCATGATGATGACGAGGTGCGCTTCTTTGTGGAAGGAGCGGGGCTGTTCTATATCCGCCATGGCGGGCAGGTGCTGGCGCTGGAATGCACGGCCGGCGACCTGATCGTGCTGCCGGCCGGCACGCGCCACTGGTTCGACACCGGCGCTGCGCCCCGCTTCACGGCCATCCGCCTGTTCACCACGCCCGAAGGCTGGGTGGCCCGCTTCACTGGCGACGCCATCGCCAGCGCCATCCCGCTTTACGCAGGAGCGGCGGCATGAGCCCGGTGCGCGCCATCGTCACCGATATCGAGGGCACCACCAGTTCCATCGCCTTTGTGGCCGAGGTGCTGTTCCCCTATGCCCGGGCGCGGCTTGCCGCTTATGTGGCGGCCCATGCGCAGGATCTGGCGCCGCTGCTGGCGCGGGTGCGGGCAGAGGCGGGCGATGCCGGGCTGGATGAGCAGGCTTGCGTGGCGCAATTGCTGGCCTGGGCCGATGCCGATGCCAAGATCGGCCCGCTGAAGGAGCTGCAGGGGCTGATCTGGGCCGAGGGCTATGCCGATGGCACGCTGAAGGGCCATATCTATGCCGATGCGGCGGCCGGGCTGGCGCGCTGGCAGGCGGCGGGGCTGAAGCTCTATGTCTATTCCTCGGGCTCGGTGGCGGCGCAAAAGCTGCTGTTCGGCCATAGCGAGGCGGGCGATCTGACCGGCCTGTTTGCCGGCTGGTTCGACACGGGCGTGGGCGGCAAGAAGGAGGCTGCCTCCTATGCCGCCATTGCCCGCGCGATTGGCGAGACGACGGCGATCGCGGCGGCGGAGATCCTGTTCCTCTCCGATGTGCCGGCCGAACTGGCAGCGGCGCGCGCGGCGGGCCTGCAGGTGATCCTGCTCGACCGGGAAGGGGCAGCCCCTGCCGGCGATTTTGCTGTGGCGGTGGATTTTGCCACGATCCTGCCCGCAGGCGCTGCGGCATGAGCGGGCAGCGCAGCCCCACCCGTTCGCGCTCGATCTGGCGCGAGGCCGATGGCTGGAGCGTGGGCATCTTCGACCAGCGGCGCATGCCCTGGGCGATCGAGACGCTGCGGCTGACCAGCGCCGAAGAGGCCGCCGATGCCATCCGCGACATGGCCACGCGCGGCGCCCCGCTGATTGGCGCCACGGCCGCCTATGGGCTGGCGCTGGCCCTGCGCGCGGGCGCCGATGATGCGGCGCTGGCCCGGGCGGTTGACCTGCTGGCGGCCACGCGGCCCACGGCGGTGAACCTGCGCTGGGCGCTGGAGCGGGTGCGCGCCCGGGTGGCGCCTTTGCCGCCGGCCGCGCGCGCCGCTGCCGCCTATGCCGAGGCCGATGCCATCTGCGAGGAGGATGAGGCGGTGAACCGCGCCATCGGCGCCCATGGCCTGCCGCTGATCCGCGCCCTGGCCGCTGCAAAGGCGCCGGGCGAGCCGGTCAACATCCTCACCCATTGCAACCCCGGTTGGCTGGCAACGGTGGCCTGGGGCACGGCGACCGCCCCGCTCTATCTGGCGCAGGACGAGGGGCTGGCGCTGCACGTGTGGGTGGATGAAACCCGGCCGCGCAACCAGGGCGCGCTGACGGCGCTGGAACTGGCCGATCATGGCGTGCCGGTCAGCTTCATCGCCGATAATGCCGGCGGGCTCTATATGCAGCGCGGGCTGGTGGATATGGTGATTGTCGGCACCGATCGCGTGGCGGCCAATGGCGATGTGTGCAACAAGATCGGCACCTATCTGAAGGCGCTGGCGGCGCGCGCGCATGGCGTGCCCTTTTATGTGGCGCTGCCGGCCAGCACTTATGATCCGGCCACGCCATCGGGCGATGGCATTCCCATCGAGGAACGTTCGGGCGATGAACTGCGCTTTGTGAGCGGGCCGGATGAAGCAGGCGTGATGCGCAAGGTGGCGATCACCGCGGCGCCCGCGCGCAACCCCGCCTTCGATGTGACGCCGGCCGCGCTGGTGACAGGCTATATCACCGAAAAGGGCGTGTGTGCCGGGCCAGAGGCGCTGGCGGCGGCTTTCGGCGGCTGAAAAACATCCCCCCGCGCCATCGGCACGGGGGGATGCGCCTCCTCCTCAGGCGAACAGGCTTTCCGGCTCCTCCAGCAAGCCCTTCAGCGTGGCCAGGAACTGGGCGCCGGCCGCCCCGTCGATCGCCCGGTGATCGACCGAGAGGGTGAAGCTGATCCGGCTTTCGAAGGCGATGCCGCTGGCGGTTTCCACCGGCGTGCGCAGGATCGTGCCCACCGAGAGAATGGCGCCCTGCGGCGGATTGATGATCGCATCGAAATTCTCGATGCCGAACATGCCCAGGTTCGAGACCGAGAAGGTGCCGCCGGCCATGTCCTCATAGCCCAGCTTGCCGGCCTGGGCCTTGTCGATCAGGGCGCGGGTGGCAGCGGCGATCTGGTCGATCCGCATGCGATCGGCCTGCCGCACGATCGGCGTGACAAGGCCCTTGGGGCTGGCCACGGCAATCGCCACATCGGCATGGGGGAAGCGGTGGATCTCCTGCCCGTGCACCTGCACGTTCACATCCGGGTGGCGGGCCAGCGCCCTGGCCGAGGCCATGACGATATAATCGTTGATGCTGGCCTTGGCGCCCAGCACCAGATTGGCGGTTTTGCGCAAGGCGATCAGCTCGTCCATCCGGGCCGAGATGCGCAGGTAGAAATGCGGCAGTTCCTGCTTGGCCTGGGTGAGGCGCTGGGCCACCACCTTGCGGATCTTGTCGAAAGGCACCACCTCGGGCGTATTGTCCACCGCCACGAAGGGGCCGCTGGACAGGCCGCTGGCAGCAGGGGCAGGCGCCGGCACCAGCGCCAGCACATCGGCCTTGGAGATGCGCCCGCGCGGCCCTGTGCCCCGCACGCCGGTCAGATCAATCGCATGGAGCGCGGCGATGCGCCGGGCCAGCGGCGAGGCGAAGGTCTTGTAATTGTCCTCGATCAGCTGGGCGGTGCCCTTGGGCGCGGGGGCGGCAAAGCCTTCTGCCGCGCGCAGGGCCTGGGCGACATCCTGATAGGTGATGCGCCCGCCCCGGCCAGAGCCTTCGATCCCGGCAATATCGACCGCCTCGGCCTCGGCCAGCTTCAGCGCTTCCGGGCTGATCGGGCGGTTGGTGTCGATCTTGATCGGCGCTTTGGCGGTAGGCGCCGGGCTGGCCGGCTGCGGGGCCGCCGCAGGGGCCGGGGCTTCGGCCGCGCCGCCGCCGGTTTTGGCGGCAACGGCGGTGTCGGCCGGCTTGAAGGCGGCGATGAAGGCATCCACCTCGGCATCGCTGGCGCCGGCCTCGGCAAACACGGCCAGCAGCGCGCCCACCGGTTCCGGCTCGCCGCCGGAGGGCACCAGCACACGCTTCACCACCGCGTCATATTCGGCTTCCACCTCATTGGTGATCTTGGCGGTTTCGATCAGGCACAGCAGCTGGCCGCGGGTGAAGGCATCGCCTTCCTTCACCATCCATTCGGCAAGCGTGCCCTCGGTCATTTCGATGCCCCACTTGGGCATGCAGAAGGGACGGATATCGGCCATGATGCGGGCCTCCTTCAGCGCCAGGCCATGAGCTTGCGCACCGCTGTCTCGATCTTGTCGGCCGAGGGCAGATAGGCGGTTTCCAGCTCACGGGCGAACGGAATGGGCGAATGGGGCGGGGTGCAGGCGGCCGGCGGCGCCTTCAGGCTGGCAAAGGCCTTGTTGGCCACCAGCGCGCAGATATCGGCCGCAAGGCCACAGCGCGGCGGCGCCTCGTCCACCACCAGCAGGCGGCCGGTCACTTCCACGCTGTCGAGGATGCTTTCCTCGTCGAGCGGGCTGGTCGTGCGCAGGTCGATCACATCGCAGCCGATGCCGTCCTTGGCCAGCTTGTCGGCCGCCGCTTCGGCAAAGCCCAGCAGCAGGCCCGAGGCGACGATCGTCACATCCTGGCCGGCGCGGGTGAGGCGGGCATGGCCGAAGGGAATGGTAAAATCCGGATCGTCCGGCACTTCGCCCTTCATGGCATAGAGCGCCTTGTGCTCCAGGAAGATCACCGGATCATCATCGCGGATGGCGGTGCGCAGCAGGCCCTTCACATCGGCCGGGCAGGATGGCATCACCACCTTGAGGCCGGGCATGCCGGTGAGGATCTGGTGCACCGACTGGCTGTGCTGGGCCGCCGCGTTATAGCCCGCGCCATAGGCCATGCGGATCACCGCCGGGCAGCGCGACTTGCCGCCGAACATGTAGCGGAACTTGCCCATCTGGTTCCAGATCTGGTCAAGGCACACGCCGATGAAATCGGCAAACATCAGCTCGGCGATCGGCCGCTTGCCGGCCAGCGCCAGGCCAGAGGCCGCGCCGATGATGGCGCTTTCCGAAATCGGCGTGTCGATCACGCGTTCGGCGCCATACTGGCCGAACAGGCCGGTGGAAGTGGACCAGATGCCGCCGATCGCCTCGGGGCCACCGGCGGTGCCCATGCCGCCCACCACATCCTCACCCAGCACGACCACACTGGGATCGCGCGCCATTTCCTCAGCGATCGTCGAGAGGACGGCCTCGCGGTACATCATTTTTGCCATGGCTCTGCCTCCTCGCCTCAATAATTGATATAAACGTCGACGGTGACATCGTCGGCGGTGGGGCGCTCGGCGGCGCGGGCGGCGGTAACGGCAGCTTCGATGGCTTCCAGCACTTCGGTATCGAGCGCGTCGAGGTCGGCATCGGTCAGCAGCTTGGCCGCGGTCACGCTTTTGCGGAACTGCTTGAGGCAATCGCGCGTCTCGCGGATGCGGTCGAGTTCGCCGGGGCCGCGATAGCGCTGCGGATCGCCCTCGAAATGGCCGAAGAAGCGCTCGGTGTCATATTCCACCGCGGCCGGGCCGTTGCCGGCGCGCACATATTCCAGCACTTCGCGCATGGTGTCGTGAACCGAGAAGAAATCGATCCCGTCGGCCCGCCACACCTTCATGCCGAAGGCCTCGGCGCGACTGGCGATGTCCTTCGCCGTGCCGACCGCGTAATCAACGCCGGTATGCTCGGAATAATGGTTGTTCTCGAAGACGAAGATCACCGGGGCCTTGGTCACCACGGCAAGGTTCATCGCCTCGAAGGTGGTGCCCTGGTTGCAGGCGCCATCGCCCGAGAAGGCAAGCGAGACATGGAGCCCTGCCTCGTCCGGGCCATCCAGCTTGAGCGCCAGCGCCGCGCCCACGGCGATCGGCGCGCCGGCGCCAACGATGCCATTGGCCCCCAGCATGCCCACATTCACATCGGCGATGTGCATGGAGCCGCCCTTGCCCTTGCAGAGCCCCTCGCGGCTGCCCCAGATTTCCTTCATCATGTCGTCCACATCGCAGCCCTTGGCCAGGCAATGGCCGTGGCCGCGATGGGTGGAGATGATCTTGTCGGCGGCGGAGAGATGTTCGCACACCCCCACAGCGACGGCTTCCTGGCCGCAATAGAGGTGGGTGAAGCCGGCGATCTCGCCGGTCTGGATCTCAACGTGCAGGCGCTCCTCGAACTCGCGGATCACCTTCATCTGGCGATAGGCGCGCAGCAGCGCTTCGCGGCTCAGCTGCATGTGGCATTCCTCTCTTTGACAAGTGTCTTTGGCTGGCGGGCAGCCTGGGCACGATAAAACAAGGGTTTGGCTTTGGCGAGGCGGATCACGCCTAGCGTTCCAGAATGGTGACGGCCGAGACCCCCGGCGCGCCATAGACATGGCTGTAGGCGGTCTTCGGGGTGCCGGGCACCTGGCGGCCGCCACCGGCGCCGCGCAGCTGCACGACATTCTCGTAGACCTGCCTGAGGCCCGAGGCGCCGATCGGCTCGCCGCAGGCAAGGCAGCCGCCATCGGTGTTCACCGGCAGGCGGCCGGCAATCTCGGTCAGCCCTTCGGCCAGCCAGCGTTCCTGCTCGCCATCGGCGCAAAAGCCGTTCTCGGCCATATGCATGATCTCGGCGCCGGCCTCGGTGTCCTGCAGCTGGGCAACCGCGATGTCGGCCGGGCCAATGCCGGCCATCTCGAAGGCGGCGGCCGAGGCCAGCCGGGTGGCGGTCGCCACCCCGCCGCCGACATCGACCATGGGGGCAAACACCTCGAAACTGTGCGGCGGGCGGGTGCGCATGGTGGCCGCCTTCAGGCGGATGGGGGTGATGCCCAGCTCGCGCGCTTTCTTCTCACTGGCCAGCAGCAGCGCCACGCCGCCCTCGCCGGGCGAGCAGAACATGTATTTGGAATAGGGATCGGAGACCATCGTGCCGTCGAGGATCTCGTCGAGCGGCACTGGCGCGCGCCGCCAGGCATGGGGGGCGTGCACCGCATTGCGGAAGGCCTTTTCCGCCACCAGCCCCAGCGTTTTGCGGCTGATGCCGTGCAGGTGCATATAGCGGGTGATCTTGGCGGCGAAGAATTGCGTGGTGATCATGAAGCCCGCCTCGCCATACCAGTCGGGCAGGTTGTATTCGGCCGGCAGGGCGTTGAAGGCGCCGCGCGGGTGCTTGTCGAAGCCGACGGCCAGGCCAATGTCGAACTCGCCCGACTTGATCGCCATCTGCGCCGAGAACAGCGCCGATCCACCCGCCGCGCAGCCATTGCGCACATTGATGAACTGCACGCCGGTCAGCCCCAGCCGCTCCACCATCGTGTCGGGGTTGCCGGCGGCATCCGATCCGCCATAGGCGAATTGCACGTCCCGCCATTCCAGCCCGGCCTCGGCCAGCGCCTGGCGCACGGCAAACACGCCCTGATCCAGCCCCGAGACGCCATCTGTGCGGCCAAACGGGTGGATGCCGGCGCCAATGATGCACACATCGCTCATGCGGCTTCTCCTGCGGGAAGGAAGCCGGGGATCAGCACGCTGTCGGCGGCATCGGGATCGAGCGGCACGGGGGCAAATTCCACTTCCATGCCGATCTTGAGAGCTGCGAAATCGACGCCATCGAGCCTTGCCTCGACGATCACCTCGCCGGGCAGCTCCACATAGGCCACCACCCAGGGCTTGAACGCCTCGGGCCCGGTGTAGGGCGGGCTCTTGGGGCGATAGCGCTGGATGGTGTAGCTCCACAGCCGGCCGCGGCGGCCCAGCGGGTGGGGCTCGTAATCGGCGCCGGGCGGGCAGGGGAACACGATCCGCCCCGAGGGGCGATGGCGCGCGCCGATCAGCCGTGGCGGGCTCTCCTCGGTAAACAATCCTTCGGCGATGGGCCGCATGCCTCTTTCCCGTTTGTCTGGGCCGGGCCGGCGCTGCCGGCGGCGGCCTTTGTGATTCCGCTTGAGCCTGCTTTCTGGGGCTTCAGGCGCCAGCTTAGCGACTCCCCAAAACGCTAGGGTGGGGCCGGGCGGCAGCTATGAGAAAAGCCAAGTCGGGAAAGGATAATCGAACATGTTTCCACAAACCGACAGAGCCTGGGACTATATCGTGGTGGGGGCAGGATCGGCCGGCTGCGTGCTGGCCGAAAGGTTGAGCGCCTCTGGCCGCCATCATGTGCTGCTGCTGGAAGCAGGCGGCCCCAACGACAGCTTCTGGGTGAGCCTGCCCAAGGGCGTGGCCAAGCTGGTGACGAACCCGGCGCATATCTGGGCCTATCCGGTGGCGCAGCCGCGCGAAGGGGCGGGCGGCGCGCAGGAAGTGTGGATCAGGGGCAAGGGGCTGGGCGGTTCCTCCTCGGTCAACGGCATGATCTGGAGCCGGGGGGAGCCGGCCGATTATGACGACTGGCAGGCCCATGGCGCCACCGGCTGGAACGCGGCCAGCATGACAGAAGCCTTCCTCGCGCTGGAGGACCATGCCGCGGGGCCGGGCCCCATGCGTGGCACAGGCGGGCTCGTCCATGTCGATCCGGCGATCTACACCTATCCGCTGGCCGAGACGATGATCGCTGCCGGCGAGGCGCTGGGGCTGCAGCGCGTGGCTGATCTCAACGCCACGGCGGGCCCGCGCGTGGGGCTCTACAGCCACAACATCAAGGCCGGCCGCCGCCAGAGCAGCGCGCTCACCTTCCTGAAGGCGGCCGCGGGGCGGGCAAACCTCACCGTCGTCACCGGCGCGCTGGCCGAGCGGATCGTGTTTGACGAAAACCGCCGCGCGGTGGCCGTGGAAGCGCGGGTGAACGGCCAGCCCGCCCGCTTTGCGCTGGCCGGCGAGGTGATCGTCTCGTCGGGCACGATGGAAAGCCCGCTGCTGCTCCAGCGCTCCGGCATTGGCGATGGCGCGCGGCTGCAGGCGGCGGGCGTGGCGCCGGTGGCCCATTCGCCCGATGTGGGCGAGCGGATGATCGAGCACCTTTCCATCGCCATGCCCTATCGGCTGAACCGGGGGCAGGGCACCAACCGCCATTTCTATGGGCTGGGCGCGGCGCTGGCGATGGCGCGCTATCTGCTGCGCCACGATGGCATCATGGCCACCGGGCCCTTCGAGGTGGGCGCATTCTGCAATGTGGCGCATCCGGATGGGCGCACCGATGCGCAGCTCTATCTGGGCGGCTATACCTTCAAGGTGGAGGATGATGGCAACCCGGTGCCGCTCGACAAGATCGACCCGCGCCCGGGCATCACCATCTATGGCCAGCTGCTGCGCCTGACCAGCGAGAGCAGCATCCGCATCGGCGGGCCCACCGCGGCCGACACGCCGGTGATCCTGCCCAACTGGCTGTCTACCGAGCATGACCGGGCCTCGGCCGTGGCGATGATGCGCAAGATGCGCGCCTATATGGCCGCGGGCGAGCTGGGCCGCATGGTGGGCGAGGAGGAGATCCCCGGCAAGGCGGTGGCAAGCGACGAGGAACTGCTGGCCGCCTTCCGCCGCCTGTCGAGCTGCGGGCTGCATGGCATCCGCTCCTGCCGCATGGGCGAGGACGAGCGCGCCGTGGTCGATCCGCGCTGCCGGGGGCAGGGCGTGCAGGGGGTGCGCGTGGCGGATTGCTCGATCATGCCCTGGCATGTGACCGGCAACACCAATGCGCCGGCGATGGCCGTGGGCCTGCGGGCCGCGGCGATGGTGCTGGAAGAGGCGCGCTGAAGGGGGAAAGGCGCGGGGGGGGCTTAACCCCTCGCGCCTTTCCTGCCGCTTTACTGCTTCGTCCAGGCGATGCCCCGGCGCAGCAGATCGTAGAACACCGGCAGATCCCAGGCGCAGCGATCCACGCTGGGCCACCAGTCGAGCATCGGCTGCAGGTCGTAGTGGCCGCGGCAATGGCCCAGCGTGTTGTAGAGCACCGCGCCCTGCCCGTGCGATTTGAGATACATGACCGGATGTGTGCCCGGCGCATCGGCCGCTTCCACAAAGCCGGTGCCCGGCACGTGGCATTCGGTTTCCAGCAGCACATGCAGCGGCCCGTGCTGTTCCAGATGATAGAGCTCGTCGGTCGTCTCGAACGGCTCGACACCGGCCACCAGCGGGTGGGTGGGATCGGCCACGGTCACCCGGTAGGGGGCGATGGGCGGATGGGTGATGAACTGGCTGCCCAGCGTCTCCATGAACAGGGGCGCCCAGCGCGGCGCATCGAACAGGCCGTTTTCCAGCAGGCGCAGCACCGAATTGGTGCCATGCAGCGCATACCAGCGCCCGCCCTTGTGCAGCCATTCCAGCAGCGCTTCCTGCGCTTCCAGGCTGGGCACCACATTGCAGGTGTAGGTGATCAGGATGTCGGCGCCGGTGATCGCCTCGATATGTTCGTAATCCTCGAAAACGCGGGTGCGCACGCTGCTGTCCTCGGCCAGCAGCTTCAGCAGCTCCAGCCGGGCGAAATCCATGTCGTGCCACACCCCACCGCAGATCAGCACCGCATTGATGCGCGGCGGGCGGGCTTCGTCCTGTCCCTCGCTCACGCCTGGGCTCCCAGCTCGCCGTTCAGATATTTCATCATCGTGCGGTGGAACTGGCGGATGCGGATTTCCTGATAATCGGCCAGCTGCACTTCGCCGTTCTTGGAAGCGTGGAGGCCTTCCTGCACGAAGGGCAGGTTGTCCATATCCTGCTCGAACACATCGCCCAGCACGCCCAGTTCGGGCGCATCGGTCCACTTCTGGTCGCTGGTGAGGAACTTGCGGGGCACGCTGCGCGGCAGCTTCTCGCCCTTCTTGCCGCGGGCCAGAATGCGCACTTCCATCACGCAGCTGTCGGGCGTTTTGCCGGGCAGCCAGCGATAGACGATGTTCGGCATGAAGCCGCCCCAGGGCGCGAAATTGGGGAAGACATTGTAGACCAGCGCGTCGAGCAGCTCGCTGTCGGTGGCATCGCTGTGGTCATAGCCGGTCTGGGCGGTATAGGCGTTGCGCATGGCCGCGCCCAGCGCCTCGCGGGCGCTCTGCCCTTCCGGCACGGTAACGGCGAAGGGATCCTCGCCGGCCTCGTAATTGTCGCCCGAGCGGCCGTTATAGCGCACGAATTCGTCGACGATCCACTGCTGTGGCTTGTCGGTGCCGGCCAGATGCGGCGACATGATGCCGAAGGGCACCAGGTTGACGTTGATGTGATCGCCCCAGTTGCGATAGGCCGCGTTGCAATCGCCGGTGAAGGGCAGCAGCTGCGGGTGGGTGACGATGGTGTGCCAGGCTTCCATGAAGGCCTCGGCCACCACCTTCCAGTTGGCCGGCACTTCCTTGGCCACCCAGATCACCGTGGTGCATTCCTCGTGGCGCCAGCGGGCGAAATGGTCGGGCAGGGGGGCCAGGAACTCGGCCAGCGAGGGGCCGCCCTTTTCCTCGCGCAGGAACACATAGCCCGCCCAGCTCTCCACCTCGGCTTCCGGCAGATCGAGGTTCTTGGCAGCCAGATGCTTGAAATCCCACGAGCAGGGCATGTGGCTGAAGCTGCCATCCTTGTTCCAGGTGAAGCCGTGGAAGGGGCAGGTGAACTGATCGGCCGCGCCATCTTCCTGGCGCAGCTTGCGGCCGCGATGCAGGCACACATTGTGGAAGGCGCGGATCTGGCCATCATCCTGGCGCGAGAGGATCCACGAGCGGCCGGCATTCTCGAAGACGATGTAATCGCCCGGTTCCGGCAGGTCTTCCTCGCGCGCGGCAAACTGCCACACATGGGGCCACATCTTCTCGCGCTCGGCCTTGGCGAAGGCCTCGCTGGTGTAGCGTTCCACAGGGATCGGGTCGGAGCCGAGATATTCGTAGTGATCCTCGGCGAGGATGGCCGGCGCGGGCCGGGAATCGATCGCCATCAGCTCGCTCCAGCTGATGCCCGGGCTGCGGCCGGGGGTGCCCGGAAGCTCTGGGTCGCGCTCTGCCATGATCCTTGTCCTTCATCCCAATATTGTTACGTGCCAGCGGATTTTTGCCCTTGCCGGCAGCGGGCGTCACCTTGCGCAAATCATAGGTTACGCGCTTCCGAATATGGTTCAGACGATCCATCAAGGCAATGCGGGCGCTTTTGGGGCGCCCCTCGCACGCAACACATAAGGGAGAGCGCCGTGACGAGACGGCTCGAAGGAAAGGTGGCGCTGGTCACCGGCGGCACGTCGGGGATTGGCGCGGGCGCTGTGCGGCGGTTTGCCGCAGAGGGCGCGCAGGTGATCTTCACCGGATCGAAGGCGGAAGCGGCCGCGGCCCTGTGCGCCGAGACGGGCGCGCGCTTCGTGGCGCACCGGGTGCAGGATGCGGCCGCCTGGGAAGCGCTGGCCGCGCAGATCAGCGCCGATTACGGCCGGCTGGACATCGCCTTTGCCAATGCCGGCACCGAACATGGCGATTCGAATGTGGAAGACATCTCGATCGAGGGCTGGAACAGCATCATCGGCGTCAACCTCACCGGGGTCATGCTCACCGTGCAGCATGCCATGCGGCTGATGGCGGCAAACCCGGGCGGCGCTGCCGGCTCGATCATCGTCAATTCCTCGATGAACGCGCATCGGGCGATGGGCAATTTCATGGCCTATTCCGTCACCAAGACGGCGGTGCTGGCGCTGGTCAAGTCGGCGGCCGTGCACAGCGGCAACCGCGGCTACAAGATCCGCGTGAATGCGGTGCTGCCCGGCGTTGTCGAGACAGCGATGATCGCCAATCTCATCGACCAGTCGGGCGATCCGGTAGCCACGCGCGCCGCTTACGAGGGCATGAGCCCGATGCGGCGCATGGCCAAGGTGGAGGAAGTGGCCGGGCTGGTGGCTTATCTCGCCAGCGATGATGCCGCCTTCATTTCGGGCGGCGAATATCTGATCGACGGCGCAACAACCGCAGGGATGAACGGGGTATGATCGAGCTGACGGCGCAGCGGCTGAAGGGCCGCGTGGCATTTGTTTCGGGGGGGCTGCGCGGCATTGGCCTTGCCTGTGTGGAGCGGTTTCTGGCCGAGGGCGCCGAGGTGGTACTCTCCGACCTTGATGCCGAGGACAGCGAGGCGGTGCAGCAGGCGATCGCCCGGCTGGGCCAGGGCGCCAGCTATGTGCAGGCCAATGTGGCCCAGGAAGCCGATTGGGAGCGCGCCTCGGCCTTTGTGAAGCAGCGCCATGGCAAGCTGCACATTCTCGTCAACAATGCCGGCATCGACCTTACCGGTCCTGTGGAAACGCTGAGCTATGCCAGCTGGCAGCGGATCATGAGCATCAACGTTGATGGCGTGTTCCTGGGCGTCAAGCATTTCACCCCGCTGCTGGCCGAGAGCGGCGCGGGCGTGAAGGGCGGCGCTTCCATCATCAACGTCTCCTCGATCATGGGGCTGGTGGGCTATAACGAGGTGTCGGCCTATAACGCCAGCAAGGGGGCGGTGCGCCTGTTCACCAAGGGCATCGCCATCGAATTTGCCCAGAAGCGGATGCCGATCCGCGCCAATTCGCTGCACCCCGGCTTTGTGCTGACGCCGCTGCTCAATGCCGGCTTCCAGCGCTGGGTGGACAAGGGCTTTGCCGAAAAGCCGCAGGATCTGGTCGACACGATGGCCGGGACAACGCCGATCGGCCGCCTGGCAGACCCGGCCGAACTGGCCAGCGCCGCTTTCTTCCTCGCCAGCGACGACAGCTCCTACATGACCGGCGCCGAGCTGGTCATCGATGGCGGCTGGACCGCGCAATAAGGAGCCATGAGATGACGATTGCCCTTCCCGATGTGGTGGCCGTGGTGACCGGCGCTGCCGGCGGCATCGGCCGCGAGCTGGTGCGCCAGCTGAAGGCGGCCGGCGCCACCGTGGTGGCCACCGACATGGCCCCTGCCGCCGAGATCGACGGCGCCGACCACTACCTTGCCCATGACGTGACCAGCCCGGCCGGCTGGGAAGCGGTGCGCGATCTGGTGGCTGCACGTTATGGCCGGCTGGATGCGCTGGTCCACAATGCCGGCGTCTCCATCGTCACCAAGTTCGAGGATACGCCGCTGGAACAGTGGCACCGGCTGAATGCGGTGAATGTCGATTCCATCGTTATCGGCACGCAGATCCTGCTGCCGCTGCTGAAGGAAGGCGGCAAGGCCCGCAAGGGCGGCGCCAGCGTGGTCAATTTCTCCAGCGTGGGGGGGCTGCGCGGGGCGGCTTTCAACGCGGCCTATTGCACCAGCAAGGCGGCGGTGAAGATGCTGAGCAAGTGCCTGGGCGCCGAATTTGCCGCGCTGGGCTATAACATCCGGGTGAATTCGGTGCATCCGGGCGGCGTGGATACGCCGATGCTGGGTTCGATCCTCGATCGCTATGTGGAGCTGGGCGCGGTGGCCAACCGCGAAGTGGCCCAGGCCGCGATGGAAGCGCGCCACCCCATCGGCCGCATGGGCCGGCCCGAGGAAATGGGCGGCGGCGTGGTCTATCTGTGCTCGGAAGCGGCCAGCTTCGTCACTTGCGCCGAATTCGTCATCGACGGGGGCTTCAGCCAAATCTGATCTGGCGGGAAGCCGGGAAAAAGGGCGGGTGGGCTTTGGCCTGCCTGCCCTTTTTGTGTTTGAGAAGGGAAGGGGCTGATGCGAGGGTTAACACCCTCGCGCTCCCATTCCCTTTATCTGCAAAATAATAAAAAGGGCCCGGCCATCGGCCGAGCCCTCCTTTTTCATCCCGTAAACGCCAGCTTACTTGCCGGCGCCCACATAATCGTTGAGCAGTTCGTGGAAGCGCTGGATGCGCTTTTCCTGGCCCGGCAGGATGCAGCCCTTGAACCCGCGCGAGTTGAGCCCCTGCTGCTGGGTGGTGCCGATCGACAGATCCTGATCGGCCACGAAGCCCAGCGACACGCCATCGCCATAGGTGCTGTGGCGGCGCACGGCATCCAGCTCGAAGGGCACGGTGCCGATCGGGGTGGCGATTTCCTTCTGCCCCTCGATGGGCGGATAGAGGCACCAGTGCTGGAAGATGCACTTTTCCGGGTCTGTCGGGTGCGGCTCGGTGCGCAGCACCTGCAGCTGCTCGGGCGACATGGTGAGGGTGAGGTTGGGGAACAGCGTGCAGTGGAAATAATCCACCAGCTGCTGGTCGCTCATGCCCTCATACATGGTGTAGCCGCGGGCTGGCCCCAGTTCGCGCTTGGCCTTGATGACGGCGGCGCGGATATCGCCGGTGTGGCCGTTGTAGTCTTCCGGGTTGATGCCCCAGGCGCGGGCGATATCGTTCAGCGGGGCGGGCACTTCGGCGCTGTGATAATCGACGCGGGTGGTGGCCTGGTGGCCGATCATCCACATGGAATTGTGGCCGGTCTCATACATCTCGAACAGGGTGGTGGGCAGCCCGTCGTTGATGAAGGTGGCCAGTTCGGGGTGGATGGTGGGCAGGTGGTAGCTCTCGTTGAAATTGTCGCGCACCACCTTCCAGTTGAAGTTGGCATCGCACGAGAGGTTCAGCACCCTGACCCAGTTTTCCAGCTTGTAGTTGGCCAGGCGCTCGGGGAAGGGGGCCAGCCATTCGAGCAGCGGCGGCACGTCATCGTCCATGCACCAGAACACGAAGGGGCCCCAGGTCTCGCAGCGCAGTTCGGAGAGATGGACGCGGCCGCAGGGGTTGCCATCGGCGAAATCATCCGGATCCTGCACATGCACCAGCGTGCCATCGGTGCTGAACTGCCAGCCATGATAGCCGCAGGTGATCCTGGGCACAGAGCCCGAATCGCCCAGGATCAGCCGGTTGCCGCGGTGCGGGCAGGCGTTGTAGAAGGCCTTCACGCTGCCATCGGCCTGGCGCATCATGATGATGGAATCCTTGCCGAAATTGTGGCGAATGAAATCGCCCTCCTCTTCCAGCTCGGCCAGCACGCCGCCCAGGTGCCACACTTTGGGCCACAGGTGCTTGCCTTCCAGATCCATCCATTCGCGGGTGGTGTAGCGATCGGCGGTGATCTTGTCGCCACGCACGGCGACATCGAAATCGGGCGAATAGCGCGACATCAGCTGTTCGGCGGTCATCTTGATATCCTCGTTCTCAAAGTGGTCCCAAGGCGGCGTGGCCTCAGCACGGCCAATCGCGCTTCTGGCTGAAATCGGCGCCACCGCGCCCCGGCCGGTTGGTGGCGGGGTTGGCGGCATAGAAGCTGTGATCGGCCGGGTCGTTCTTCACCCAGTCTGTGATAAGCTTGCGCCTGGAGATCCTCCACTCGCCATTCTTGCAGGTATATTCGTCGATGTAGCGCCCGCAGATGAACAGGTCGCGCGGGGCGCCCTCCTCGTCGCGGATGCCGTGCCAGGCCTGGAAATAGCATTCGCCGCTGGCCTGATCGGGCCCGTGGATCTCGATGCGCTGCTGGCCAAGGAGGTGGTGCGTGGCTTCCATCGCGGCCAGCATATCCTGGGCAAAGGCCACGAAACCATCGGCATCGCCCACGAACAGCCCGCAATCGACATGGGCATCATCGTGGAAGGCGCTGCGCTGCAGGGGGGGCGTCCAGCCGGTCCAGCCCGCGCATGTAGCGGTGGGCGGCATCGGCGATGTCACGGCGGGCGGCATAATCACGCAAGGTGGCGTCAAGGTCGAAAGGGGTGCTCAAGGGGTCCACTCCAGGCAGAGGCGGGTGATGCAGCCAACGATGCCGTGGCCGCTGGAAAGATCGGAATCGGGCGCCACCCGGAAATCGGGGATACGCTTCAGCCATTCCTCGATGGTGATGGCCACTTCCGCGCGGGCCAGTTCCTGGCCGGGGCACATGTGCGGGCCAGAGCCGAAAGTGGAATGGCGCGCGCCCTTGCGGGCCAGGTCTATGACCAGGGCGGCAGGGTTCACCGCCTCGTCCAGCCCGTGCAGCTGGGTGGGGATGCAGACCAGCTCGCCCGCCTTCAGCTCCACCCCGTGGAAGACCATGTCGTGGCGCACGGTGCGGGCGATGGTGACGAGGCCAAAGCGGCGGAACAGCTCGTTGGTGGCGGCCAGCACCGCGCGGCTGTCCATTGCGGCAAAAGCGGCGCGCAGGGCCGGATCACGCGCCAGCGCCAGCAGGATGAAGCCGAGGATGTTGACCACCGTATCCACCCCGGCGATCAGGATCTGCGTGGCCAGCGCCAGCGCTTCCTCATGTGACAGGCGCCGCCCGCCGATATCGGCGCTGACGACATGGCTGATGAGATCTGTGCCCGGATCGGCCGCGCGGGCGCGCACCACCGGATCGAGATAGGCATAGAAGGCGGCCTTGGCCTCCTCGAAGCTCATCGGCATGCCGGGCCGGGTCATGCAGGCGGCCCAGAGGCGCAGCTGGCCGGCATCGCCCAGGGGAATGCCGACCTGCTCGAGGAAGATGCGGATCGGCAGCTCGCCTGCATATTGGGCGGTGAAATCGCAATGGCCGGCGCTGGCGAAACCGTCGATCAGGGCCGCGGCGGTGGCGCGGATCTGGCCGTGCAGGCCGCGCACCACGGCAAGGCTCATCCCCTCGTTCAGCAGCTTGCGATAGGGGCGGTGTTCGGGCGGATCTATCGTGGTGGGGATGAGGCCGTGCTGTTCTCCCACCGATTTGGGGATGATGATGACGCGATTGGAAAAGCGCTCGTGATCGCCCTGCACCTCGGCGATGATCGGCCCGGCAAGGGCGATCCAGTGGCCCTCGTTGCGCTGTGTCCACACGATATCGGGCGCGCCCTGCTGCAGGGCCTGCCAGGCGCGGTGGAAATCGGCGGCCTGGCCGGGCAGGTCGTAGATGTTGATATCCACCACCCGCTCCGCCGGCACATGCGAAGGGCGGGCGGCGGTGGCGATCGCGCCGGGGCTGCTCACGCCACCGGATCCAGCGCGGCCCAATGGGCATAGACCGGATCGTGCCGGCCAAAGGCACCGCGGTTCTTCAGCGCTTCGTAGAAGCCGGCATCCTCGTGGCTGGAAGGCTGGGTCTGCGTCCAGTCGGCCACGAAGCTGCGCGCGGCGATCTTCCAGATGCCGGCGCGCCGCTCGTAGCGGTCGATATAGCGGCCGCCGGTCAGCACTTCATTGCCGGCCATGCGCATATGGGCGATCACATAATGCTCGCCCACGCCATGATCGCCGGTCACCTCGATCCATTCATTGGCCACCGAATGGAAGCAGCTGTCGAGATGGGCGGTGATGAAGGCGATGATCCCTTCGGCAAATTCCGGCCCGGAGCCGTTGACGACGCCCGAGATCACGCTCGAATCGGGCCAGAAGATGCTGGCCAGCAGCTCGGCATCGGCCCTGTCCACGCCGCGGCAATAGGTGGCCACCAGCTGGCGGATGGCATCGCGCGAGAGGGCGGCATCAAGCGCTGCGGCTGCGGGCAGGGGCGCATCGGAGGCAGGGCTGGCAGAGGGCATGGCGGCGGCCTTTCTGGCGGAATGGGTGGCGGCGAAATGATGGGCCAGCAGCACGCGGCCGGCATCGCCCGCCCCCTTGCCGCCCACCGGCGTGAAATGGTCATAGGCCAGCGGCGGATCGAGCCGCGGATTGGCGCCGGCGCGGTTGCAATTGGCATCCAGCACATAGGTGCGTTTGGCGATGCGCCAGCTGCCCTCGCGCTCTTCCAGCCGGTCGAGATAGCGGCCCAGCACCAGGCGCTGCACATCGCCGCCATCCACGCAGGCGATCACATAGCTTTCGGCCAGGGCATGGCGGCCGGCCACGGCAAGGGCGCTGTGGCAGGTGCGGTGCAGCGTGGGCAGGGCCCCCTTCTGCGCGTCGGCGAGGATCTCCACCAGCTGCGCGGCGGGCCCTTCGAAGAAGCCGTAATCCACCGTGGCATCGCCATGATAGGCCGCGCCCAGCAGATGGGCATCGGCCCTGTCCACCCCGCGGCTGTGGTTGGCGATGGCATCGAGGATGTGCTGGCGGGCGACAAGGCCATGCAACTGTGCGGCGCTGGGGGAGCAAACCATCTGGCAATCCTTGGCAAAAAAGCCCCCGCCGGCAGCTGGCCGGCGGAGGCGGGGCAGATCAGAAATTGACAGCGACAGAGCCGCCGAACTGGCGCGGCGGGGCATAGCCCACCAGCCCCATGTAGCCGGGCGAATCATAGACGGTGGAGATGTAGTGCTTGTCGAACATGTTCTTCACCCACAGGCCCAGCACATAGCGGTCGTTCGCCGTGTGATAGGTGAGCGTGCCATCGACCAGCGAAGTGGCCTGCACGGTCGATCGCGGGGTGTCCTCGATCGCGGTGTAGAACTTCTTGGCCGTGTACATCCAGGCTATGTCGGTGACGAGGCGCCCGCCATTGGCCATTTTCACAGTATAATTCGCGCCGATCGTGCCAGACCAGTGCGGCGCGTTCTGCAGGTCATAGCCGGCCAGGTTCACCGTCGCCCCGCTCACCGGGTCGATATAGAGGAACTGCTGATACCGGGCGTTGAGATAGGCCAGCGATCCGCGCAGGGTCAGCCCTTCGGTCGGCACGATCTGGGTTTCCGCCTCGAAGCCGAAGATGCGCGATTTGGCCGCGTTGAGGATGCGGTTGCCCTGCACATGGGTGGCGCTGTCGTAGTAGATCTCGGCCACCTGCATGTTGCGATAGGAGGTGTAGAAGCCGGTGAGGTTGAAGCGCAGGTGCCGCGGGATCACGTCCAGCTTGGTGCCCAGCTCGAAGGTGTCCACCTTTTCCGGGTTGTAGGGCGTATCACCGTCGGAGGCGACGCCGATGCGGCCGGTGTAGCCGCCCGATTTGAAGCCGCGCGCCCAGCTGGCATAGATCATCCGGTTCTGGCCCAGCGTGTAATCCAGGCTCAGCTTCCAGCCGACATTGTCCCAGCTCTTCTTGCCGCCCACGTCGATATCGTGGGGGCCATTGCGCAGATCGCGCGGATTGCCGTTCAGGTCGGTTTCCACCACCGCCCAGTTGGCGGCATCGAGCGCGCCGGCATTGTAGCCGGTGTCGAGGGTGGAGCGGGCATCGACGCTGTCATGCGTGTAGCGGATGCCGGCCGAAAGCTTCAGCCTGTCGGTCACCTTGTAATAGGTCTGGGCGAAGGCGGAGATGCTCTCGGTGCTCTGGAACTGCTGGTTGAGCTGGGCCAGCCCGGCCGCGGCGAAATCCAGGTGATACATCTGGTAGTGGTTGTATTTGGTCGACATGTAGAACAGGCCGGCGGTGCCGGTGATGTGCTCGTTCACGCGGAAATCGTCGCGCAGTTCCTCGCTGTATTGCCAGCCCTCGGTGCGGCGGCGGGTGGCGTTGTTGGTCTTCGAGGTGCCGTCCTGGTCGGTATATTCAAACAAAACGAAATGCTTGTAGCCGCTGATCGAGGTGAGGTTGCCGATCGCGGTGTTGTTCCAGTTCACCGTGCCGACGAAGAACTGGGTGTCGATGTTCGAGATATCGGGCACCTGGTTGTTGCCCGAATAATACTGGTTGGGCGCCGTGCAGGGCTGGCCGGCATTGGCGCAGGGGCTGGTATAGGTGGGCAGCACCGCGCCGTTGTAATAATTGCCCGGCGCCACGTAATTGGCCTCGCCCGGCAGGCCGCCGTTCACCACCACCGGCGCGCCATTGCGGCCGCGCACATATTCGCCCTGCAGGGTGATCTTCAGATCGCTGCCCGGCGTGATCAGCAATTGCGCGCGCAGGGCCGAGACATCCTTGTCGCCCATGCTCTTGCCATTGTAGATGTTCGTCACCCAGCCATCGCGCTGGGTGTGCACGCCGGCCACGCGGAAGGAGACAAGGTCCTTCTTGATCGGCAGCTCCACCGCGCCATTGATGTCAAACCGGTTCCAGTTGCCGCCGGTGGCCTTGAGATAGCCGCCGAATTCGCCCTTGGGCTGGGCCGAGACGACGTTCACCACGCCGCCTGTGGTGTTGGCGCCAAACAGCGTGCCCTGCGGCCCGCGCAGGATTTCCACCCGGTTGACGTCATAGGTGTCGAGCAGGGCGCCCATCGAGAAGAACTGCGGCACGCCATCGTCGACGATCGACACGGTGTTGCCGGCATAGGGATCGGGCTCGATCACGCCGATGCCGCGGATCGAATAGACCGCGCTGTTGGGCGTGTTGGCGAAATTGTCGATCTGCACGTTGGGCACGCTGCCCTGCAGCCCCTGCAGCGAGGTAACCGCCATGTTGGCCAGCACCGCGCCGCCCACGGCCGCCACGGAAATCGGCACGGATTGCAGGTTTTCCGCCTTTTTCTGGGCTGTCACCACGATTTCGGCAATGCCGGTGGTGGCGGGCCCCGTGGTCGCAGGAGCCGTGGTGGCGGCGTCTTCCGCCAGTGCCGGCGTGCTGGCCAGCGCCAGCAATGAAAGCCCGGCCAGCAAGGCGCAGGCGCGCAGGTGTGCCCCCCGCCGCGGGGTGCCTGAAGATGTCATCATTCGCTCCTCTCCCTGTTCGGGCCCAACGGGCCCTACCCAAAAGCCGGTTCCTGCCCTAAGGCGGGGCCGGCCGCGCAGGCCGGTGCTGGCGCCTGTGGCTGGCCAGCCTTGCCGGTTGCGTCTCCCTGGCCGCTCGTTTAACCGGCGGCCTTGCCGGTTTTTTGCGGCGATTCGGAGCCGCGCGTAACTGCGACTTTGATCAGGGCCACAGCTTGCGTTGCGGCCCGCAGCGTTTAAGATGTTGAAAGCTATGGCTCACCCCGTTCAGCAGCGCATGTTGCGCGCGATCAGTCCCGGTCATGATGCGGCGCCGCCGGCCCGCTGGCAGCAGCGCAAGAGCGCTGCCACCCGCCAGCGGCTGATCGATGCGGGCGTTATCCGCCTGGTGGAGGCCGGTTATGGCGGCCTCACCACCGCTGCCGTGGCCGAGCGCTGCAAGGTTTCGCGCGGGGCCATGCACCATCATTTTCCCACCCGCATGGCGCTGGTGGAGGCGGTGGTGGAACATGTCTTCTACCAGCGCATGCGCGGCTTTCTGGAAGCCTATTTCGCCGCCATTGGCGAGCGGGGCGAGGATACGCTGGTGGAAATCGCCTGCGATCTGCACTGGCAATCGGTGCAGTCCAGCGAATATGCCGCCTATCTGGAACTGGCCGTGGCCGCGCGCACCGATGCCGAGCTGGAGCGCTGCTTCACGCCGGCCGCCTGCCGCTACGATGCGGTGTGGACGGCTGAGATGATCGAGGCCTTCCCCCAGTGGCGCCGCCATTGGGAAGCGATGAAGCTGGCCAATGATCTGGTGCTGACGGCGCATATGGGCATGCTGCTGCACAAGCCGGTGTTCGGCGAGGGTGAGCGGATGGAGCGCCTGCGCCGCTATATCAGCCATGTGCTGCGGGCGCTGTACGAGGAAGCGTGAGGCGTTTTCTGGTGCATTCGCACAAAACCGGCAGGCCTGCCTGAAATCTCTCACAAGTGCCAGTTTGCCCCAAAGCCCCAAGCGCCCAGCCTTGGGCCAGACCCCGCGCCGCCGCTCCCCGGCTGGCCACAGGCGGGGCGGGGAGATTGACGATGGACCTCATCACCAGCCCGGCCGAGCCGCTGAGCGGCCGCGATCCGGGC
>DASRYE010000346.1:0-2321 GCA_035653915.1 Novosphingobium sp. | reverse complement strand
GTGTTGATCATCCCGGCGCTGCTGCCCAGGCAAGCCGCGGCGGATGCGCCCCCGCCGCCGCGCAAAGGCGCCCGCCCCGCCAAGGCCCGCCCGGAACCGGCCGCCACCGCCGACGACAGCGCCGCAGACACGCCCCCTGCCGCCTCACGCGGTGAACCGGCCGGCCAGCATGGCGAGCGAGCCCTCATGCGTGAGATCGAGCTGCAGCGGGCTGACCGAGACGAAGCCATCGGCAATCGCTTCCAGATCGGTGGCATGGCCGGGCGTGTGCTCGATGCCATGCAGGCCGAACCAGAAATATTTGTAGCCGCGCGGATCGGTGCCTTCCACCACGCTGCCGCGGGCATAATCGTGGAAGCCCTGGCGCACCACGCGGATGCCCTGCACGGCTTCGGCGCCAATCGGCGGGAAGTTGATGTTGATCAGCGTGCGGGGGGCAAAAGGCGCCTCGATCAGCGGGCGCAGCACTTTCTCGCCCCAGCCTTGCGCCGCGCTGAAGGAGACCGCATCGCCCACCCCTTCCTTGGCATAGACCTGGCTGAGCGCGATCGAGCGGATGCCCGCCAGCGCCCCTTCCATCGCCGCCGAAACGGTGCCCGAATAGGTCACGTCATCACCCAGGTTAGCGCCGCGGTTGACGCCCGAGAGGATGAGATCGGGCGCGGCCGGCAGCACCTTGCGCAGCGCCATCGTCACCGAATCGGTGGGCGTGCCGGATACCGAGAAGCGCCGCTCGTCGTGCTGGCGCAGGCGCACCGGCCGCGTGAGGGTGAGGCTGTGGCCCGCGCCCGACTGTTCCTCGGCCGGCGCGCAGATCCAGATATCGTCCGACAGCTGGCGGGCGATCGCCTCCAGCACCTTGAGGCCGGGGGCGTTGATGCCATCATCGTTGGTAAGCAGGATGCGCATGGAAAAACCTTGTGGCAGGAGGAGGTTAGGGGCGCAGCGCGGTCAGCCCGCCCATATAGGGCAGCAGCACCGGCGGCACGGTGACCGACCCATCGGCATTCTGCCAGTTTTCCAGCACCGCCACCAGCGTGCGGCCCACCGCCAGGCCAGAGCCGTTCAGCGTGTGGAGGAAGCGCGTGCCCTTCTCGCCCGCCGGGCGATAGCGCGCGCCCATCCGCCGCGCCTGGAAATCGCCGCAATTGGAGCAGGAGGAAATCTCGCGATAGGTGCCCTGGCCCGGCAGCCACACTTCCAGATCATAGGTCTTGCGGGCGGAAAAGCCCATGTCACCGCTGCACAGCAGCATGCGGCGATAGGGCAGGCCCAGCTTTTCCAGAATATGTTCGGCAGCCCCCGTCATCCGCTCGTGCTCGGCCTCCGATTGCTCGGGCGTGGTGACAGAGACCATCTCCACCTTGTCGAACTGGTGCTGGCGGATCAGGCCGCGCGTGTCGCGCCCGGCCGCGCCCGCCTCGCTGCGGAAGCAGGGGGTGAGGGCGGTGAAGCGCAGGGGCAGATCGCCATCGGCCAGGATCGCCTCGCGCACGAGGTTGGTGAGGCTGACCTCGGCGGTAGGGATCAGCCAGCGGCCATCGGTGGTCTGGAACAGATCCTCGGCGAATTTCGGCAGCTGCGCGGTGCCAAACAGCGCTTCATCGCGCACCAGCACGGGCGGCGCCACTTCCTGATAGCCGAATTGCGTGGTGTGCGTATCCAGCATGAACTGGCCGAGCGCCCGGTTCAGCCGCGCCACCTGCCCGCGCAGATAGGCAAAGCGCGCGCCCGACACCTTCTGCGCGCTTTCGAAATCGAGGCCCAGCGGCGCGCCGATATCGAAATGCTCCTTCGCGCCCTCGGCGGGGCGAGGATCCCCCCAGCGCTTCTGCTCGACATTGGCGGCCTCGTCGGGGCCCTCGGGCACTTCGTCGGCCGGCAGGTTGGGCAGGGCGGCCAGCACCGCGTCCACCTGCGCCGATGCCTCGCCCACGGCCGCTTCCAGCGCCGGCAGTTCGGCCTTGAAGGCGGCCGCCGCTTCCTTCAGCGCGGCCACCTGCGCCGCATCGCCCGATCGCGCCGCCTTGCCGATCTCGGCATTGGCGGCATTGGCCTCGGCCTTGCGGGTTTCGAAGGCCAGCTTGGCCTCGCGCGCGGCGCTATCCAGCGCCAGAATCGCCTGCGCCTGCGGGGCCAGCCCGCGCCGGGCAAGGCCGGCATCGAACGTTTCCGGATTCTCGCGGATGAGTTTGATATCGTGCATGGCAAGGTCGGTATTGGCAGGCCGCGCGCCGGTCAAGCATTAGCCAGCGGATGGGCGGTTCAGGCGGTGATTTGCACCGGCGCGCGCGCCTCGCTGAGGCGGGTGCCGGTGAGCG
>DASRYE010000345.1:0-4485 GCA_035653915.1 Novosphingobium sp. | reverse complement strand
TGCCGCCTCAGGCCGGTTCCAGCAGCACGGTGGCGCCGGCCGTGTTCGAGATCGGCAGGTGATAGTTGCGGTGGATTTCCGCGGCCTGTTCGCCCAGCGCCCCGCGCGCGGCGATCCAGTTGAGGATCTCCACCCCTTGCGTGCCGGCCAGGCGCACGATCTCGTGCACGCTGTCCTTCGTCAGCGCGGCGGGGTCGGTGGCGAGGTGATCGAGGCAGAAGAGGTCGTAGTCGCGGTTCATGAAGCCGGCGCGCTCGCCATCCAGCTGGTGCGACAGGCCGCCGGTGCCGATGATGACGATGCGCTCATCCCCCTGCCAGCTCTGCAGCGCGCGGTGCACCGCCTGGCCCAGCGCCAGGCAGCGCTTGGCCGAGGGCAACGGGTGCTGCACGGTGTTGATGGCAAAGGGCACGATCTTCACCGGCCAGGCATCGACATCGGGCCAGGCCAGCTCGAAGGGGATCGACAGCGCATGGTCCACCAGCATCTTCTGGCAGGTGGTGATGTCGAACTCGTCGGCCACCAGTTGCTCGATGATGTGCCAGCTCAAGGGCACATGGCCGGCAAAACTCTTGTAGAGCGGCAGGCCCCAGCCCTCGTCGGCATTGTGGTATTCAGGGGCCGCGCCCACGGCAAAGGTGGGCATCTTGTCGAGGAAGAAGTTGAGGCCGTGATCGTTGTTGAACACGATCGCCACATCGGGCTTCACCTCGGCCAGCCATTCATGCACGCGGGCATAGCCGTCGAAGAAGGGCTTCCAGTAGGGGTCCTGCTGCAGCCCCTTGTGGATCGCCCCGCCGATGGAGGGGACATGGCTGGTGAAATAAGCGCCAACGATTTCAGCCATGTGCAAAGCTCCCTTCAACGGCCTGTTCATAAGTTTGCCCGCTGGCCTGCGCCTGCAGCATGGCCTTGAAGGCCTCCACGCTCTGCCCGGTCTGCATGGCGCCCACATCCTGCACGTTGAGGTGGAAGATGCCGGCCAGCTTGGCGAGGTAGTAGATGTTGCCGCCGGCCGCGATCATGCCCAGCACATCGCGATCGGCAATCGCCTTGCGCTGGGGCGCGGTGAGGCCAAAGCGCGCACAATAGGCGTCCTCGTCGGCGAGGAAAGCGGCGCGGTTGGCCGCCTCGTTGAAGGAATAGCACATGGCGTTCAGGGCAAAACCCCTGGCGGCGGCATCGCCATCGAACAGGGTGGTGCCGGGGATCGGCGGCAGGGCATGGCCTGCCCCTGCGGCCGGTTGGGCCGGGAATGCATCGGGCATCTGTCTCTCCAGAGCAAATCTCTTGCCCTGATGCATCCCGCTTATGGTGTCATCTGTCCTTGATCGGCGTCAAATGGATCCATTAGAGCGCATGGTGCCAGTGCTCAAGGTTTGGCCGCCAGCCAGCCATTGGCCTCCAGCCACAGGCGGAACTGCGGCAGCAGGCCGGTGCTGGTGGTGCCCGCCTTGCCCGTGCCAAAGCCATGATCGCCCGCCTGATAGGCATGCAGCTCCACCGGCACGCCCGCCTTGTGCCAGGCGGTTTCCACGGCAAAGCCCTGGTTGGGGAACAGCGAATCGTCAAAAGCGATGGCGGCGAACATCGGCGGCGCCTTGGCTGGCACCGCCACGGCCAGCTGCGGCCCATAGACATAGCCGAAAAACGCCGGCCGCGCCGCCGGATCGCTGGCGAGCGCAGCATTCAGCGCCGTCATCGCCCCGGCGGAAAAGCCGATCATCCCCACCCGCGCCGGATCCACGCCCCATTGCCCGGCCCGCGCGCGCACCAGCTTCAGCGCCGCCAGCGCATCCTCGGTGGCGGCCGGATCGGACAGCGCCGGCGGCGCCGACGGATCCTTCACCGAGGCCATCACCCGCGCCCCCATCTCGCGCGCGGCCGCATCCGGGTTGGCCGGCGTTGGCAGCAGGCGGTATTTCAGCACGAAGGCGGCAATGCCATGATCGGCCAGCCAATGGGCCACCTGCCAGCCTTCATGATCCATCGCCAGCAGCATGAAGGCCCCGCCCGGCGCCACCACCACGGCAGCGCCCGTGGCCTTGCCGGGCGCCGGCAGCACCGGGGTCAACGTGGGGCGGGTGACATTGCGCACCACCATATCGCCCCCGGCGCTGGCCCACACCTCGCTGGCAAGGCTGCCCATGCCGGGCGCCAGCGGGATCGCCGCCGGATCGGCCACGGGTGCTGCCGGCACCATTGCCGGCATATCCGCCAGCGCCGGGCTGGCCAGCAGGGAAAAGGCCGCGGTGATCAGGCTTTTGCGCATCATTCTTCTCCCCGTTTCCAGCTTCAGGCAGTCACGGCATTGGCCCGGGCAATGGCCCCCAGCACGCCGGCGCTGGGCTTGGGCGTGCGCGCGAAAGTGACCGGATCGACCGCATGCAGGCCCAGCTTGCCCTTCATGCCGGAAATCCACTCGAAATTGTCGATCAGCGACCAGTGGACATAGCCCAGCACCGGCAGCCCCTCGGCCATCGCCTTGTGCAATTCGGCAAGGGCGGCCGGGATGAGCGCGGCGCGGATGGTGTCGTCGGTGGTATCCACGCCATGTTCCGTCACCATGATCGGGCAGCCGCTGACCTGATGGGCATAGCGCGCCGCCATCGCCAGCGAGGGCGCATAGACCTCGCCGCCAGAGCGGTTGAGCACGGCCCCCTTGGGCGCCGGCACGCGCCCGGCAGAACCCCACAGCACGCGCTCGTAATTCTGCACGCCGAGGAAATCGTCGCCGCGCACCGCTTCCAGCCACGGGCCATACAGTTCGGCCCGCATGCCGCCGATCACCGAATTGGCCCCCACCGCCTCGTCGCCGAACATGGACAGCGAGCAGCCCACCGGCAGATCCGGCCGCACCGCCTTGATCGCCGCGCGGCCCGCCTTGTGGCCGGCGATGAGATGGGTGGTGGCAATGTTGATATCGGGCAGGTCGATCGCATTGCCGGCGGCGAATTTGGCGCAGGCATTGGCCTTGGCGGCCGCCGCCAGCATCGCCGATTGCAGCTGGAACACCGGCGGCGGCAGGATCACCCGCAGCACGTTCATGATGTTCGGCTCGTTCAGCGTGGTGGCATAGCCGATATGGGCGGCCAGATGCCGCGCCGCCTTCTCGCAGAAGCGGGCGAAGAAGGAGGGCGCCTCAGGGTTCGTCCAGCCGCCGCGCGTGGCAAACCAGCGCGGGGTGGTATAATGGTTGAAGGTGACGACAGGAGTGAGGCCGCGCGCGCGGGCGCCCTCGATGATCGCCTTGTAATGATCGAGCATGGCGATGGAGAACAGGCCCTCCTCCGGCTCGATGCGCGGCCATTCCAGGCTGAAGCGATAGGCGGTGAGGCCCATCGCTTTGGCAAGGTCAAGGTCTGTCGCCCACAGGGCGAAGCTGTTGCAGGCATCGCCGCTGGGTTCGGAAAAGATGGTGGGCTGCACATGCTCCAGCACCCAGACATCGGCGTTGACATTATTGCCTTCCACCTGATGGCCGGCAGTGGCCGCCCCCCACAGGAAGCCCTTGGGGAAGGCGCGCGGGGCCACAGGCGCTGTGCCCTTGGCCGGCCGGGCCAGCACGGGGCTGGCGGCAAGCGCGGCTGCGGCCGAGGCCCCGGCCAGCATGGAACGACGATCGATCACGCATGTTCTCCCAGAAAGCTGGCGATTTCGGTTTCCAGCCGGCGGTCTGCCGTGCCCAGATGCATCGCCATTGTGTAGTGGTTGTGGCCGGCCAGCAGCACGCCGCGCGGCATGGTGCCATGGCGGGCCAGCCGGTCTTGCATGAGGCCGAGGAATTCGGCCTGGAAGCGCGCCGGATCATGCTGGGCGCAGGCCACCAGCAGCGGCAGGCCGGTGCTGGCCACCGCGGCCAGCGGCACCTTGTCGGCATAGGTGGCGGCCGGGCCATAATAGCGCTCGTCGCGCGGGTCGATCGGCGCATAGCCATAGAGGCCGGAAAGCAGGATGGCGCCGCGCACCAGATCGCCATGATCCGCCCGCAGCCGCAGGAAGCCGGCCACATGCACCGCGCCCGCCGATGTGCCCATCACGAAGATCCGCGCCGGATCGCCGCCATGGGCCGCCCCTTCGCGGCGCAGGAAGGCAATGGCGGCGGCAACATCCTCGCTGCCGGCCGGCCAGCCATGATCGGGCGCCAGGCGATAGTTCATCACCGCGCCGATCCAGCCCTGGCGCGCGGCCATGCGGCCCACCGCGGCATTGGCCCATTGCTCGGCCGGCCCGCCCTTGTCGCCCTGGACAAAGCCGCCGCCATGCACGAACAGCAGCACCGGCTTCAGCGCCCCGCCAGCCTCGCCATAAAGGTCCAGCCGGTGGCGGGCATCGGGGCCATAGGCCAGCTCCGTCGCCAGCGGCGGCACGGCAGCGGCAAGCGCGCGCTGCGCCTCGTCGAACAGCGCGCGGCAGGCCGCCAGCACATCCGGGCCCAGCCCCTGGCCCATGGCGGCGATCGCGGCACTGGCGGCGGCACTGGCA
>DASRYE010000344.1:0-4536 GCA_035653915.1 Novosphingobium sp. | reverse complement strand
GCGGCCATGCGCATCCAGCGCGAAAACGCCGCCGACATCGCCGCCGACATGGCCAGCCAGCGCCGCGCCATCAACCAGATCGCCGATCCCGACGCCAAGAAGGCCGCCGACAAGGCCTGGCAGCAGGCGATGAACGATCTTGCCCGCGAGGCGCAGACGCGCGCCATCCTGCGCGATCTTTATTCCCCCTTCCAGCTGCAGGAGCAGATGGCCTGGTTCTGGGGCAATCATTTCAGCGTCCATGCCCGCAAGCGCGAGATCCGCGCGCTGCTGGGCGATTATGACGATGCCCTGCGCGCCCATGCGCTGGGCCGCTTTGCCGATCTGCTGCGCGCCAGCCTGACAGCGCCGGCCATGCTGCAATATCTCGACAACGACCAGAACGCTGCCGGCCACATCAACGAGAACTATGCCCGCGAGATCATGGAGCTGCACACGCTGGGGGTGGGTTCGGGCTACAGCCAGAAGGATGTGCAGGAGCTGGCCCGCATCCTCACCGGCGTTGGCGTGCGGCTGCAAGGCGATGGGCCGCGCCTGGCGCCCAACCTCCAGCCGCTCTACATCCGCCGCGGCCTGTTCGAGTTCAACCCCGCCCGCCACGATTTCGGCGACAAGCAGTTCATGGGCCGCACCATCCGCGGGCAGGGCTTTGCCGAGGTGGAGCAGGCGCTCGACATGCTGGCCCATGCGCCGGCCACTGCCCGCCATGTCTCGGCGCAGATCGCCACCTACATGCTGGGCCAGCCCCCCTCGCCAGCGCTGGTGGACAGCATGGCCAGCGCCTGGCAGCACAGCGACGGGCGCATCGATGCGGTGCTGCAGGCGCTGTTTGCCAGCGCGGAATATCGCGCCTCGCTGGGGCAGGGCTTCAAGGATCCGGTGCATTATGTGCTGTCGGCGGTGCGCTATGCCTATGGCGATAGCACAGGGCCGGACAGCCGGGTGATCCTCAACGCCGATCCGATCATCGGCTGGCTCTCGCGCATGGGCGAGGGGCTTTATGAGCACGAGACGCCCGATGGCTATCCGCTGGCCGCCGCCGCCTGGACAGGGCCCGGCCAGATGGAGATCCGTTTCGAGATCGCCCGCGCCATCGGCAGCGGTTCGGCCGGCCTGTTCCGCCCGCGCAGCGCCGGCAGCGCCGAACAGCCCGCCTTCCCGCAATTGCAGAACGCCCTGTGGTTTGCCCAGGGGCCGCGCCTGGCCAGCGCGCAGACCCGCGCCGTGCTGGCCAGGGCCACCAGCCCGCAGGAATGGAACATGCTCTACCTGGCCTCGCCCGATTTCATGCGCCGCTGAGCGATGAGGAGACGATGATGCCCCCTGCCCGCCGCGATCTGCTGAAAGCCGCCCTCGCCGCCCCCGCCCTGCTGGCCGGTCACGCCTTTGCCGCGCCCGCGGCAGGGGGCAACCGCCTGCTGGTGGTGTTCTTGCGCGGGGCCTATGATGCGGCTAACATCATCGCCCCTGTCGCCAGCGATTTCTACCATCAGGCCCGCCCCACGCTGGCATTGGCCCGACCAGACCCGGCCAATGCCGATGCCGCCCTGCCGCTGGATGCCGACTGGGGCCTGCACCCGGCGCTGAAGGACAGCATCCTGCCGCTGTGGCAGGCCGGCCAGATCGCCTTCGTGCCCTTTGCCGGCACCGAGGACATGAGCCGCAGCCATTTCGAGACGCAGGACACCATCGAGCTGGGCCAGCCACTGGGGGCCACGCGCGATTATGGTTCGGGCTTCATGGCGCGGCTGGCCGGCGTGCTGGGCGCCAGCGCCAGCGCCATCGCCTTTACCGAGCAATTGCCGCTGGTCTTTCGCGGCGGGGCGATGGTGCCCAACATTGCCCTGGCCGGCAATGGCAAGCCGGCGCTCGATGCGCGGCAGGCCGGCCTTGTGCGCCAGATGTATGCCGGCCAGCATCTGGCCGGGGTGGATCTGGCAGCGGCGGTCGACACCGGCTTTGCCGTGCGCGACACCGTCTACCGCACCATCGCCGAGGAAATGACCGCCGCCGGCCGCGGGGCGATCAGCGCGCGCGGCTTTGAACTGGCCGCGCGGCGCATCGGCGTGCTGATGCGCCAGACCTACAACCTGGCCTTCGTCGATGTGGGCGGCTGGGACACGCATGTGAACCAGGGCGGCGCGCAGGGCTATCTGGCCGGCCGCATCGGCGAGCTGGGCCGGGCACTGGCCGGCTTTGCCGAGGAGATCGGCCCTGCCGCATGGCGCACGACAACGGTGGTCGTCGTTTCCGAATTTGGCCGCACCTTCCGCGAGAATGGCGACAAGGGCACCGATCATGGCCATGGCAGCATCTATTGGGTGCTGGGCGGCAGCGTGCGGGGCGGGCGCATGGCCGGCCCGCAGGTGCGGATCGGCGCCGACACGCTGAACCAGAACCGCGACCTGCCGGTGCTGACCGATTATCGCGCGCTGATCGGCGGGTTGCTGGCCCGGCAATACGGACTTTCCCCCAGCCAGATCGCCCGCGTGTTCCCCGGCGCCGTGCCGGTGGATCTGGGGTTGGTGTGAGAGGGCCGGCGCCGCCTCATCTCAAGGCTTCGCGCCTTCCCTGATCCACTGGCGGACAAGCGCGATCTCGGCCGGCGAGAGGGGGGCAGCGCCAAAGGGCATGCGCGCGCCGGTGCCGCCATGGGCCACCTGCGTGCCTTCCAGCTTCATCACGAGATAGCTCTCATCGGGCTTGCCCGGCACGATGCGGGTGAGCCCGGGCGCCTCGTTCACCGGCACGTTGACAGTGGAGGCGATCACCTGTTCGGGCACCAGCGACATGCGCCCGGCTTCCTCGCCGGTGAGGTGGCACACGGCGCAATTGCTGGCGAAGATCGGCGCGATCTTGCTGGCGAACAGCGAGCCGGCGGGTGCCTCTGCCCCCGCTGCCGGGGCCAGCGCGGCAAGCCCTGCCGCGCTGATGACAGTGAACAGCGTCTTCATGCCTTGCCCATCGCGTGCTTGGCGGCGATATAGCCGAAAGTGAGCGCCGGCCCGATCGTGCCGCCGGCCCCCAGATAGGCCTGGCCCGACGGCGCCGAGATGCAGTTGCCCGCGCCATAGAGGCCGGGAATGGGCGTGCCATCGGCGGCCAGCACCTGGGCATGGCCGTTCACTTGCGGGCCGCCGGCGGTATCCAGCGTGCCGGGGCCAAGGATGATGCAGTAATAGGGGCCCTTGTCGGCAAAGGGGTGCATCACCGGATTGGGATAGGGATTGGCCGGGAACCGCGTGCCCTCGCGCCGGGCGCTGAACAGCAGGTGCCACTCCTTGTCGTAGAGATAATCGCCGCGGCCCTGTTCCGGATCCTTGCCGGCGCGGGCATAGGCGTTGAAGCGGGCCACGGTGTCCTGCGTCGTCGCGCTGAAGGTGGGGGCCAGGCGCACACCGCCGGTGCGCCCGCTCCAGCCGGCCAGCTGGGCATCCACCTTGGCGGACAGTTCCTCCCATGTCGCCCCTTCCACCAGATGGGGCTGCTCGCCCTTGTTGGCCGGGAAGGGGAAAGCGCCGCCAAAAGCATCGATCGAGCGCTCGTCGAACAGCATGAACAACAGGTGGTTGGGATATTCCTCCCGCGCCGGATCATAGGGGAAATGGGCCTGGGTGCGGTCGTTATAGTCGCGCTTCTCGTTGACGACGCGCTTGCCGTATTTGTTCACCAGGATCATCGAATCGCCCGGCAGCACAAAGGCGCCCAGCCCCACGCCGCGGCTGGCCAGCGCCTCGCCCAGCACCACCTGGCTGCGCCAGCCATACGACAGCGTGCCCATGCGCGCGCCGGCCGCCTCTGCCATGGGGATGAAATCACCGGTGGAGCCGGGCAGCGAGCAGGTGCCATAGACGAAGGGCTGGTGCAGGTTGCACAGATCCACATTGTGCGAATAGCCGCCCGAGCCGAAGATCACGCCCCTGGCCGCCTTCACGCGGATGGTCTTGCCGCCCTGCTGCGCTTCCACGCCCACCACGCGGCCAGTGCCATCCTTGAGGATCCGGGTGACGCGGGTGTTCAGCAGCACCGGCACGCCGCGCTTGTCGAGCCAGCCGCGCAGCTGGGTGGCCAGGCTGCCCCCGCCCGAGCCCGAACCCGAACCCACCGCCGGCTCCAGGCAGCGGCCCTGGGGCACCTTGTTCTCGGGCAGGTGGTCGGCATAATCGGGCGCCGGGTGGTTCACGGCAAACATGCGGAACTGCTTGAACTGCACCGCATCCAGCTCGCGCAGCCGGTCGATCGCCGGCGCGCCGTGGTCGTAAAAGGCCGCGATCGTGCCAAAGCGCACCGGATCCAGCCCCAGCGTCGGGCTGGCCGGATCATACTGGCGCGGAAAGCCATAGCGCACGGCATATTTCAGCGCATCTTCGCGGGCATCGACAAGCCCCTGTTCGCGCAGCACGAAATTGTTGAAGATCCAGCACACGCCGCCCGATTTGGCGGTGGTGCCGCCGGCGATCGGCATCTTTTCCAGCACCAGCACCCGGGCGCCTTCGGCCGCGGCGATCACCGCCGCCGTGCCGCCCGCCGCGCCCG
>DASRYE010000343.1:0-15255 GCA_035653915.1 Novosphingobium sp. | reverse complement strand
TTGTCAAACGTAATGGATACGAAGGACATACAGACAACCGGCTTACTTTAAACTGCAACCTCGAGCCCAAAGACCCCAAGGCGCAGGCGCCGTCGCCCACATGTCCCTTCATCAAAAACAACAATGTCAAAGATCTAACATACCAAAACAAATTAACAGGACACTCATCCCTCCCAGCCTTTAGAGCCAGGGCTCAGAGCATCCAATCATCTTGGCGACCTCCCCAGTAGCGCCTCGTTTCGGCGTCACCGCGTCGGTGAAGCGCCCTCTAAGCCCCACCCTCGAGTCGGTCAACCAACTTTTTGCATTTTTATGAAGATCACAACCAAACTACTGTTTTTAAACAGGTTTAATGAGGCCTTCACCACGCCGCAGATGCACCCGCACCGCCAGAGCCCAGAATCACCCCCTGAAAATTTTTCCAAAATCTCCGTCAGATACCGCATCTGCTGGCAAAGCCCCGCGGCCCCGCCGCGCATGCCCGATGGCCGCGCGGCGCACATACGAAAAAAGGGGGCGTTGCCGCCCCCTTCTTCCGCATGCCAAAGGCAATCCGGCCAGATCAGCGCTTGCTGAACTGGAAGCTCCGGCGGGCCTTGGCGCGGCCATACTTCTTGCGTTCCACCACGCGCGGGTCGCGGGTGAGGAAGCCGGCCGCCTTCACGGTGCTGCGCAGGGCAGGCTCGAACTTGGCGAGCGCCTGGGCGATGCCATGCTTCACAGCGCCAGCCTGGCCCGAGAGGCCGCCGCCCTTGACGGTGCAGACGACATCATACTGGCCCGAACGATCGGCAATGCCGAAGGGCTGGTTGATCACCAGGCGCAGCGTGGGGCGTGCGAAATACACTTCCTGGTCGCGGCCGTTGACGGTGATCTTGCCGGTGCCGGGCTTGATCCACACGCGGGCCACGGCATCCTTGCGGCGGCCGGTGGCATAGGAGCGGCCCTGGGCATCGACTTCGCGTTCGCGCAGCGGGGCAGCAGGGGCCGAAGGAGCAGCAGGCGCGCCCAGATCGGTGCCGAGATCGGCGAGAGCGGAGAATTCTTCAGACATTACGCGCCAACCTTGTTCTTGCGATTGCGGGCGGCCACATCCAGCACTTCGGGCTGGTTGCCGGCATGCGGGTGCTCGGCCCCGGCGTAGAGGTGCAGGGCGCGCATCTGCGCACGGCCCAGCGGCCCGCGCGGGATCATGCGCTCAACCGCCTTTTCCAGCACGCGCTCGGGGAAGCGGCCAGCCAGCACCTTGTCGGCGGTCACTTCCTTGATGCCGCCGGCATAGCCGGTGTGCTTGTAGTAGGTCTGCTGCTTCAGCTTGTTGCCGGTGAACTTCACCTTGTCGGCGTTGATCACCACAACGTGATCGCCGCAATCGACATGGGGGGTGAAGCTGGGCTTGTGCTTGCCGCGCAGGATATTGGCGATGATCACGGCAACACGGCCGACCACCAGCCCATCGGCATCAATAAGATGCCACTTCTTCTCGACCTCTGCCGGCTTGGCCGACTGGGTCACCTTGGTGAGCGCCTTCATGGCTTGGCTTCCTGTTTCAATAACAAGCCCGCCGGGGATGCCGGCGGGCAGATGGCGCGCCTAATCCTGCAAATGGCCGTCAGAGTCAAGATTTCCGCGGGCTCCGGAGGTGGTAAAATAATACCGTGCTCATTCAGCCGCCCGTCAGCGCCCCCAGCCAGGCCAGCGTGGGCGCTGCCGCGCCATCGCAATGCCAGCCCACCACGGCCGGCGCCTCATAAGGATGCAGCGCGGCGATCCGGGCAATCGCGGCCTCCAGCAGATCGGCGCGGGTCTTGAACAGGGCGCCCACTTCGGCGCCTTCGCCGCGCGCGCCCTGCCATATATAGAGCGAGCGCACCGCCGGCAGAATGTTCACGCAGGCCACCAGCCCTTCGTCCAGCAGCGCGCCTGCCACCGCGGCCGCGCTCGCCTCATCGGCAAAGGGGCACCAGATCAGCGCGGCCCCCTGCCCGTTCATCCCCGGCGCCCCAGCGCATGCACGCCCCACACCACGCTCACCACCAGCAGCGCGCCCACCAGCTGGTGCAACACCCCCAGCCACACCGGCACGCCCGCCATCACCGTGGCAATGCCCAGCAGCACCTGCGTGCCAAAGGCGCAATGGATGGCAAACGCCGCCCCGCGCGCGCCGGCCGCCTTCACCCGCCGCGCCAGCACCACCAGCAGCGCCACCACGCCCCAGGCCCACCAGCGATGGATGAAATGGACAATCTGCGGATCGGCGGTGAGATAGGCCAGCAGGCTGGCGCGCGGCTGGGTGGCGCCGGGCCAGAAGCTGCCGTTCATCAGCGGCCACTGGTCCGTCACCCGGCCGGCGCGCAGGCCCGCCATCAGCGCGCCAAAGCCCAGCTGCACCCACAGCCCCAGCAGCGCCAGCAGGCCCAGCCCTGTCAGCCGCGCCGGCCGCGCCCGGGCATGGCCCGCCAGCGCCACCAGATCCAGCGCCGTCCACACCAGCCCGGCCAGCGTGAACAGCGCCGTCAACAGATGCGCCATCAGCCACAGCGGCGCCACTTCCGTCATCCCCGGCTTCAGGCCCGATGCCACCATCAGCCAGCCCAGCGTGCCCTGCAGCCCGATCAACGCCAGCAGCGCCAGCAGCCGCCAGCCATAGCCGGCAGGAATGTGCCGCCGCCAGGCAAACCACACCAGCGGCACCAACACCGCCATGCCAATCACCCGGCCCAGCACGCGGTGGATATATTCCCAGAAGAAAATGCCCTTGAACTGGGCCAGCGTCATGCCCGCATGCACCGCGCCATATTGGTCGATCTGGCGATAATGGGCAAATTCGGCCGCCCAGGCCGCCTCGTTCAGCGGCGGCACAATGCCCGACAAAGGCTTCCACTCGGTGATCGACAGGCCCGATTCGGTCAGCCGCGTGATGCCCCCCACCACCACGATCGCCACCACCAGCGCGGCCACCACCGCCAGCCACAGCGCCAAGAGCGCCGGCAAGCCGCGCCGCCGCGCCGCGCCATGGGGGAAGGAAAGAACGGTGCCGGAACGCTTGCTGCTCATGGCGCGCTGTGTGCCGCCTTGGCGCCCGGATGGCAAGCTGGCGCACGACCAGCCGCCCGCCCCTTGCGAAATGTTATAATGTAACATACATGCGGGCCATGGCTGCCCACCCTTCCCTGATTCGCCGCGGCGTCGATCGCCTGGGCATCGCCCTGTCGGCCGCTTGCGCGGTGCATTGCGTGGCGGGGCTGGCGCTGGCCGCGGTGCTGGGCCTGGGCGCCACTGCCGTCGGCACCGGCGCTTTGGCCACCAGCACCCTGGGCACCGCCCTGCTTGATCCGCGCATCCATGAATATGGGCTGATGCTGGCCGTGGCGGTGGGCGCGCTGGGGCTGGGCGTGGGGGCTGCGCGCCATCGCCAGCCGGGCCTGCTGCTGCTGGGCCTTGCCGGCCTTGCCCTGATGAGCGCCGGCGTGCTGGCCCCCCACGGCCCGCTGGAAGCCGGCTTCACCATCCCCGGCGTGCTGCTGCTGGCCATGGCCCATCTGCGCAACCTGCGCCACGCGCATTAACCCGCCGCGCCCCATGTTGAGTTGACGCTGGCCGCCCCAGCGTCCATGTGGCCCGGCATGACAGACGCAATTTCGCTGACGGTGAACGGCGAGCCGCGCCGTATCCGCGCCGGTGCCTCCGTGGCCGAGCTGGTGGCCGATATCGGCCTCAACCCCGCCAAGGTGGCAGTGGAACGCAATGGCGCCATCGTGCCGCGCTCTACCCTGGCCGATGTGGCGCTCAACGCCGGCGACATTCTGGAAATCGTGCATTTTGTGGGAGGTGGCGAGGTGAGCGCGGATGACAGCTGGAGCGTGGCCGGGCGGACCTTCCGCAGCCGCCTGATCGTCGGCACCGGCAAATACCGCGATTTCGCGCAGAACGCCGCCGCTCTCGAAGCCTCGGGCGCCGAGATCGTCACCGTGGCGGTGCGCCGGGTCAACATCGCCGATCCCGCAGCGCCGATGCTGACCGACTTCATCGACCCCAAGAAGATCACCTACCTGCCCAACACCGCCGGCTGCTTCACGGCTGACGATGCCATCCGCACCCTGCGCCTGGCGCGCGAGGCGGGCGGCTGGGATCTCGTCAAGCTGGAAGTGCTGGGCGAGGCGCGCACCCTCTACCCCGACATGCGCGAGACGCTGAAGGCCACCGAAGTGCTGGCCAGGGAAGGCTTCCTGCCCATGGTCTATTGCGTGGATGATCCGATTGCCGCCAAACAGCTGGAAGAGGCGGGTGCGGTGGCGATCATGCCGCTGGGCGCGCCGATCGGCTCTGGCCTTGGCATCCAGAACCGGGTGACGATCCGCCTCATCGTCGAAGGCGCCAAGGTGCCGGTGCTGGTGGATGCCGGCGTTGGCACCGCCAGCGATGCCGCCATCGCCATGGAGCTGGGCGTGGACGGCGTGCTGATGAACACCGCCATCGCCGAGGCGAAAGACCCCATCCGCATGGCCCGCGCCATGAAGCTGGCGGTGGAAGCGGGCCGCGAGGCCTATCTGTCGGGCCGCATGGCCACGCGCAAATATGCCGATCCTTCCAGCCCGCTGGCCGGCCTGATCTGAACAGGCGGGGGCCAGCGCCCCTGCCCCGGCACCACAATCTTGCCAATCCATAAGCCCTTCCTCTGGCTTGCCGCCGGGGGCAGGGTTAACGGGCTGATAACGGCTTTCGGGCACAAGGTTTCTTGCAAAGGGCAAAACGCCCCATGCCAAGGAATCGGAACATGGCCCACACTGGAATGGCATCGCTGGCGATCGCGGAGCTGCGGGAATTTGCCGGCTTCACCCCTTGCGAACAGCGCTACATCAAGCGCAGCCTTGATGTGGGGCTGGGCCGGCAGGATGCCTTCAAGCTGTGGGCGCGCGATGCGCTCGAGGCCGCCTCGATCCGCAGCCAGTATGTGCTCTATCAGGAACTGAAGGGCCTGCGCGGGGCGATCCCGGCGCATGGCGGGCCGGCCGTGCCCGGCATGGAAAGCCTGGAAAGCTTCATGGGCAAGCTCATCCGCCTCACCGCTTTCGATCTGGCGCAGGACAAGCTCTCGGGCTTTGCCCCGTTCCGCTTTCTTTACGAACGGCTGCTGGGCGCCGATGTGCGCCCCTGGCTGCCCTCGGCCTTCTGCGCGGCGGCGGCCCTGCCGCAGATCCGCCCCGAACGCCGCAAGCGCCTGCTGCAATCGATCAGCGAGGCGGCTGCCACTGCCCCCGGCTGGTCCACCCGCGAGCCCTGGTTCTATCCCGAATGGGTGGAGAAGGAAGCCGCCTGAACTTCCGGCGCGAGGGGCCCCCGGCCCCCTCGCCCAGCCTTCGCCTAGCTGCGATACAGCCCTTCCAGCCGCTCGCCATAACGCTCCTTCAGCTTGTGGCGGCGGATCTTCAGCGAAGGCGTCATCTCGCCATTGTCGATCGAGAAGGGCTCCTCGGCAAAGGTGAACTGGCGCAGCTTCTCGATCACCGACAGATCCGCGTTCACCCGGTCGATCGCGGCGCGCATGGCGCTGCGGAAGGCCGGCAGATCCTGCAGGCTGCGCATGTCGAAGCGCACATCCTGGCTGCGCGCCCAATCCAGCGCCCATTCCGCATCGGGCACGATCAGCCCCACCACATAGGGCCGCCGGTCGCCGATCACCATCGCCTGGGCGATCTCGGGCTGCAGGGTCAGCATGCCCTCCAGCTTCTGGGGCGAGATATTGTCGCCCTTGTCGTTGACGATCATGTCCTTCTTGCGATCGGTGATGCGGATGCGGCCAACCGCGTCGATCTCGCCGATGTCGCCGGTGTGCAGCCAGCCATCCTGGATGGTTTTCGCGGTTTCCGCCTCGTTGCGCCAATAGCCCTGCATCACCAGCTCGCCCGCCACCAGGATCTCGCCATCGCCGGCGATCTTCACCTGCGTGTTGCGCAAGGGCGGGCCCACCGTGTCCATCTTCAGCCCGGCGCCCGGCCGGCCCACGCTGATCACAGGGCCGCTTTCGGTCTGGCCATAGCCTTGCAGCAAGGTCATGCCCATCGCCTCGAAGAAAGTGCCCACCTCCGGGTTGAGCGGCGCCCCGCCCGACACCAGCGCCTTCATCCGCCCGCCAAAGCGCGCGCGGATCTTGGGGCGCAGCGTGCGTTCCAGCACCATGTTCAGCGCGCCATCGAACAGGTGCCGCCGGCCCTGCTGGTGGCGCAGCGACATCTGCACCGCCTTTTCCATCAGCAGGCGAGCCAGCGCGCCCTGCTTCTCGATCTGCTTGATGATCCGCGTGCGCAGCACCTCGAACAGGCGCGGCACGACGATCATGATGGTCGGCCGCGCTTCCTCAATGTTGCTGGCCAGCTTCTCCAGCCCTTCGGCATACCAGATCTGCCCGCCAAGGCCGATCGGCAGGAACTGCCCGCCGGTATGCTCATAGGAATGGGAAAGCGGCAGGAAGGAGAGGAAGACTTCCTCTTCCCAGCCAAAATCCTCGGCGATGATGCGCGCGGTGCCATCCACATTGTGCAGCAGCGCGCCATGGTGCTGCGGCACGCCGCGCGGGGCACCGCCGGTGCCGCTGGTGTAGATGATGCAGGCGATATCCTGGCGGGTGATCCGGGCCATGCGCGCTTCCACCGCCGCCATCGCCGCTGCCGCATCGCCGGCCACCAGCGCGGCCCAGTCGTGATATTCCACCGTGCTGGCCTGGGCCGGGCGCAGCGGCTCGAAGCTGATCACATGATCGGCCTTGCCCGCCCGCAGCACCGCCGGCAACAGTGGCCGCGCCAGCCGCGCCGAGGAGACGATCACCGCCCGCGCGCCGGAATTTTCCAGGATGTGGAGATGATCGCGCTCGGTATTGGTGGTGTAGGTAGGCACGCTGATGCAGCCGGCCGCCATGATCGCCAGATCGCTGATGCACCATTCCGGCCGGTTTTCCGAAACCAGCATCACCCGCTCACCCGGCTTCAGCCCCAGCCCGGCCAGCGCTTCGGCCAGCAGGCACATCTGGCGCGCCGCCTCGGCCCAGCTGACAGATTGCCAGCGCCCATCCTGCTTCGCCCAGAGAAAAGGCCTGTCACCCAGCGCCGCGGCCCGCGCGAGAAACAGGGCGACGATATTGGCAGACGAATCGAAATCGGAAAGTTGCACGCTGGCGCCCGTTCCCCCTGACAGTTCGAACGCCCCCCGCCCGACTGCTCGTGATATATACCTGTCTAGGCCCGCACAGCCGGCAGAACAAGCATGGTTAAGAGCCTAGCGCCAAGGATTTAGCATATTGTTTACGCAGCGCCCGCCGCTACCGGGCATACGCCCTCAGGCTGTGCCCACTGCATCGGCCAGGCAGGCAAAGCCCTCGGCAAGCATGCGCTTTTCCAGCCCGCGGGTGATCTGGCGGGCAAGGCCGGGCCCGGCATAGACCATCGCGCTGTACAGCTGCACCAGGCTGGCGCCTGCACGGATGCGCTGCCAGGCATCCTCGGCAGTGGCAATGCCGCCCACGCCCACCAGCGGCACCGCGCCGCCCGTCGCCTTGCGGAAATCGCGCAGGCGTTCCAGCGCCAGTTCCTTCAGCGGCGCGCCGGAAAGGCCGCCGCCCTCGCCGGCATGGCGGCTGCGCAGCGGCGGGCGCGAGATGGTGGTGTTGGCCACGATCAACGCGCCCAGCCGCTTCTCGATGGCGAGGCGGGCAATCGCGTCGATATCGGCCGGCAGCAGGTCGGGCGCCACTTTCAGGAACACCGGCGGCGCGCAGCCCGTTTCATCGCGCGCGGCGATCACCCCGTCCAACAGGTCGGCCAGCGCCTTTTCATCCTGCAGCGCGCGCAGGCCCGGCGTGTTGGGGCTGGACACATTCACCGCCAGATAGCTGGCATGGGGCGCCATCAGCCGGGCCATGGTGGCATAATCGGCGATGCGATCGGCCGAATCCTTGTTGGCACCAATGTTGATGCCCACCACCCCGCCAAGCCCCTTGCGCATCTCCAGCCGCGCCAGCGCCGCCTCGGCGCCGTGGTTGTTGAAGCCCATGCGGTTGATCACCGCCCGGTCCTCGGCCAGGCGGAACAGGCGCGGGCGCGCATTGCCCTCCTGCGGCAGCGGCGTGATCGAGCCCGCCTCGGCAAAGCCGAAGCCCAGCCCCAGCAGCTGGTCGGGCACTTCGGCATCCTTGTCGAAGCCGGCCGCCATGCCCAGCGGATTGGGAAAGGTGATGCCCGCCACGCTGATCGCCAGCGGGCTTTGCGCGCCCCGGCAGGCCCTGCCCAGCGGCAGGCATTTCAGCGCGGCGATCGACAGGCCATGGGCACGTTCCGCATCCAGGCGGAACAGCAACGGGCGCAAAAGGGCATAGTACATGCGATTCGCCTATGGCCCTGCCGGGCCCGCAAGGCAACGGCGGGCATAGCCGGAGAAAGTGGCCAAAACCCGCCCGCGGCGGATTGCCCGATAGGGCAGCCCGCCACAGGCCCATGGGCACCGTCGCTGCGCTGCAACAGGGAGGAACAAAAAATGGTGCAATCGTCTGCTTTGTCGGCTCCGTTTCGGAGGGTGACGAGTATCTACAAGTTTTGCCGCTTCCTCCTGCCCTACACCCCCATTGCGACCCGAAGGGCTCGTGCCGCCTGGCCCGAGTTCTCGAAACTCTGGCGGCCTTTCCTTTTGGAAAGGCCGCTTTTTTATGCCCGCTTGCCGGCAGGCCCCCCTTCGCGCCAACCCCTGCCATGCAGACGGTTGCCATCTGCCCCCAACGCGCCTAGATAGAATGTGGACCGATCCGATCCAGTTTAGCCGTCGGCGCGCGCCAAGCGCGCCCGTGTTCCACCGCCCGCGAAAGCCGCCTGCGATGCGCTTGTCGAGTATGGCCGATTATGCCGTGGTGACGATGGTGGCCGCCGCCCGCCATTGCGGCAGCGCCGCGCGCCTCGCCGCCGAAAGCGCCGGCCAGCGCCGCCCGCACCTCAATGCCGGCCTGCTGGCGGAGGAAACCGGCCTGCCCGCGCCCACGGTGCAAAAGCTGGTGAGCCGGCTGGTGGTGGCAGGGCTGCTCAAATCCACGCGGGGCGTGGGCGGCGGCCTCAGGCTGGCGCGGCCGGCAGCGGCCATCAGCCTGGCCGAGATCGTCGAGGCGGTGGAAGGGCCGATCGCGCTGGCGACCTGTGTCGACACGGCCAAGCAGGAATGCGCGCTGGAACAGGGCTGCTCGGTGCGCCCGCACTGGCCGGTGGTGAACGAGGCGCTGCGCGGCGCGCTGGCAGGGGTGCCGCTCAGCCGGCTGGCCTGCCTGCCGGTGCCCGCGCCCGACAAGATGATGGAAGCAATGCAATGACCCAGCCGATCGACACCGAAACCCCCGCCGATGGCGCCCTGAAAGACCAGGCCGCGCGCGAGGCCGCCCAGAAAGTGGCGGAATACGAACACGGCTGGGTGGCCGATATCGAGCAGGAATATGGCCCCAAGGGCCTGTCGGAAGACACCGTCCGCTTCATTTCGGCCAAGAAGGACGAGCCGGAATGGATGCTGGAATGGCGCCTGAAGGCCTATCGCCACTGGCTGACCATGCCGATGCCCGACTGGGCCAAGCTGAACGTGCCGCCGATCGATTACCAGAACGCCTATTACTGGGCCGCGCCCAAGCAGAAGGACGGCCCCAAGAGCCTGGACGAGGTGGACCCGGAAATCCTGCGCGTCTACGAGAAGCTGGGCATTCCGCTGGAAGAGCAGAAGGTGCTGGCAGGCGTGGAAGGCGCCCGCAAGGTGGCGGTGGATGCGGTGTTCGACAGCGTGTCGGTGGCCACCACCTTCCGCAAGGAACTGGAAGCGGCCGGCGTCATCTTCCGCTCGATCTCCGAGGCGATCCGCGAATATCCCGAGCTGGTGAAGAAGTGGCTGGGCCGCGTGGTGCCCATGGCCGACAATTTCTTCGCCGCTCTCAATTGCGCGGTCTTCTCCGATGGCACCTTCGTCTACATCCCCGAGGGCGTGCGCTGCCCGATGGAGCTGTCCACCTATTTCCGCATCAATGCGGAGAACACCGGCCAGTTCGAACGCACGCTGATCGTGGCCGACAAGGGCGCCTATGTGTCCTATCTCGAAGGCTGCACCGCCCCCCAGCGCGACGAGAACCAGTTGCATGCCGCCGTGGTGGAGCTGGTGGCGCTGGATGATGCCGAGATCAAATATTCCACCGTGCAGAACTGGTATCCGGGCGATGCGCAGGGCAAGGGCGGCATCTACAATTTCGTGACGAAGCGGGCGCTGTGCCAGGGCGCGCGATCGAAGGTGAGCTGGACGCAGGTGGAAACCGGCAGCGCCATCACCTGGAAATACCCCTCCTGCGTGCTCAATGGCGAGGATTCGGTGGGCGAGTTCTATTCCGTCGCCGTCACCAACAATTACCAGCAGGCCGACACCGGCACCAAGATGATCCACAACGGGCGCGGCAGCCGCTCCACCATCATCTCCAAGGGGATCAGCGCCGGCAAGTCGCAGAACACCTATCGCGGCCTGGTGCGCGTGGGCGCGGCCGCCGAGGGCGTGCGCAACTTCACCCAGTGCGATTCGCTGCTGCTGGGCAAGGAATGCGGCGCCCACACCGTGCCCTATATCGAGGTGAGGAACCCCACCGCCACCATCGAGCATGAAGCCACCACCAGCAAGATCTCCGACGACCAGCTGTTCTACGCGCAGCAGCGCGGGCTGGATACCGAGGCGGCGGTGGCGCTCATCGTCAACGGCTTTGCCAAGGAAGTGTTGCAGCAGCTGCCCATGGAATTTGCCGTGGAAGCGCAGAAGCTGCTGGGAATTAGTCTTGAAGGAAGTGTCGGCTGATGCTGAAAATTGAAAACCTCCACGCCGCCATCGCGGACAAGCCGATCCTCAAGGGCCTTTCGCTCTCCATCAACGCGGGCGAGGTGCATGCCATCATGGGGCCCAATGGCGCGGGCAAATCCACCACCGGCTATGTGCTGGGCGGCCGCCCGGGCTATGAGGTGACGGAAGGTTCGGCCACGTTCAACGGCGCCGATCTCTTCGCGCTGGAGCCGCACGAGCGGGCTGCGGCCGGCCTGTTCCTGGGCTTTCAGTATCCGGTGGAGATCCCCGGCGTCTCGAACCTGCAGTTCCTGCGCGAGGCGCTGAACAGCCAGCGCAAGCTGCGCGGGGAAGAGCCGCTCTCGGGCGGCGCCTTCCTGAAGATCGCGCGCGAGAAGGCAGCCCTTCTCAAGATGGACATGGAGATGCTGAAGCGCCCGGTGAACGTGGGCTTTTCCGGCGGCGAGAAGAAGCGCGCCGAGATGGTGCAGATGGGCATCCTCGACCCCAAACTGGCGATTCTGGACGAGACCGACAGCGGCCTCGACATTGATGCGCTGCGCATCTGCGGCGAAGGCATCAATGCCATCATGAGGAAGCCCGACAAGGCGGTGCTGCTGATCACCCATTATCAGCGCCTGCTCGATTACGTGAAGCCCGATTTCGTCCATGTGCTGGCGGGCGGGCGCATCGTGAAGAGCGGCGGGCCCGAACTGGCGCTGGAGCTGGAAGAGCACGGCTATGAGGATGTGGCGGCATGAGCGCGCTGGCGCCCCTGCCCACCCGCAAGGCGGAGGATTGGCGCTATGCCGATCTGGCCGCGCTGGAAAAGCTGTGGCCGCTGGCCGAGGCCGAGGCGGTGGTGGTGGGCGCAGGCGGCCACCATGCGCGCGCCATCGTGCAGACAGGCGGCGGCATCACGCGCCTCGCCCTCACGCTGGAAGCGGGCGCCAGCGCGGTGCTCCATGTGCTGAACGCGGGCGGCGCCTATGGCCGGGTGGAGCTCGACGTGACACTGCATGAAGGCGCCGATTTCACGCTGGGCGCGGTGCAGATCGCCGGCAGCGGCGAGACCGCCGAGATCATCGCCACCGTGCGCCACATGGAGGGCAAGGCCACCAGCCGGCAGGTCGTGCGCCAGGCCGCTGGCGGCACCGGCACCGTCACTTGCCTTGGCAAGGTCTATGTCGCCAAGGGCGCCGATGGCACCGATGGCGAGCAGAGCGTGCGCGCCATGCTGCTGGATCGCACCGCCACCGCCAATGCCCGGCCCGAGCTGGAAATCCACGCCGACGACGTGAAATGCGCCCATGGCTGCGCGATCGGCGAGCTGGATGCCAACGGCCTGTTCTACATGGCCGCCCGCGGCATTGCGCCGGAAACCGCCAAGGCGCTGATGCTGCAGGGCTTCATCGCCGAAGCGCTGGAAGGCGCCGAGGAAGAGGACCATCTGCGCGCGCTGGCGCAACAGGCGCTGGAGGCGGTGCTGTGACCCTGGCCGAACCGCTGGACCTGGCCGCCATCCGCGCCGATTTCCCCGGCCTTGTCACCGCCGATGGGCGGCCGTGGCACTATCTTGATTCCGGCGCCACCGCGCAAAAGCCGCGCGCCGTGATCGAGGCCTGCGCCCGCGCCATGGGGGCCGATTATGCCACCGTGCACCGCGGCGTCTATGCCCGCTCGGCCGAGATGACGCTGGCCTATGAGGCCGCGCGCCGCCGGGTGGCCAGCTTCATCGGCGGGGCGGAGGAGGAGATCGTCTTCACCCGCGGCGCCACCGAGGCGATCAATCTGGTGGCCTATAGCTGGGGCATGGCCAACCTGCGGGCGGGCGATCGCATCCTGCTTTCCACGCTGGAGCATCATTCGAACATCGTGCCCTGGCAGCTGATCCAGGAGAAGATCGGCTTTGCCATCGATGTCTGCCCGCTGACGGCAGATGGCCGGATCGACCTTGATGCCGCCGAAAACCTGCTGACGCCGGCGCACAAGCTGGTGGCCTTTGCCCATGTGTCGAACGTGCTGGGCAGCGTGCTGGATGTGCAGCGGGCGGTGGCGCTGGGCCATGCGGTGGGCGCCAAAGTGCTGATCGATGGCTGCCAGGCGGTGCCGCGGCTGAAGGTGGATGTGGCAGCGCTGGGCTGCGATTTCTATGCCTTTTCCGCCCACAAGCTGTATGGCCCCACCGGCATTGGCGCCTTGTGGGCCCGGGCCGACATTCTCGCCGGGATGCCCGCCTGGCAGGGCGGCGGCTCGATGATCGACCGGGTGAGCTTCGAGAAGACCACCTATGCCCCCGCCCCCACCCGCTTCGAGGCCGGCACGCCGGCGATCGTTGAAGCGCTGGGGCTGGCCGCGGCGATCGATTATGTGGAAACCATCGGCCTTGGCGCCATCCACGCCCATGAGGCCAGGCTGGTGCGGCGCCTGCGCGGGGAACTGGCGGCGATGAACAGCGTTCGTCTGTTCGGGCCGGACGACAGCGCGGGCATCGTCTCCTTCGAGCTGGAAGGCGTGCACCCGCATGATCTGGGCACCATCCTCGACGAGGCAGGCGTGGCCATCCGCGCCGGCCACCATTGCGCCCAGCCGCTGATGGCCCATCTGGGCGTGCCCGCCACCGCCCGGGCCAGCTTCGGCCTCTATAGTGACGACAGCGATATCGCCGCGCTTCTGGCCGGCATCGAACGGACGAAAAGGATCTTCGGATGAGCGAGAGCGAAAAGCCCCGCTTCACGGTGGAGGAAGTGAACGCCGCCCCCACCCCGCCCCGCGCGCGGGTGGATCAGGCCGATGCGCCGGCGGAAAACCCGGCCGACACGCTGGCCCGCAAGAAGGATTATCTGGAAGGCTTCATCGCCCAGCAGCCCACTGGCCTTGCCGCGCATGAGCCGGGCGGCGCGCTCTATGAAGGCGTGGTGGGCGCGCTGAAGGAGATCTACGACCCCGAGATCCCGGTGAACATTTACGAGCTGGGCCTGATCTATGGCGTGGAGATCACTGCGGAGGGCGCGGCCAGCATCACCATGACGCTGACCACCCCCCACTGCCCGGTGGCCGAATCGATGCCCGGCGAAGTGGAGATGCGCGTGGCCGCCGTGCCCGGCGTGCGCGATTGCGAAGTGAGCCTGGTGTGGGATCCGCCATGGGATCCGGCCAAGATGAGCGATGAGGCCCGCCTCGAACTGGGGATGCTGTGATGAGCGATGCCGCCGTGCCCACCCAAACGCCGCGCCGGCCCCGCCCGGCCGCCGTTGCCCTCACCGCCAATGCCGAGGCGCGCATCGGCCGGCTGATGGCCGAGGCGCCCGAAGGCACGATCGGCGTCAAGCTGTCCACTCCGCGCCGGGGCTGCTCGGGCCTTGCCTATTCGGTCGATTACGTCAGCGCGGCCAGCCCGCTTGACGAGCGGATCGAGACGGCCGGCGGCCTGTTCTTCATCGACAGCGCCAGCGTGCTCTATCTGGTGGGCAGCACGATGGATTGGGTGGAAGATGATTTTTCCGCCGGCTTCGTCTTTGCCAACCCCAACGCCAAGGGCAGCTGCGGCTGCGGCGAAAGCTTCACGGTGTAAGCACCGCCTGCAGCCACCGCTGGCCGCCCCTTTCAGGCGGCCAGCGGCAAGCGCAGATCCTCTTCCTGCCGGCGCAGATAGGCCATCAGCTCACCCGAAACGCGGCGCGCCCGCACCACGCAGCGCTGCAGCAACAGCAAGGCCGCGCGCGATTGCACCTGCCCGCCGCGATCGATCCGGCGCAGCAGCCAGCGGGTTTTGGCAACATCGAGATCACCTGCCGGCGCGCGCTGCTCCACCAGCCAGTGCGACACCGCCTCGCCAACAAATTCGGCCCATTCGGCGCCGGGCGCGGCCAGATCGGCATCGATCGCCAGCAGCGCATCCACCGTATCGGCATCAAGGCGCGGGTGCAGCGGGGCATCGGCGCCGGGCGGCGCGGCGCGAGGGGAAAAGAGTGGCATCATCGATCCTTACGTCTGGCATTTCCCCCGGTGCCGCCACCATGCGCAGCCCCGCCTGAGCGCGCGATGAACCGGATTTTCAGCCAGCGTTAGGAAAGCTCAGCGCCGCTTCAGCGCGGCCACGCAGCCGGCCCTGTCCACATCGCGGCCATCGCTGGCGCGGCGGGCATCGACATAGGTGGCGCGCGCCGGCCCGCCCCCTTCGCCCGGATAGAGATAGACATCGAGCACGCAGGCCTCGCCGGCAAATTGCAGCTTTTGCGCCTCGCCTTCATGCACATCCAGCCGCGCCGGGCCGAATTGCGCCACCAGGCCGCGGGCATCGGCGCCAATCACCCCTTCGAGCCCCGGCAGGGACAGCACATGCGGCATCGCATGCCCCCTGCCCAGTCCCTTGCCCAGCGGCTTGGCCGGGGCAAAGCGCGGCGGCGGCGCGGGGCGCGACCCCGG
>DASRYE010000342.1:0-32685 GCA_035653915.1 Novosphingobium sp. | reverse complement strand
CAAGCCCCATCATCCAGCCCTGGCTCGACCTCAACGCCGGCCGCGCACACGTCGCCAACGACCCCAACAACCGCGCCAGCGACCTCGTCAACACCGCTCTCGGCCACCAACCAAGCTTCAACTTCCTGTGAGACAACAACACATGACGACATTGACCAAAACAACGCATCGGTTGTCTGGCGGGCACAGCATCGTGCTGCAGGAAGCGGGCGCGGGGCCGGCGGTGGTGTTCATCCACGGCAGCGGGCCGGGCGCTTCGGGCGCTTCCAATTTCCGCCAGAACATCGAGGCCTTCGTGGCGGCCGGCTACCGCGTGATCCTGCCCGATCTCATCGGCTATGGCGCGTCCTCGAAGCCGGACGGGATCGACTACACGCTGCAGCTGTTCACCGACACGCTGCTGGAAGCGCTGGACCTGCACGGGATTGCAGAGGCGATCCTGGTCGGCAATTCGCTGGGCGGCGGCATTGCCATCCAGGCCGCGCTGGATCGGCCCGGCCTGGCCCGCGCGCTGGTGCTGATGGCACCGGGCTGCCTGGCCCCGCGCGAGGCCTATTTTGCCATGCCGGGGATTGCCGGCATGGTCTCCTCCTTCGGCGGGCCGGATTTCAACCTGGCCGAACAGCAGCGGCTGATCGCCAACCTGCTGCACCCCGATGCCCACGGGCTGATCACCGACGCGCTGGTGGCCGAACGCTTTGCCGTGGCCAGCAGCCAGCCCAAGGAGGTGCTGGTGCGCATGCGCACGCCGGATCTGTCGCCGCGGCTGGGCGAGATCACGGCGCCGGTCTTCGTGCTGTGGGGGCGCGAGGATGCCTTCTGCCCGGCCAGCCATGCCGCCCTGCTGCTGGATGCCTGCGCCGATGTGCGCGCCATCACCTTTGCCCGCACGGGCCATTGGGTGCAGGTGGAACGCGCCGCCGAATTCAACGCCTATACGCTCGATTTCCTGAAGGCGCGGGCATGAGCCACGCCGCTGCCAGCACCGCGCGCACGGCCGAACTGGGCCTTGCCCTGTTCGCGGCGATGGAAGCGCGCCGCACCATCGCGCCGATCAGCGCGGCCGATCCCTCGCTTACCATCGAGGATGCCTATGCCATCAGCCTGGCCTTCCTTGGCCATCGCCGCGCGCGGGGCGAAAAGGTGGTGGGCAAGAAGATCGGCGTGACCAGCAAGGCGGTGCAGGACATGCTGGGCGTGCACCAGCCCGATTTCGGCTTCCTGACCGACCGGATGGCGGTGCAGGGCCGGATCGACATCGCCGCCCATGGCCTGATCGCCCCGCGCGCCGAGGCCGAGATCGCCTTCATCCTGAAGCACAGCCTCAACGGGCCGGGGATTACCGCGGCCGATGTGCTGGCGGCCACCGCCAGCATTGCCCCCTGTTTCGAGATCGTCGATTCGCGGATCGACAACTGGCAGATCGGCATTGTCGACACCGTGGCCGACAATGCCTCCTGCGGGGTCTTCGTGCTGGGCGAGGAGCGGCTGGATCCGGCAGGGCTCGATCTGCCCGGCCTGCATGTCGCCGTCAGCAAGAATGGCGCGCCGCTGAGCGAAGGCTTCGGCCATGCCGTGCAGGGCGATCCGGCAGCGGCGGTGGCCTGGCTGGCCAACACGCTGGGCGCCCATGGCGTCACCCTGGATGCCGGCGACATCATTCTGTCGGGCAGCCTGGTGCCGCTGGCGCCGGCCGCGCCCGGCGATCACTTCGAAATGGTTCTGAGCGGCAGGCAGGGCCCCATCGGCCGCTGCGCCGCCCGCTTTGTGTAAGGATGGAAGGCTGATGGAACGGGTCAAGGCCGCCATCATCGGATCGGGCAACATCGGCACCGATCTGATGATGAAGATGATCAAATATCCCCAGAACATGGAACTGGCCGCGGTGGTGGGCATCGATGCCGCCTCCGAAGGGCTGGCCAGGGCCCGCGAACATGGCATCGCCACCACCCATGAAGGGCTGGAGGGGCTGAAGGCCCTGCCCTGCTACGCCGAGATCGGCATCGTCTTCGATGCCACCAGCGCCTATGCCCACAAGCTGCACGACGAGGCCCTGCGCGCCGATGGCAAGCATGTGGTCGATCTGACGCCGGCGGCCATTGGCCCCTTCATCGTGCCGCCGGTGAACATGGATGCCAACCCCGATGCCACCAATGTCAACATGGTGACCTGCGGCGGGCAGGCCACGATCCCGATGGTGGCCGCGGTCAGCCGCGTGGCCAGGGTGCATTATGCCGAGATCGTCGCCAGTGTCTCCTCGCGCTCGGCAGGGCCGGGCACGCGCGCCAATATCGACGAGTTCACCCGCACCACCGCCCGCGCCATCGAGGCCGTGGGCGGCGCTGCGAAGGGCAAGGCGATCATCATCCTCAACCCGGCCGAGCCGCCGATGATCATGCGCGACACCGTCTTCACCCTGTCGGAAGGGGCCAGCGAGGAAGAGATCCGCGCCAGCGTTGCCGCCATGGTGGCCGAGGTGCAGGCCTATGTGCCCGGCTATCGGCTGAAGCAGGAAGTGCAGTTCGAACGCTTTGGCGACAACAACCCGCTCACCATCCCCGGCCTCGGCCAGTTCAGGGGGCTGAAGACGATGATCCTGCTGGAAGTGGAAGGCGCGGGCGATTATCTGCCCCCCTATTCCGGCAATCTCGACATCATGACCGCCGCCGCCAAGGCCACCGCAGAGCGCATCGCCCAGCGCCGCCTCGCCCGCCAGGAGAACGCATGATGGCCAGCGCCACCCCCCCGCGCTTCAACGCAGACGCCGGCGACCGGCTCTATATCCAGGATGTCACCCTGCGCGATGGCATGCATGCCGTGCGCCACATGTATGGCCTGGATGCCGTGCGCGCGATCGCCCGCGCGCTGGATGCGGCCGGCGTGGATGCCATCGAGGTGGCCCATGGCGATGGTCTGTCGGGCGCCAGCTTCAACTATGGCTTTGGCGCCCACACCGATTGGGAATGGCTGGAAGCGGTGGCCGAAGTGCTGGAGCGCGCGGTGCTGACCACGCTGATCCTGCCCGGCGTGGGCACGGTGGAGGAGCTGAAGCGCGCCCATGCGATCGGCGTGCGCTCGGTGCGCGTGGCCACCCATTGCACCGAGGCGGATGTCAGCCGTCAGCATATCGGCATCGCCCGCGATCTGGGCATGGATGTTGCCGGCTTCCTGATGATGAGCCACATGATCGCGCCCGAACGCCTCGCCGAACAGGCCGCGCTGATGGAAAGCTATGGCGCGCATTGCGTCTACGTCACCGACAGCGGCGGCGCGCTCGACATGGATGGGGTGACGGCCCGGCTGGAGGCCTATGACCGCGCGCTGAAGCCCGAAACCCAGCGCGGCATCCATGCCCATCACAACCTCTCGCTGGGCGTGGCCAACAGCATCGTGGCGGCGCAGCAGGGCGCCATGCGCATCGATGCCAGCCTGGCGGGCATGGGCGCGGGCGCCGGCAATGCGCCGCTGGAGGTGTTCATTGCCGCGGCCAACCGCAAGGGCTGGAACCACGGCTGCGACGTGATGGCGCTGATGGATGCCGCCGAAGACCTCGTGCGCCCCCTGCAGGACCGCCCCGTGCGGGTGGACCGCGAGACGCTGACGCTGGGCTATGCCGGCATCTATTCCAGCTTCCTGCGCCATGCCGAGAAAGCGGCCGCCGAATATGGCATCGACACGCGCGAGATCCTCGTCGAGCTGGGCCGGCGCAAGATGGTGGGCGGCCAGGAAGACATGATCACCGATGTGGCGCTCGACATGCTGCGCCAGCGCGCCGGCTGACAGGCAGGAAGGATTGAGACCATGACCGATCTGGGCGGCAAACGGGCGCTGGTCACCGGCGCCGGGCAGGGGGTGGGGCTGGGTATTGCCTCGGCGCTGGCGGCAGCGGGCGCAGACGTGATCCTGGCCGGCCGCACGCTGGACAAGGTGGAACGGGCCGCGGCCGACATCACCGCGCGCGGCGGCAGCGCCCGGGCCCTTGCCTGCAACGTGCGCGCAGCGGCCGACATTGCGGCGGCCATGGCCCAGGCCCAGGCCTGGGGCGGGCTCGATATCCTCGTCAACAATGCGCAGGAAGTGCCCAACGGCCAGCTGAGCGAAGTGAGCGACGAGGCCTTCCTCGGCGGTTTTGAATCCGGCCCGCTGGCCAGTTTCCGGCTGATGAAGCTGGCCCGCCCGCAGATGGCCGCCCGCGGCGGCGGCACGATCATCAACCTGGCCTCCTCGGCCGGCATCCGCTGGGATATGTCGGGCTATGGCGCCTATGGGGCGGTGAAGCAGGCGATCCGCGCGCTTACCCGGGCCGCGGCCGCCGAATGGGGGCGCGAGAACATCCGCGTGCTGGCGATTGCCCCCCATGCCGAATCCCCCGGCCTCAAATGGTGGATCGCCAACAATCCCGAGGAAGCCGAAGCCTTCTTCCGCACCATTCCCCTGGGGCGGATCGGCCGGCTGGAAGAGGATATCGGCCGGGCGGTGGTGGCCCTGTGCGGGGCGGATCTGTCCTATCTCACCGGCGCCACGATCCCGCTCGATGGCGGGCAGGCCAATTTCGACTGAGCCCGCTTTTTCCTCTTTCGCGCGAATGCGGCTGGGTGCTCCCCCGTATCATACCGCATTCGCGCAGCCGATCCGCTTTAAATTAACGCATATTACAGTTGACGCGGAGCGCAGGGCCGCGCAGGTCTTGCCGATGAAGGGGGCCCGCTGGCTATCATGACACAATCCATCCCGCTTGACGCCATCGACCGCAAGATCATCGAGCACCTGCGCACCCATGGCCGCGCCTCCAACCAGCAGATCGCCGAACTGCTGGGGCTGACGGCCACTACCGTCTCCTCGCGCATCCGCCGCATGGAAGAGGCCAACCAGCTGCGCGTGGTGGCGGTGTCGGATTTTTCCGCCCATGGCTTCAACTGCCTGATGCGGGTGATGGTCGAGGTGGATGGCCGGCCGGCCTCGCAGGTGGCCGCCGCCCTGGCCGAATTTCCCGAGGTGTTTGCCACCCATCTCGTCACCGGCCGCTACGATATCGACATGCTGGTGGCGCTGCACGGGCTGGAAGACCTGCCCGGCCTGCTGCTCGACAAGTTCTCGCAGGTCGATGGCATTCGCGCGCTGGTGCCCTCGGTGGTCGTCGATATCGTCAAATACCAGTTCGATGTCGCCCCCATCGAGGCGAAGAGCTGAGCACGGGATAACGCCATGGCCCTTGTCCAGATCGACGAGCTCGACCGCGAGCTGATCACCCTGCTCTCGCGCGATGCGCGCGTCTCCAACCGCAAGGTGGCCAGCGAGCTGGGCGTGACCGAAGGCACCGTGCGCGGGCGCATCAAGCGCCTGCAGCAGGATGGGCTGATCGCCTTCACCGCCATCACCAGCTTCAACACGATCGACCGGTCGCGCCTTGCCTTCATCAGCGTGCAGGCCGATGTGCAGCGCGTGCGCGAGATCGCCCGCGAGATCGCCGACATGCCGCTGATCAATGCGGTGATGATCACCATGGGCCAGTTCAACATCCTGGCGCTGTGCCTGTTCGACGAGCTGGACTATCTGATCGAGCTGGCCTCGGACCGCATACTGGCGATTGCGGGCGTGCAGCATATCGAAACCTCGATCGCGGTGAAGACGCTGAAATACAACGCCCGCATGGCCCGGATCACCGCCCGCGCCATCCAGGAAGACGACGAGGAAGCGGCATAAAAGCGCCAAACCACATTTGTTTGCGTAGAAAAATGGAAGAATATAGACGCATTCGTCGAGGATCTTGATCGCCGTCAAAGCCCCTGCGGCGCCGGCCCATCTAACCTCCCTTGCACACCCCCGCCGCGCATGGCCGCGCCCGGGCACAAGCCAAGGAGAGAGACAGATGGCCACCACCGCCGACTATGGGCTGGGCCCGCACACCTTCCCGCGCGGATGGTTCATGATCGCCCAGAGCAGCGATATCGCCGACAAGCCGGTGCCGCTGCGTTTCTTCGGGCGTGAATTCGTTGCCTATCGCGGCCAAAGCGGCAAGGCCTATCTGGTGGATGCCTATTGCCCGCACATGCGCGTGCATATCGGCCGCAACACCACTTCCTATATCGTGCGCGATGGCAACCAGATCGATGGCGAGGCGATCCGCTGCCCCGGCCATGGCTGGCGCTTCACCCCCGAAGGCCAGTGCGACGATATCCCCTATGCCACCCGCGGCGTGCCCAAGGCGGCCTGCATCAAGACCTTCCCGGTGGCAGAGCGGGCCGGCTGCCTGTGGATGTGGCACGATGAGGAAGGCGCCGCGCCCGAATTCGACCTGCCCGCCTTTGCCGAATGGGATGGCGAGACAGCGGGCTGGGTGCGCTGGCGGATCGATGCGCTGGGCACGCTGCCGGTCCACCCGCAGGAAATCCTCGACAACATGGCCGACATCGCCCATTTCATCCCCGTTCACGGCAGCCGCGACATCCTCTATTTCGAGAATGAATTTGCCGATCACGTGATCATGCAGCGCTTCGGCTCGGGCCATCGCACGCTGGTTTCCGACACCGCCGCCGTGCTCGCCACCGACACTTGGTATACCGGCCCCGGCATCCTCCTCTCGCGCATGGAAGGGGAACACCCCTCGGTCATCATGATCTGCCACACGCCGGTGGAAGATGGCATGGTACGCGTGTGGTATGGGCTGATGGTAAAGGTGGCCGATGGCCCGGCCGATGCCGCCGGCATCGCCATGGCCCGCAGCTATCAGGATGTGGCGCTGGAGGCTTTCGCGCAGGATTTCGAGCTGTGGCAGCACAAGGAGCCGGCCCTCTCCATCCTGCAGATCCCCGATGACGGCCCCTTCCACAAGGAGCGCATCTGGTATCGCCAGTTCTACCACCCGCGCGCCCGCGCCGGCGAATTCCGCGACCGGGTGAACGGCATTCACGCCACCATCGACCGCCGCCCCGGCGCCCGCGCGGCCTGACAGCAACGGCCGGGCCGGGCCAGACCGCGCCCTGCCGGGCCCATCCATTCGCGAATGCGCATTTCATTTGCCTTATCTTCCGATATTTGCGTTAATGATGAACCATAAATCTACGCATTACTCGGAGAGGCTGCATGACATATGATTTTGACGGCAAGGTCGCGGTGGTCACCGGTGCCAGTGGTGGCATCGGGCGGGCCACGGCCATCGCCTTTGCCGCCTCGGGCGCGGCGGTGGTGGTGTCGGATGTCAACGATGCCGGCGGCGCCGAAACGGTGGAGATGATCACCGCCGCCGGCGGCAAGGCCCTCTACCAGCATTGCAACGTGGGCGATGCCGCCGAAGTGAAAGCGCTGATGGCCCGCGCCGAAGCCGCCTATGGCCGGCTGGATTTTGCCCACAACAATGCCGGCATCAACCGCATCGGCAGCGATGAATATCAGGATGAGGCCTGGGCGCTCAGCCTTTCTGTCAACCTGTCGGGCGTGATGTATTGCATGCGCGAGCAATCGGCGATCATGCTGCGCCAGGGCAAGGGGGCCATCGTCAACACCGCCTCGATCAACGGGCTGGTGGGCAATGGCATGCAGCCGGCCTACACCGCCACCAAGCATGGCGTGGTGGGCCTCACGCGCCATGGCGCGCTGCGCTGGGCCAAGGGGGGCATTCGCGTCAACGCCGTGTGCCCGGGGGTGATCGAAACACCGATGACCGCGCCGCTGGCCGCCAATCCCGACATCCGCAAGACGATGGACAGCCTGACCCCGCTGGGCCGCATGGGCGAAGCGCGCGAGATTGCCGCGGCGGTGCTGTGGCTGTGTTCCGACGAGGCCAGCTTCGTCACCGGCCACCCGCTGGTGGTCGATGGCGGCGCCACCGCCTTCTGAGTGCGGCTGCGCCGGCCTTGCATGGGCAGGCCGGCGCAGCGCCCGATCAGTCGCGCTTGATGTTGCCGCCGTTGACGTGCCACACCTGCCCGTTGACCCATTCGCCATCTTCCGAGGCAAGGAAGGTGACGGCCGCGGCAATATCCTCCGCCTTGCCCAGCCGCTTGTGCGGAATGGCCTTCAGCCCCTGCTCCCGATAGGCATCGGTCAGGTGCATCTGCGCCGCTTCCGTCAACACCAGCCCCGGGCAGATGACATTGGCGCGAATGCCCTGCTTGCCCCATTTGGCCGCCACATGGCGGGCCAGCGCGTGGATGGCGTTCTTCGTCATCGGATAGGCCACCTGCCAGGGTGCGCCGGCGGCCGCGGCGCCCGAAGAGGTGTAGATCATCGCCCCGCCGCCGCGTTCCAGCAGCGCGGGCAGCGCCGCCTGGGTCGCCAGGAAATGGCTCTTGGTGTTGATGGCAAAGCTCTTTTCCAGCACTTCCACGGGGCAGTTCAGGGCATCGATATCGCCCTCGGTGCCGCCGGCCAGATTCGAGTGATAGATATCAAGCCCGCCGAAATGGCTGCAGGCCGCCGCCACAATGGCCCCTTGCGAGGCGGCATCGGTGCCATCCAGCGGCACGGCCAGCGCGCGGCCGCCCGCCGCCACGATCGTGCTGGCCACCTCCCCCGCCAGATCGACCAGCAGATCGCCGATCACCACCGCGGCCCCTTCCTCGGCAAGGCGCCGGGCGGTGGCAGCGCCAATGCCCCGCCCACCCCCGGCCACGATCGCCACTTTGCCCTGCAATCCACGCATCATTCCACCTCCATACGATATTTGCGTTTTATAATTTGCATTTTTATACGCATTTCATAATTTACGGCAAATAAATTTGCGCAATCTCGAAGGCGCAAGCCAACACCTATCGTGGAGAGCAAGAGATGACAGGCACCCTCGCCGGCCGCACGGCGCTGATCACCGGGGCGGGCGATGGCATTGGCCGCGCCATGGCCCAGCGCATGGCCGCACAAGGCGCCAGCGTGATCGTCGCCGAATATGATGCCGCGCGCGGCAACGCCTGCGCGCAAGACATCCGCGCCGCCGGGCACCAGGCCCGCTTCCTGCCCGTGGACGTGACCGATCGCGCCGCCGTTCTGGCCATGATGGCCGAGGCCGGCCCTGTGGATATCCTCGTCAACAATGCCTGGGCCAGCCAGGGCATGGCCCGCATCGAGGCCAAGAGCGATGCGGTGTTCGAGGCCTCTTTGCGCATGGCCCTGTTTGCCGCCAAATGGACAATGGAAGCCGCCCTGCCCCACATGAAGGCGCAGCACTGGGGCCGGGTGATCAACATGGCCTCGCTGAACGGGGTGAACGCCCATATGGGCAGCGCCGACTACAACGCCGCCAAGGAAGCCATGCGCGCCTACACCCGCACCGCCGCGCGCGAATGGGCGCCGCTGGGCATCTGCTGCAACATGATCTGCCCGGCGGCGATGGCCGCTTCCACAAGGCTGGTGATGGCCGGCCAGCCGGGCATGATCGAACGCATCCATGCCGCCAATCCGATGGGCCGGCTGGGCGATCCTGCCGCCGATATTGCCGGCGTGGCGGTGTTTCTCGCCAGCGAGGACGCGCGCTATCTCACGGGCAACACGCTGTTCGTCGATGGCGGCGCGCATATCAACGGGGTGGCCTGGGCGCCCGATCTGGAAGACTGAGGCGGCCGGCGATCAGCCCTGCGCCAGCTCTGGCAGCCGGGCCAGCACCACCGCCGCGCCGGCAAGAAAGCTCCAGCCCGGCCAGGCCCAGCGCGCCAGGCGCAGGTTCTGGTGGTTCCACAAGGACAGCGCGCCGGCCGCCCCCATGGCGCCGGCGCCATCGATCCAGAAACCGGCGATCCCGCCCAGCCCCAGCAGGCCCAGCGCCCGCACCCGGGCGCCCGCCCGCCCCGGCGCGCAAGGCTGGCGCACCGCTGCCAGCCCGGCCAGGCCAAACAGGCCCAACAACCCCAGAGCGCCTGCCAGCACCCCCATCCTTTCGCTCAAGCCGCCGCCGGCGGGCGCCGCAGGACCCAGGGCGCGGCCTGCTCGATCTGGCCGGCCAGGCGCAGCAGCAGCCCTTCCTCGCCATAGCGGCCCAACACCTGCACGCCGATCGGCAGCCCCCCGTCCGACATCGCCAGCGGCAAGGACATCGCCGGCTGCCCGGTCATGTTGGCAATGCCGGTGAAGGCGGCAAAGGCGCCCGCGCGCTGCCCCCACACATCCATGCCCACACCCGGCGACAGGCTGATCTCCCCCAGCGCCAGCGGCGGGCTGGCCAGCGTGGGGCTGAGGATCACGTCGTAGGTTTCGAGGAAACGCGCCATGGTCAGCGCGGCGGCCTGGAAAGTGGCATTGGCGCGGGCATAATCCATGGCCGAAAAGCCCTTGCCATAGGCGATGAAGGCCAGCGTGATCGGCTCCAGCAAGGCGGCCGGATCGAGGCCGGTGGCTGCCGCCCGGTCGGCCACATCGGCGGCGATCGAGCCGCCCAGAATGGCAAAAGAGGCCGCCCCCAGCGCCGCCCCGTCGATCGCCGGCGCGGCTTCCTCGACATGGTGGCCCAGGCGCTCGCACAGGGCCGCCGCGGCCCTGGTTGCCGCCACGCATGGCGCCGCCACCGGCGATCCGGCGAAAGGGGCGGTCATCAGGGCGATGCGCAAGGCGCGGGGGGGCCGGGTCACTTCGGCCAGGAAGGGCCGCTCGGGCGTGGGCGCAGCATAGCGCGCGCCCGGCTCTGCCCCCCAGGTGGCATCGAGGATCGCCGCGCTGTCGCGCACGCTGCGGGTGATCGCATGGTGGGTGGCCAGCCCGCCCCAGCCCTCGCTGCGCGGCGGGCCCATCGGCACGCGCCCACGGCTGGGCTTCAGGCCGAACAGGCCGCAGCAGGCCGCCGGAATGCGGATCGAGCCACCGCCATCTGTGGCATGGGCGGCCGGCAGCACGCCCGCTGCCACCGCCACCGCCGCCCCGCCCGAGGAACCGCCGGCGATATGGGCCGGGTTCCAGGGATTGCGCGTGGCGCCGGTGAGGCGGTTCTCGGTGGTGCCGGAAAGGCCGAATTCGGGCGTGGTGGTCTTGCCGAAGACGACGAAGCCGGCCCGCTCGATGCGGCGCACCAGCTCGGATGTCTCGGCCGCAAGCTGTCCCTGATAGAAGCGACTGCCCCCTTCGCTCGGCAGGCCGGCGATATGGGTGTTCAGGTCCTTCAGCAGCCAGGGCACGCCGGTGAAGGGCCCCTGCGGCAGGCCGCGGGCAATCGCCGCGCGGCCATAATCATAATGGCGCTGGGCGAGGAAATGGAACTGCGGATCGAGCGCCTCGGCGCGCCCGATCGCTTCTTCCAGCAGTTCCAGCGGGGCCACTTCGCCGCGCCGGACAAGCCCGGCCAGCCCCAGCGCATCCTGCGTGTCGAGGGGGCTGGCGCCTGCCATCGCCTCAGCCCTGGGCCCGCACGGGCGGGCGCCCCTCGCCCTCGACATAATAGCGGGCGTAGAATTTGCGGAACTGGGCGATCGGACCGTCGCCCTCGCAGATGATCGGGTTGGGCTCGAACTTCTGCCGGTCCCACACCACCTTGTCCTGGTCATACTGCTTGCAGATATCGCGGATGATGGCGCGGGCGATGCCGGCCCGCTCGCCCTCGGCCTGGGCGCGCGGCTGGGTGAAGCAGAAGCGGGTGTGGGCATGGTCCAGCTCCACCGGGGTGATGCAGGCCATCAGCAGCGTTTCCGAAATGCCGGTAAAGCGCGTCCAGCTCTGCCCCGGGCCCATCGTGTCATAGCTGATGCAGCCATCCACCTCGCCCCAGGGCGTGCCCATCTTGGCCTTCACATCGGCGCCGCGGCCCCATTCGCCCCAGCGCAGATCGCCCAGCGGCACGTTGGCGGTGCCGTGGATATAGCGGAAATGCGCCACATCCACGCCATTTTCCGCCATGTTCTGCACATTGCCCCACACGTTCCACTCATGCACCTCGAAATCGGTCCATTCAGGGTCTGCGCATTCGGGGATCACCGCCACATCGAACAGCGGCGCGATGCCCTCCGGGTGATACCACATCCAGATCCAGCGGTTGGCTTCCGTCACCGCATAGGTGCGGGTGCATTGGCGCTTCACCTGCGGGGGGATCGCCCGCGAATAGGGGATCTCCTTGACGACCCCCTCGTCGCCATCATAGCGCCAGGCGTGGAAGGGGCATTCCAGCAGATTGCCATGCACCTTGCCGCCATGGCCCATATGCGCGCCCAGATGCTTGCACCAGGCATCCATGATGCGCGCCTGGCCATCCTCGCCGCGCCACATCACCAGATCGCGCGCGAAATAGCGCAGCGGCTTCACCTCGCCCGGGGCCAGCTGCGCCGACAGCTCGATCGGATACCAGCCGAAGGGGAAGCCGATATCAAGGTTGCGCTCTGCCACCGAGGCGCGGCCATCCACCGGCGCCAGGCGCCAGTCGGCAAGATCCTGCCCCTTCAGCCCTTCCAGCAGCTGCCACACCGCCACAGGCGGCGTGCGGGCATCGGTGGCGGCGGTATCGCTGTTGCTCATGGTCTGTCTCCGCTATGCGCTGGGGGTCAGGCGAGGTTGAACACGCGCCGGGCGTTCTCGCGCAGGAACTTGGGCCACACCTCGTCCTTCAGCGGCACATGCTGCATGTCGGCAAAGATGCGATCGAGGCTGAGGCCCATGGGGAAATAGCCGGCGTAGATGATCTTGTCGGCGCCGCGGGTGTTGGCGTAGTCGATGATCGCCTTGGGATAATGCTTGGGGGCAAAGGCGCTGGTCGAATAATAGAGGTTCGGCCATTTCAGCATCAGCTTCACCGCCAGCGCTTCCCACGGCTCGGCGCCATGGCGCATCACCACCTTGAGATCGGGGAAGAACCAGCACACCTCGTCGAGATGTTCCACCTTCTGGGTTTCCATCGGGATGCGCGGCCCCGGAATGCCCACGTTGAGCAGCACCGGCAGCCCCAGTTCCTCGGCGCAGGCATAAAGCGGGAACATGTATTTGTGGTTGATCGCCACCTGCGGCAGGGTGCCGGCCGGAAACACGCTGATCGCCGCAAGGCCCACCTCGGCATGGATGCGCTTGATGCGGCGCACTTCCTCCATGCCGCGATTGGGATCGCAGGGCAGATCGAAGAAGAAGCGATCGCCATAGAGTTCCCTGGCGCGGCGCGAGGTGGCATTGTCGTTCCAGCCCACCAGCGCGCGCTCGACGTTGAAGCGGTCCATCTGCTCCACCGTCCAGCGGATGTAATCATCCTGCTGGCCCGACTGGGGGATGTCCTTGAACATGTATTGCGCGGGCATGGCAAACTGCTGGAGCGTTTGCGCATCCTTGATGAGCGGGCGGAAGGGCGCAAACCACTCGGCCCGGTCCTCCGCCTCGGGAAGGCCCATCATGCAGTCGATCACGCGGATATTGTCGGGCATGCCCATGGTCATTTCTCTCCGTAAAGGGTTGGCCAGGCCGCGCGCAGGGCGATCTTGTCGACCTTGCCCACATGGTTGCGCGGCAGCGTTTCGGTCACAAAGGCAACATGGGCCGGCGCCTTGTAGCGGGCCAGCCGTTCGCCCACCCAGGCGATCACCGCAGCCGCATCGGGGCCGCGCCCGTCGGCACCGGGCCGCACCACCGCCACCAGCAATTCGCCCAGCCGTTCATCGGGAATGCCAAAAGCGGCGCATTCGGTCACTTGCGGCATTTCGCCCAGCACCCGCTCCACCTCGGCGCAATAGATGTTCTCGCCGCCCGAGATCACCATGTCCTTCTTGCGGTCGACGATGAAGATATAGCCCTCCTCGTCGATCATCCCGACATCGCCGGTGTGCAGCCAGCCATCGGGCGCCAGCACGGCGGCGGTGTCTTCCGGGCGGTTCCAGTAGCCGCGCATCACCTGCGCCCCGCGCACAAGGATCTCGCCCGCCTCGCCGGCCGGCAGCACCGCGCCCTGCGGCGAGACGATGCGCGCTTCCACCAGCGGCAACACCCGCCCGGCAGAAGCCGGCTTGCGCACGAATTCCTCGCCCACGGCCTGGGCGATGGCGCCGGCGCATTCGGTCATGCCATAGCCGGTGCCCATCACCGCCTGCGGGCAGGCCGCGCGCATTTGCGCCAGCAGGTTCACCGGCAGCGCCTGGCCGCCGCTGGCCACATTGCGCACCGAGGCCAGATCCCCGGCCCCGCCGCCCGCCTTGTGCAGCACATCCCACAGCATGGTGGGCACGCCGGTGAACAGGGTGATCTGCTCCTCGCGGATGAGGCGCAGCGCCACATCGGCATCCCAGCGGCGCATGATCACCACCTTCGATCCCGCCAGCAGCGGCGACAGAAAGGCCGAACCCAGCCCCGAGATATGGAACAGCGGATAGACCAGCAGCACCGCCTGCTGCGGCATGCGCGCCAGCAGCGCTTCCATCGGCTGGCCCATGGCCGCGGCCATGGTGTGCAGCACCTGCATGCCCGACAGCTGCACCCCCATCAGCCCGGTGATCAGGTTGCGATGCGACAGCACCGCCCCCTTCACCCGCCCGGTGGTGCCCGAAGTGAACAGGATGGCGCAGGCATCCTCGCCGCTGGCAGGGGCGGGCAGTTCGGCCGGCACGGCGCTGCGGCGGGCGATCTCTTCGGGCGCCAGCGGGCGGGTGAGGTCGAACAGGCGGCCGGTGTAGCCGCCGGCGCGCAGCAGGGTGGCGCGCTCTGTATCGGCCAGCACCAGCTCGGGCGTCACCTCATGCACCATCGCCACCAGTTCGGCGGGCGATCCGCGGCTGTTGAGCAGGGCGGCAATGCCGCCTGCCTTCACCACCGCCAGAAAGGCCACGATCCATTCGGCACGGTTGCGCATGCAGATCGCCACCCGCTCGCCGCGGTGGATGTGCAGCATGGCGGCCAGCTCGTCGCGCCAGGCAAACACCTCGGCAAAGGTGAGGCGGCGCAGGCTGCCATCGCCGGCTTCCTCGACGATGAAGGTCTTGTCGCCATGGCGGCGGGCGCCCTCGATCATCGCTTCCAGATCGGCGGGCGCATGGGCGAACTGGCGCATCCCGTCGCGCTCGACAATGGCGAAGGGGGCATCGGGCGCGGTCAGCGCGGCAAAGGCGGCGTCATGGGCGCTCATCGGGCGGTCTCCGCCATGGCGCGGGCCCAGCGATAATCCTGCTTGCCGGCCGGCGAGCGGTGCACCTCATCCACCCACACCAGCGCCCGCGGCAGCTTGTAGCCGGCCAGCGCATCGCCCAGAAAGCCGCGCATTTCCTCCAGCGCCGGCGCCGCATGGCCCGCCCGCAGCGAGACAATGCCCACCACCCTTTCGCCCCAGCGGGCATCGGCCTGGGCGGCCACCACCGCATCCCTGATCGCCGGATGAGCGCGCAAGGCTTCCTCCACTTCCTCGGGGAAGATCTTTTCCCCGCCACTGTTGATACAGGTCGAACCCCGCCCGAAAACGGTGATCCGGCCATCTGCCTCCAGCCGGCCACTATCGCCGCTGATGACCCACAGCCGCCCGTCGATCTGGCGGAACACCTCTGCGGTCTTCTCCGCATCGCCGAAATAGCCCACCGGCGTGTGGCCCGAACGGGCGATGATGCCGGTCTCGCCGGCCACGGCGAAGCGATCGTCCACCACCACCTTCAGCGTCTCGCCCGCTTCCAGCTGCATCATGCCCTCGGCGCTGGCCGCGGCCATGCCGGCAACGCCTGTCTCGGTGGAGCCCATGCCATCGGTGAGCCGCACGGCAGGCGGCAGCAACCCGGCCAGATCCTCCTTCACATGGCGCGAGAACAGCGCCCCGCCCGAACCCAGGCTGACCAGCCCCGACAGATCCCACCGCCCCGGATGGGCGCGCAGCGCATCGCGCAGCGGTATCGCCATCGCATCGCCGACGATCTGCAGCAGCTGCACGTTCCGGTCGGCCACCTTCTGCCAGATGGCCGCGGCATCGAAGCGCCCGCTTTCATCGAGCACCACCGTCAGCCCGTTCAACAGCGCCGACCACACCGTCCACAGCGCCGCCGCATGCATCAGCGGCGCCACGGTGAACATCCGCAGTGGATAGCCATGGGCGGCCCGGTCGGCGATATCCTGCGGGCAGGTGGCCGGCCCATGCGGATTGAAATGGCCCCCGCCGCCCGCGCAGGCAAAGAAGAACGCCCGGTGCGGCCACATCACCCCCTTGGGCATGCCGGTGGTGCCGCCGGTATAGGTCAGCATGATGTCGTCCTCGGCGCGAGGCCAGGGGCCGGCGGGCGCGCTCTCCAGCAGGTCGGCATAGGCAAGGCTGCCTGCCGCCGCCTCGAGCGAACCATCCGCCACCGCCACGCACAGCTTCAGATCGGCCAGATCGCCGCGCAGGCCGCGCAGGATCTCGCCATATTGCGCATCATGGATGATCGCTGCCGCCCGCCCGTTGGCAAAGAGATAGCGCAGCTCCTCCGCCCGGTAGCGATAGTTGACGTTGAACGGGATGGCCCCCAGCTTGATCACCGCCAGGAAGGCCTCGATGAACTCGACCCGGTTGGTGAGATAGAGGCCCACCGTATCGCCCCGCCCCAGCCCCTGCGCGGCCAGCCCCGTGGCAAGCCGCGTGGCCCGCTCATCCAGCCCGGCATAGGTGAGGCAGCGCGTATCGCCCTCGATGGCGATGCGCCCGGGCACGGTGCGCGCCACGGTCTCGAACAGGTCGGCCAGATGGAAGCTGCCGGCCATCTCAGTAAACCGCCGCCGGGTTCTTGGGGCGCGGGGCGCCCAGCATCTCGCGGTAGGAGGGGCGCTCCTGGCCGCGGTCGGTCACGCCCAGCTGGCGGGCGATCTCGGCGGCGATCAGCGTCTGGCCCGACAGCGTGTCGCGCTCGGGCGCGCGGGCGATGGCATCGATGATATGCCCGGTGAACTCGGGGTTCTCGGCGGTTTCGATGAAGCCTTCATACTGCTCCGGGTGGGTCTGGGCGGCGATGCGCGAGCGCTCTGTCACCAGCGGCCCCATCCAGATCGACACGGCCACCACGCCGGTGCCGCGCAGATCATGCTCCATGTCATGGGCCAGCTTGTCCACCCCGGCCTTCTGCGCGCCATAGGCCGGGCCATGCATGTAGCAGCTGCCGCCAAAGGAGGAGCCGAAAGCGATCACCCCGCTGCCCTGCGGCACCATGATGCGCGCCGCATGCCAGCTGGCCACATAGGCCGAGCGCAGCCCCACCTCGAGGATCTTCACCGCATCGAGATCCTTCTCCCAGAAGGGCATCTTCTCGATCAGCTGGGGGTGGATATAGGTGGCATTGTTGACCAGCACATCGAGCCGGCCCTCGTCTGCCGCGATCCGGGCGAACAGGGCGGCCACCTGGGCATCATCGGCATGATCGCACACAACGGCAATGCCCCTGCCGCCCGCGGCGGTTACCTCGGCGGCGGTTTCGCTCACCGTTCCGGGCAGGACAGACCCGTCCCAGCCCCGGGCATCGCCCGGGCTGAGCGTGCGCCCGGTGACATAGACCGTATAGCCCAGCTCTCCCAGCCCGCGGGCAATGCCGCGCCCTGCGCCACGGCTGGCCCCGGTTACAAGTGCGACCTTGTGCACGAATATCCACTCCCATGATTCGACGCGTTACTCCGTCTGGCAGAACGGTATTCGATGATTTGCGGATTTGAAAGATAATTTTTTTACGCATGATTGAATGAGCAAGCCGCCCCGCCGCGCGAACGCGAAAATCGCCGCATGGGCCGATCCGGCCGGTGGCAGCCCGGCCGGTGGCGGGGCGCGCTGCCCCGCAAATCACTCTTGCATCCGGCGCGATCCACATTATTCGTAGATCATATCGTAAAAAAATACGCATTGGATAATTCGTCTGCTGCCCGCCCATCCATTTGCGCTTGCAGCAAACCAGTATCATCCCCCGGAAGAGGTACCTTTCATGGCAGATCACACCCCCACCCCGCGCCCGCTTGCCGGCCAGGTGGCCATCATCACCGGCGGCAGCGATGGCATCGGCCTTGCCACCGCCGCCCTGCTCGCCCGGCGCGGCGCCCATGTGGCCATCTGCGGCCGCCGCCAGGAACTGCTCGACAAGGCCGCCGCGCAGATCGGCGCCGAGGGCGGCTCGGTGGAGGCGATCCGCCTCGATGTCACCGATTTCGACGCGCTGGCGGCCATGATCGCCGATGTCGCCAGCCGCCACGGCCGGCTCGACATGCTGGTCAACAACGCCATGTCCACCCATTACGCGCCGATCGGCCGGCTGGAACTGAGCCACTGGCGCAAGGATTTCGCGGTGAATGCCGATGCCGTTTTCGTGGCCACCAAGGCGGCGATGGCCATCATGGCCGGGCAGGGCAAGGGCGCCATCGTCAACATCGCCTCCACCTGCGGCATTCGCGCAGCGCCCTTCATGTCGAGCTATTCCGCCTCCAAGGCGGCGCTGATCCAGTTCACCGCGGTGGCGGCGATGGAAGGGGCGCGCCAGGGCATCCGCGTCAACGCCATCGTGCCCGGCCAGGTGCAAACCGCCGGCACCGAGGATTTTGCCGCCAAGGCGCCCGAAATCGCCACCCGCACGGCAGAGGCCATCCCCATGGGCCGCGGCGGCCAGCCGGAAGAACTGGCCGAGGCGATCGCCTTCATGCTGTCGGATGCGGCCAGCTACATCACCGGCACCGCGCTGCCCGTCGATGGCGGCAAGGCGGCCCAGCTCTACATGCCCTCGTGATGGGCGGGCGGCTTCAGGGGCAGGGCGCGGTCGTCACCGGCGCCGGGCGGGGCATTGGCCAGGCGATCGTGCGGCGGCTGGCGGCCGAGGGCGCACAGGTGGCCGCGCTCGATCTGCAGCCGGGCGCGGCGGCCGATAGCGGCGCGGCGCTGGCGCTGGCCTGCGACGTGACCTCCTCGGCCTCGGTCGCCGCCGCGCTGGCCGAGGCCCGCACAGCGTTCGGCCGGATCGACATCGCCGTGCACAATGCCGGCATCGGCCGCGCCGCGCAGGATGGATCGGACGCGTTCTATGCGGCAATGGCCCGGCGCCATGCCGAAATCGCCGAGCATGGCCGATCCGACACCATCGTCGACCAGCTGATCCACATGGAGGACGAGGGCTGGGCGGCGGTGATGGCGGTCAACCTCGATGGCGCCTTCCGCCTGGCCCGGGCCTTCACCCGCCTCCTTGCGCAAGACGGGCACGGCGGCAGCTTCATTGCGCTCAGCTCCACCAGCGCGCAATCGGGCGAGGGTTCGGCCCATTATTGCGCCTCCAAGGCGGGGATCATCGGCCTGGTGCGGCAACTGGCGCGCGAGTTGGCGCCGCGCGGCATCCGGGTCAACGCCGTGGCCCCCGGCCCCACCGACACGCCGGTGATGCAGGGCATTCCGGCCGAATGGATCACCGCGATGCAGCAGGCGATCCCGCTGGGGCGCATGGCCGATCCGGCCGAGATCGCCGCGGCCGTGGCCTTTCTCGCCAGCGCGGATGCCAGCTTTGTCACCGGTTCGGTGCTGGCGGCCAATGGCGGCAGCTATTTCCTCTGATCCCGCCCGGGCCACAGGCGGCGGGCGGCTCTAGCCAGCGGTGGCCCGGCAATGCTAGCAGCCTGCGCAAACGGCACAAGCAGAGGGGCCCGGCTTGACCCAGAATGCCAGCGACACCACCGGCGCCCCAGGCGCCCCGCCGCAGGGCAAGCGCGCCCAGGCCATCGCCGAGCGACGGCGGCGGCTGGTGAAAGCCGCGAGCGAGCTGATCGCCGAGCGCGACGAGGGCGCCTTTTCCATGCCGGAACTGGCCGCGCGCGCCGGGCTCAGCCTGGCCACGCCCTACAATCTGTTCGGCTCCAAGGCGGCGGTGCTGGGCGAGGTGTTTGCCCGGCAGGTGCGCGGCTTTCACCGCGACAATGGCTGGATGGAGGAAGCCGATCCTGTGGCCCGCATCCTCGGCGTGGTCGATCGGCTGGTGGCCGCCTATGCGCGCGAGCCGCGCTTCTTCCGCAATCTGTGGAAGGCCTTCCACACGCTCTCGCCCGGCGAGCACCACCAGATGGGGGTGCCGGGCGGCGGCCATCTGCTGGCGCCGCTGGTGCACAGCCTGGCCGCCTCGGGGGCGCTGATCGCCGATGTGCCGCCGGCGCTGGTAGAGATCACGCTGATCCGCCTGTTCGAGGCCAATTTCGAGCAATGGGCGCTGCAGGGCTGGGATATCGACCAGCTGCGCGCAGGCTTGCAGGCCAGCTTCGCGCTGGTGTTCCTGGGCTTGCTGGATACCCCCTGCAGGGCCCCTCTGGAAGCGACGATTCGTGCCGCGGCACCGGTGCTCGCCCCGCCGCAATAGCCGGCAACCTGCTGAAAAACCTTGCAACGCCCATTCCGCCCGCGCGGCGGGGCGGCATTTCGCTTGACCTGCGCAGACAAACTTATAATGCATTATATAAATATCCATCGCAAAGGTCGGGAGAGCCATGCGAGACACCTTCATCTACGATCACCTGCGCACCCCGCGCGGCCGCGGCAAGCCGGATGGCGCGCTGCATGAGGCCACCCCTGTGGAGCTGGTGCGCCAGCTGCTGGCCGCGCTGAAAAGCCGCAACACCCTGCCCGACGACGCGCTCGACGAAGTGGTGCTGGGCACGGTCATCGCGGCGGGCGAACAGGGCGCCACCATCGCCCGCATCGCCCCGCTGCTGGCCGGCTTTGCCGACAGCACGCCGGGCCTGCAGATCAACCGCGCCTGCGCCTCGGCGCTGGAGGCGGTGAGCCTGGTGGCCGCCAAGATCGGCTGCGGCATGGCGGATCTGGCCATCGCCGGCGGGGTGGAGGCGATGTCGCGCATTCCGATGGGGGCCGATGGCGGCGGGCCGCATGGCATCGATCCGCGCGTCAGCTTCCACACGCCCTTTGTCATGCAGGGCATCAGCGCCGATCTGCTGGCAACGCTCAACGGCTATGGCCGGGCTGATCTCGATGCCTATGCGCTGGCCAGCCACCAGCGCGCGGCGCAGGCCTGGGCAGAGGGGCGCTTTGCCCGCTCGGTGCTGCCGGTGCGCGACATGATGGGCACCGTGCTGCTGGCACAGGACGAACACATCCGCGCCGATGCAACGCCGGCCACCCTGGCCGCGCTGAAGCCGGCCTTTGCCGGGCTGGGCCGCTCGATGGGCTTCGATGCGCTGGCGATCCAGCGCTATCCCGAGGTGGACCGCATCGAGCATGTGCACACGGCCGCTTCCAGTTCGGGCATCGTTGATGGCGCAGGGCTGATGCTGGTTGGCTCGGCAGAGGCGGGCGCGCGGCTGGGCCTGCGCCCGCGCGCGCGCATCCGCGCTTTCGTCTCGGTCGGCTCGGAGCCGGCGCTGATGCTCGATGGCCCAACGCCGGCCTGCGCCCGCGCGCTGGCGATCGCTGGCCTGGCGCCTGCCGATATCGAGCTGTGGGAGCTGAACGAGGCCTTCGCCGCCGTGCCGCTGCGGCTGATGCAGACGATGAACATCCCGCATGACCGCATGAATGTGAACGGCGGCGCCATCGCCATGGGCCATCCGCTGGGCGCATCGGGGGCGATGATCGCCGGCACGCTGATCGACGAGATGGAGCGGCGCGGGCTTGGCCTGGGGCTGGTTTCGCTGTGCGCGGCCGGCGGCATGGGCATCGCCATGGTGCTGGAGCGCGTGCAGTGAGGGGAGAGCAAGAGATGAACCAGGCCATCACCACCAGCATCGATGCCGATGGCATCTGCACCATCTGCATGGATCTGCCGGGCGAAAAGATGAACACGCTGGGCCCGGCGCTGACCGACCCGCTGGAAGCGGCGCTGCGCGCGGCCATGGCCGATCCGGCGGTGAAAGGCATCGTGCTGGCCTCGGGCAAGGACAGCTTCGTGGCCGGCGGCGATCTGAAGCAGATCGGCAAGGGCGTGGATCTGGCCGGCAAGCGCCCGGAAGAGATCGTCCACCTGTTCTCCTACCTGTCGCGCCTGCTGCGCTGGATGGAAACCGCCGGCAAGCCGGTGGCCTGCGCTGTGGGCGGGCTGGCGCTGGGCGGCGGGCTGGAGATCGCCATGGCCTGCCACCATCGCGTGGTGACCGATGATCCGCGCATCCAGCTGGGCTTGCCCGAAAGCATGGTGGGGCTGATCCCGGGCGGCGGCGGCAGCCAGCGCCTGCCCCGGCTGGTGGGGCTGGCCAAAGCCCTGCCAATGATGATGGAGGGCCGCTCTGTGGGCCCGGCAGAAGCGCTGGCGATGGGCCTGGTCGATGCCGTGGTGCCCGCCGCCCGGCTGATCGCCACGGCCAAGGCCTGGCTGCGCGAAACCGGCGATGCCGTGCAGCCATGGGACCGCAAGGGCTTTTGCGTGCCCGGCGGCGCCGGCAGCACGGATGCCGGCTTCCGCAACCTGTTCATCGGCGCCAACGCGCTGACCAGGGCCAAGGGCTTTGGCAATTATCCCGCTCCCGAAAAGCTGCTGGCCGCGCTGTATGAAGGGCTGCAGCTGCCGATCGACAAGGCGCTGGGGGTGGAAGCCAAATATCTTGCCCAGTTGATGATGAACCCTGTCGCCGGCAATCTCATCCGCACGCTGTTCGTCAACAAGGGCCGGGCCGATGCGCTGGCTGCCCGCCCGGCCGGCATTGCCGCGCTGCCCTGCGCGCGCATCGGCGTGGTGGGCGCGGGCACCATGGGCGCCGGCATTGCCCTGTGCGCGGCCCAGGCCGGCATCGAGGTGGTGCTGCTCGACCGCGACATGGCCAGCGCCGGCAAGGGCAAGGCCTATGCCGAAAAGCGCCTGCAACGCGCCATCGAGAAAGGCCGCGGCACGCCCGCCAGGGCAGCGGCCAGCCTGGCGCGGATCTGCCCCACCACCGATTATGCCGATCTGGCCGAAGCCACGCTGGTGATCGAATCGGTCTTTGAAAACCGGGCGGTGAAAGAGGCGGTGATCGCCCGCATCGCCGCCGCCGTGGCCGATACCGCCCTTATCGCCTCCAACACCTCGGGCCTGCCGATCTCGGGCCTGGCAGCCAGCGCCGGCCGGCCCGAACGCTTCATCGGCCTGCATTTCTTCTCGCCGGTGGAACGCATGGGGCTGGTCGAGATCATCCGCGGCGCGCAGACCGATGCCACCTGCTGGGCCCATGCGCTCGATTTCGTCGGCCGGCTGCGCAAGACGCCGATCACCGTCAACGACGGGCCCGGCTTCTTCACCACCCGCTTCATCGGCGCCTTCGTCAGCGCCAGCCTGGCCATGCTGGAGGAAGGGGTGAAACCGGCGCTGATCGAGAATGGCGCGCGCATGCTGGGCATGCCGATGGGCGCGCTCACCATCTCCGACACGATCGGCCTCGATGTCAGCTATCACGCCGGCGCCACCCAGGCGAAGGAGCGCGGCACCGCCCACCATGCCGGCATCATCGGCACGCTCTACCAAGCCGGGCGCCATGGGGCAAAGAACGGCATGGGCTTCTTCGATTACGAAGCCGATGGCGGCAAGCGCCTGTGGCCGGGGCTGGGCGCGCTGCTGCCGCAGCTGGCCCGCCAGCCGGCGATCGGCGAGGTGAAGGCGCGCCTCCTGCATGCCCAGCTGGCCGAGGGCGCGCGCTGCTTTGCCGAAGGCGTGCTGGTCGATGCCACCGATGGCGATCTGGGGGCCACGCTGGGGGTGGGCTTCCCCTCGTGGCTGGGCGGGCCTTTCGCGGCGATGGACACGCTGGGCCTGGCCGCCGTCATCGCCGAATGCGACCGGCTGTGCGCCGCCCATGGCGCTCTTTATGCCCTGCCCGATCTGCTGCGCGCCATGGCCGCGGCCGGGCAGACCTTCCATGGCGACCGGGCCGCTCCCTCGCCCGGCGCCCGCCGCGCCGCCTGACAGGAGAGGCTGCCATGCATTTTGACTTTTCCGAAGACCAGCGCCGCCTGCAGGACGAACTGCGGCGCATGCTGGGCGCTATCAGCACCCCGGCCGAAGTGCGCCGGGTGCTGGAGGGCACCGCCTGCCACAGCGCCGCCAGCTGGCGCGCGCTGGCCGATATCGGCGCGCTGGGCCTGGCCCTGCCCGAAGCGCTGGGCGGCGCCGGGATGGGCCGGCTGGAACTGTGCCTGCTGGCCGAGGAGGCCGGCCGGGCGCTGGCCGCGGTGCCGCTGCTGGGCACGACCTATCTCGCCGCCGAACTGCTGCTTCATGCCGCCAGCCCTGCCCTGCAAGCGCAATATCTGCCCCGCATCGCGGCCGGCACGGCCATCCTCACCGCCGCGATCGACCAGCACGGCCAGCACGCAGGGCCCACGCCCGCCCCCCTGCTGGCCGCCCACACGCTGACCGCGCAGCTGGACGCGGTGGCCGATGGCATGCTGGCCGAGGCAATCATCGTGCTGGCCGGCGATGCGCTGGTGCTGGTCGACCTTGCCGGGCCCGGGGTGCAGCGCTGCCCGCGCGCCTCGCTCGATCCCACAAGGCCGCTGGCGCAGATCGCCTGCACCGCCGCGCCAGCGCAGGTGCTGTGCCCTGCCGGTGGCCGCGCCATCGCCGCCAGGATAAGCGATGGCGCCGCCGTGCTGCTGGCCTTCGAGCAGGTGGGGGGCGCGGAAAAGGCGCTCTATGCCGCGCGTGACCATGCGCTGGAACGGCGCGCCTTTGGCCGGGTGATCGGCGGCTTTCAGGCGGTGCGCCACAAGCTGGCGGATATCTACATCGCCGTGGAACTGGCCCGCGCCCATGCCTATTACGGCGCCTGGGCGCTGGCCACAAACGCGCCCGAACTGCCCCGCGCGGCCGCCGCTGCCCGGGTGGCGGCCACCGATGCCTACACGCTGGCGGCCGAGGAAAGCCTGCACCTGCATGGCGGCATCGGCTTCACCTGGGAGATGGATTGCCACCTGCACCTGCGCCGCGCGCGCTGGCTGGGGCAGATTCTGGGCACGCGCCACTATTGGGAAGAACGCCTCGCCGCCGCCCTGATCGCCGAGGCCGGGCAAGAGGAGGCCGCCTGATGGATTTCAACGACACCCCCGCCGAAGCCGCCTTCCGCAGGCAGGTGCGCGCCTGGCTGGACACCCATGCCCACCCCCGCCGCAGCCGCGAGGACGCCTTTGGCGCCGGCCTTGATCCGGCCGCCTATCTGGCCGCCGCCAGGGCCTGGCAGGCCGGCAAGGCGGCCGCCGGCTATGCCGCCATCACCTGGCCGCAGGCCATGGGCGGGCGCGGCGGCACCCCGGCCCAGCAGGCGATCTACGATGAGGAGGAAGCCCGCTTCCTCGTGCCCGGCCATGTCTTCGAGGTCAGCCTGGGCACGGCGCTGCCCACCGTTGCCATGTGGGGCACGCCGGCGCAAAAGCAGCGCCATATCGCCCCGGCGCTGCGCGGCGAACAGATCTGGTGCCAGCTCTTTTCCGAGCCCGCCGCCGGCTCCGATATCGGCAACCTGCGCATGCGGGCCCGGCGCGAGGGCGATGGCTGGATCCTCAGCGGCCAGAAAGTGTGGACATCGGGCGCCCATTTCGCCGATTTCGGCGTGCTGCTCGCCCGCACAGACCCCGACCGGCCCAAGACCAGGGGCCTCACCATGTTCCTCCTCGACATGCGCGCGCCCGGGGTCGAGGTGCGCCCGATCCGCCAGGCCAGCGACGAGGCCCATTTCAACGAGGTCTTCCTGACCGACGTGTGGATCCCCGACAGCGACCGGCTGGGCCCGGAAGGGGAAGGCTGGAAAGTGATGCTCGGCACGCTGATGCAGGAGCGCTTCTCGCTGGGGCGGAATTTCGCCGGCGATCTGCATGCCGAGCTGATCGGCCTGGCCCGCACCGCGCAATGGGGCGGCCGCCCCGCCATCGAGGATGCCCGCGTGCGCGCCGGCATCGCCCACACCTGGCTCAGCCAGTTCGGCGTGGAGCTGATCGTCCGGCGCGGGGCCAGCGCCATCTCGCGCGGGCAGAGCCCGGGGCCGGAGATGGCGGCGATCAAGCTGGTGGGCGCCCGCGCCTTCCAGACCGGCGGCGCGCTGGCCATCGAGCTGGGCGGCGCCGAAGGGCTGATCGCCGCGGCCGATCTGGGGCCCCGCTGGGCCCATCCGCAGCGCCTGTGGCTGGCAGCGCCGGGCGCGCGCATCGCCGGCGGCACCGACGAGATCCAGAAAAACACCATCGCCGAGCGCGTGCTGGGCCTGCCCGGCGAGATCCGCACCGACCGCGATGTTCCTTTCCGCCAGCTGGAGGGCTGAGCCCATGTCGAAACCACCCCTTGCCGATCTGCGCATCCTCGATTTCAGCGCGCTGCTGCCGGGCGCTGTGTGCAGCCTGTGGCTGGCCGATCTGGGCGCCGAGGTGATCAAGATCGAGCCGCCCGTGCATGGCGAGGCTGCCCGGGGCCCGGCCGGCACGCCGCCAGGCGGCCTGTTCCACCTCACCAACCGCAACAAGAAATCCCTCGCGCTCGATCTCAAGGAGGCCGCCGCCATCGCCACCCTGCACCAGCTGGTGGAAAGCGCCGATGCCGTGCTGGAAAGCTTCCGGCCGGGGGTGATGGCGCGGCTGGGCCTGGATTACCCCACGCTGCGGGCGATCAACCCGCGGCTCGTCTATTGCTCGCTCACCGGCTATGGCCAGAGCGGGCCACTGGCGGCCAGGGCCGGCCACGACATCAACTATCAGGCAGTGGCCGGCGTGCTTGGCCAGAATGTCGTCGATGGCAGCCGGCCATCGCCGGGCAGCACGCCGCTGGCCGATATGGCCGGCGGCGGCCTGTCGGCGGCGGTGGCCATGCTGGCCGCGCTGTTCGATGCCCAGCGCAGCGGCATCGGCCGCCATATCGATATCGCCATGGCCGATTGCACCATGGCGCTCAACCTGATGCCGCTGGCCGGGCAGATGCTGCGCGGCGGCCAGGCGCCGGTGCCGGGCTGCGACCTCCTCAGCGGCGGCCTGCCCTGCTATCGCACCTATGCCACGGCCGACGGGCGCCATCTGGCGGTGGGGGCGCTGGAACACAAGTTCTGGCGCGCGTTCTGCCAGGCGATCGGCCGGCCCGATCTGGAGCCGCGCGGCTGGGACATGGGCGAGCAGCTGGCCGCCACCGTGGCCGAGATCGCCGCCACCATCGCCAGCAAGACCCTGGCCGAATGGCAGGCGATCCTGGCCGATATCGATGCCTGCGCCACGCCCGTGCCCAGCCTGGCCGAAGCGCTGGCCCACCCGCAGGCGCAGGCCCGCGCGATGGTGATCGAGGTGGCTGGCGGCGGCGCCACCACCACGCAATATGCCCTGCCGATCAGGATGAGCGATTTCGCCTTTGCCGTGCAGCTGCCCCCGCCACACATCGGCCAGCACAATGGCGAAATCCTTGCCGCCCTTGCCGCCCTTGCCGGCCCTGCCTCGCACACCTGATTTTCCCCTGTCGAAAGGCCCTGCCATGCTTACCTATCCGGCCATCGAACCTCCGGTCATCGGCGATGGTTCCGCCGCTGCTGTCATGCCCGGGCTCAGCTGGCTGCGCATGCCGATCGCCGGCTCGCTGGCGGCGATCAACGTCTGGGCGCTGGCCGATGGCGATGGCTGGACGGTGGTCGATACCGGGCTCCACACGCCCGACACCGTGCAGGCCTGGCGCAGGGCGATGGAAGGCCCGCTGGCCGCAGGCGTGCCGCGCGCCATCGTCACCCACCAGCACCCCGATCATGCCGGCATGGCCGGCTGGCTGGCCAGCCGCCACGGCACACAGCTGGCGATGAGCCCGCTGGAATATTACATGCTGCGCGCGCTGGTGCCCGAACTGGGCCATGGCGAACCGCCCGAACTGCGCGCCTTCTACCGCGCCGCCGGCTGGAGCGAGGCCGAACTGGACGAGGTGCTGGCCGGGCTGGGCGCCTTTGGCCAGATCGTGGCGCCGCTGCCCAGCCAGTTTGCCGCCCTGCGCGAAGGCCAGCGCCTGACGATCGGCGCGCGCAGCTGGGAAGTGCTGATGGGGCAGGGCCATTCGCCCCAGCATGCGCTGCTGCATTGCGCCGCCGATGGCCTGCTGATCTCGGGCGATCAGGTGCTGCCCGATATCTCCTCCAACGTCTCTGTCTATCCGCAGGAACCTGCGGCCGACCCGCTGAGCGACTGGCTGGCCTCGCTGGCCGCCATCCGCCGCCGCGTGCCCGATGACACGCTGGTGCTGCCCGCCCATGGCCGCCCCTTTCGCGGCCTGCACGCGCGCATCGACGCGCTGATCGACGGGCACGAGCGCGGCCTGGCCCGGCTGCACGCCCGGCTGACAGAGCCGCAGCGCGCGGTCGATGTGTTTGGCGCGCTGTTCCGCCAGAAGATCGGCCCGCGCACGCTGCAGATGGCCACCGGCGAATGCCTCGCCCATCTCGCCTGCCTGGGCACACGCGGCCTTGCCACTTGCGCGCCCGATGCGGCCGGCATCGGCTGGTGGCAAGCCGCGCCGGCCCCTGCCCCACATGCAGACAATGCATGAAACACCGCATAAAGCACCGCATATGACGGCAACAATTGCCATATGACTTTTATTTGCGTAACTATCTCAAATTGATTCTGCGCAATCTCCAAAGAGGGATGCGCGTCAACGAGGGGATAGTCATGAAACGCCTGCTTGCCACCACCGCCCTGTCCGCCGGCCTTGTTGCCGGCGCCCAGGCCGCCCTTGCCGACAGCCCCGCGCCCGCCGCCGATCCGGCCAACCAGACCGGCATCGGCGAGATCGTCGTCACCGCGCAGAAGCGGGCGGAAAACATCCAGCAGGTGCCGATCGCCATCACCGCCGTCGGCAGCCAGTTCCTGCAAAGCCGCGGCATCACCTCGATCGAGGGGCTGGGCACGATGGCGCCCGACCTCACCATCGAACGCGCGCCCGGCGACAAGACCATCACCCAGATCGCCATCCGCGGGTCGGTCACGATCAACCCGGCCGTCACCTGGGAACCGGCGGTGGGCCTCTATCTCAACGGCGTCTACATCGCCAAGGCGCAAGGCTCGATCTTCGACGTTGCCGATCTGGAGCGGGTGGAAGTGCTGCGCGGGCCCCAGGGCACGCTTTATGGCCGCAATGCGCTGGCCGGCGCCATCAACCTCATCCCGCGCGCGCCCTCGGGCAAGCTGGAGGGCCGGGCCGAAGTCACCTACGGCAATTACAACTACTGGAAGGAGCGGGTCATCCTCGATCTGCCCGCCTGGGGGGCCTTCTCGCTCAAGCTGTCGGGGCAGCTCCAGTCGCGCGGGGGCTTCGTGCAGCTCTCGCCCCAGGGCCACACCGACACGCTGAACGGCAAGAGCGGCATGGTGCAGCTGCGCTATCACCCGGCCGGCAGCCGCCTCACCGCCGATTACATGTTCGACTACACCGAATACAACCAGCAGCCGCAATTCGCCCAGCTCTACCACCTGAACGCCAATGGCGATCCGCGCGATATCTTCACCAATCCGGCCGCCTCTGGCTATGCCGGCGGCTATTTCCCGCTGGCCGGCTATCTCAACACCCAGCGCCAGTCGGTCGCCGCGCTCGATGCGCCGGAATATGAACGGTCGCGCACCTATGGCCATGCGCTCACCGTGGCGCTGGATCTGGGCGCGGCCACGCTGAAATCCACCACCGCCACGCGCAGCATGCACTGGACCGATTCGCTCGATCTCGATGGCTCGCCGCTGCCCGTTGCCCTCACCGTGCGCGACACCTATTTCCGCAGCTTCAGCCAGGAACTGCAGCTCACCGGCAAGGCGCTCGATGCCCGCCTCAGCTATGTCGCCGGCCTGTTCTACTACTACGAGAAGGCCTTCACCTATAACCCGCAGACCTATTTCGCCGGCTCTGCGGTGTTCGATTCAAACTATGGCTCGCACACGCGGGCGCTGGCTGCCTACACCCAGGCCGATTATGCCTTCACCGAGCGCCTGAAGCTGACGCTGGGCGCGCGCTTCACCCACGAGCAGAAGGATATCACCCGCTTCTACGAAGTGGTGAACGACCCGTCGATCGGCATCACCAGCCCCACCGTTCTGGCCAACATCCCCTATGGCGCCGTGCCCGACGCCAAATACGACAGCTTCACGCCGGCCGCCACCCTGGCCTTCCGGCCCTTGCGTGATATCAACCTCTATGCCCGCTATGCCAAGGGCTTCAAATCGGGCGGCTTCAACGGCGAGACCAGCACCTTCACCACCCCCACCGCCCAGTGCCCCTCGGGCGCGCCGGAACTGTGCAACCCCTACAAGCCCGAGACGGTCGACAGTTTCGAGATCGGCGCCAAGACCAAATGGCTGGGCGGCAAGGTGATCTTCAACGTCGCCGGCTTCTGGGACGAGCACAAGAACATCCAGCTGTCGGTCTTCACCGCGCAAGGGGCGGCCGCCTCGGCGGTGCTGAACGCGGCCAAGGCGCGCATCCGCGGGCTGGAATTCGAAACCGTGCTGCGCCCCACCAGCGCGCTCACCATCAGCGGCTCGCTGGCCTATCTCGATGCCCATTACGAAAGCTTCATCGATGGCGGGGTGGATGTGTCGAACAACCGCGCCTTCCCCCATGCGCCGCACTACACCGCCTCGCTCAACGCCGATGCGCGGCTGGCCCGGGGCCATTGGGGCGAGCTGCACCTGATGGGCGATCTCAGCTATGTATCCAGCTATTTCACCTATCCCTATGCGCTGGCCACCAGCAGCCCCAGCGACCAGAGCGCCTATACCTCCGAGGCCCCCGCGCGCACGCTGGTCAACCTGCGGGCCAGCGTGATGCAGATCCCGCTGGGCTTTGTGAAGGCGGATGTGTCGGCCTGGGTGAAGAACCTCACCAACTACGCAAAACCGGCCAATTACATCGATTTCGGCCCCGGCTTCGGCGGGCTCACGGTGGCCTATTTCACCGATCCGCGCACCTATGGGCTGAGCGTGGGCGTGAAATTCTGAGCACGTGACGTTCTGAGCAGGCGGCACAGAGGAGAAAAACGAGATGACTGACACCAGCGCCCTGCTGGCACGCATAGACCGGCTGGAATCGCTCGATGCGATCCGCCAGCTGCCGGCCAAATATGCCCTCGCGCTCGACATGCGCGATGCCGATGCCTGGGTGAACCTGTTTCCCGAGGATGTGAAGGTGGGCGGCGGCCAGCACGGCCGCAAGGCCCTGCGCGACTGGTTCGACGACACCCATTCGCGCCAGTTCACCGGCACCAGCCACCATATCGGCGGCCACATCATCGATTTCGACGATGCCGACCATGCCCAGGGCATCGTCTATTCCAAGAACGAGCATGAGGCCGGCGGCGACTGGGTGATCATGCAGATGATGTATTTCGACAAATACGAGCGGATCGGGGGGCGCTGGCATTTCCGCCGGCGCCTGCCGCTCTACTGGTATGCCGCCGATCTCAACCGCCCGCCGATCGGCGAGCGCAAGATGCGCTGGCCGGGCGTGCCACCCTATGAAGGCAGCTTCCACGACCTGTTCCCCAGCTGGAAAACCTATTGGGAGCGCGGCGGCACCGCCCATGACGGGCCGGTGGATCCGCCCGCCCCGCTGGAGAAGTTCATCGAGACGATGCGGCGCGGCGCCCCCCTGCCCCGCCCGCGCGTGAGGAGCTGAGCCGATGAGCGATATCTTCTCTCCCGTGCAGCTGGGCGATATCGCCCTTGCCAACCGCATCGTCATGGCGCCGATGACGCGTGACCGCGCCGGCGAGGGCGATGTGCCAACCCCGATCATGGCCGAATACTATCGCCAGCGCGCCAGCGCCGGGCTGATCATCACGGAAGGCACCCAGCCCTCGCCCGCCGGCAAGGGCTATTGGCGCACGCCCGGCATCCATGCGCCCGCACAGATCGCCGGCTGGGCACAGGTGGCCGATGCGGTGCATGGCGCAGGCGGGCGCATCGTCATGCAGATCATGCATTGCGGCCGCGCCAGCGTGCGCGCGAACAAGGCCGCCGATGCCGATACCATCGCCCCCAGCGCCATCGCCAGCCCCGACCGGATCCCCGGCCCCGATGGCGTACCGGTGCCCCCCGAGATGCCGCGCGCCATCGCCACCGGCGAGATCCCCGCGCTGATCGCGCAATTCGCCCAGGCCGCTCGCAACGCTTGCGCTGCCGGCATGGACGGGGTGGAGCTGCATTGCGCCAGCGGCTACCTGCCGATGCAGTTCCTGTCGTCGAACACCAACCAGCGCTCGGATGCCTATGGCGGATCGGCCGCCAACCGGGTGCGCTTCGTGGTGGAAGTGCTGGCGGCCATGGCCGGGGCGATCGGGCCCGGCCGGGTGGGCCTGCGCATCTGCCCCGGCGTCACTTTCAACGGCATGGCCGATGCCGATCCGGCCGAAACCCATGCCACGCTGCTGCAGGCGATTGCCGGCATGGGGCTGGCCTATGTCCACCTCATCCACATCCCCAACCAGGGCTTCGATGCGCTGGAACTGGTGCGCGCCCATTGGCCGGGCGCAGTGATCGAGAATAACGCGCTCTCCTTCGAGCGGGCCGGCGCGCTGCTGGCCAGTGGCGGGGCGGAAGCGGTCTCCTTTGGCTATCCGTTCATCGCCAACCCCGATCTGGTGGCCCGTTTTCGCGCTGGCGCGCCGCTGGCAAAGGCGGATCGCGCCCATTTCTACACCGGCGAGGGCGACGACCGGCGCGGCTATACCGATTATCCCGCGCTGGCCGAGGCCTGACACCCGGCGCCCTTCCTGCAAAAAGGCCCCGGCGGCAAACCGGGGCCTTTTTTGTGCAGCCCTGAGGCCTGCTCAGTCGCGCAGAGCCGTTTTCAGCACCTTGCCGGCCGGGTTGCGCGGCAGCTCGTCCATGACGACGAAGCGGCGCGGGATCTTGTAATTGGCCATCACCTCGCGTGACCAGGCGGC
>DASRYE010000341.1:0-18396 GCA_035653915.1 Novosphingobium sp. | reverse complement strand
AGGCGCCTCGCTGCGGGGGTCTGCCATGCCCAGCGGCGCCAGATCTCGCCCGCCGGCCCAGCGCCGGGGCGCTGCCTCTGCCCGAGGTGCGGTAAAGCGCGGATCGGGCGTGAAGGCGGCCGGCGGCGTCAGCAGATCGGCCAGGCTCAGGGCGATTGGCGTGGCATCGGCAAAGGCCTTGGAAAACAGCGCCTCAGACATATTCATCCTCGCCGCCGCCAAAGGCGATCACCCCTTCGGCCGCCAGCGCGCGGGCGGTGGCGATGATCTGCTTTTGCGCCTCGATGCAATCGGCCATCTTCAGCCGGCCGCGCGTGGCGATCTCGTCCTTCACGCCTTCGGCCGCGCGGCTCGACATGGCGCGGAAGAACACCTCGCGGCTCTCCTCGGCAATGCCCTTCAGCGCGTTGATCAGCGTGTCGCTTTCCACCTCGCGCAGCAGCGAGCCCATGGATTGCGGATCGAGCACATAGAGATGCTCGAACTTGAACATCTCGCTCTCGATCTGCCTGGCGAGGTTCTTGTCGATCTTGGCGATCTCGGGCATCACCCGCTTTTCCACCACCTTGCCCGAACTGTTCATGATTTCGGCGGCATTGCCGGTGCCGCCCATGGTCAGCATGTCGCGGCCATGGCACAGCTCGATCCGGCGCGAGAGCAGCTCTTCCAGCATGTCCAGCGCCTCGGGCGCCACCGGCCCCATGGTGGCCACGCGATGCACCACCTGGGTCTGCTGTTCGGCGGGCAGGCTGTGCAGCACCTTGGCGGCCACATCCGGATCCAGCTGCACCAGCAGCACGGCGATCGCCTGCGGATGTTCGCCCTGCACCAGCGGCACGATCGCCTGCGGGTTCAGCCACTGGGTCAATTCCAGCGCGGTGTAGGTGGGGGCCTCGGGCAGGATGCGCTGCATCAGGTTGTCGGCCTTCACCTCGCCCACCGCGCGGGTCATCAGCGCGCGCACCTGATCGGCGCGGCCATGGGCGTGGATGCCCAGGCGTTCGGCGCGGGCGACGAAACCGTCGATCGCCTGCAGGATTTCGTCGGGGCCGATCTCGCCCAGCGCGCACATCGTCTCGCCCAGCCGGGTCAGCTCGCTGGCATCCAGCTGGCCAACCAGGCGGCTGGCTTCGTCCTCGCCCAGCAGCATCACCAGCACGGCGGCCGATTGGGCATCGGAAAGGGCGGGGGCATCGGCAAGCGTGGTCATGGCGTGGGCTCCGTCTCGGCGGGCTGCAGCATCTGGCGCAGGGCAATCACCGCGCTATCGGGCCGCTCGCGCACCAGCCCCTGGGCCAGGCTCACCTGCCGCTCCAGCGTGGAGGCATCGACCGCGGCTTCCTCGCTGGCCAGCGGGGCGGCGGCGCCCATTTCGCGCGGGGGCAGGGCGGCGCTGTCGGCAGCGGCGGCCCCTGCGGCGGCGGGCTGGGCGGCGGCGGCGGACGGCGCCCGGGCCGGGCCCTTCACCGCCTTGATCAGCGGGCGCACGCCCAGCAGCAGCACCATCAGCACGCCCAGCAGCGGCACGCCATAATGCAGCAGGCTGGCAAACCACGGCGTTTCATAGAAGGGCTGCTTGTCGGGCGGCAGCGGATCGAAGGCGCGCACCACCACCGCCACCTGATCGCCGCGGGCCGGATCTGCCCCCACCGCTGCCGACACCAGCTGCTTGATCTGGTCGATATCGGCCTGCTTGGCCTTCTTCATCGCATCCGACGACAGCGCCACCGCTACCGACAGGCGCTTGATCTTGCCCGGGCCCTGGTTGGTCACATCCACCTGCCGGCCCAGCTCGTAGGTGCGGCTGTCCGAGCTTTCGGTGGCCTGGGGGGTGGGGCCGCCGGCAGCGGGGCTGGGCGTGCCCTGCGGCGCGCCGGCCGAGGGCTGGGGCGCAGGCGGCGGCGTGTTCGACAGCACGCCCGGCACGCCGGCCGCCGTCTGGCCGCCGGGCTGGCTGGATTGCTGCTGGGTTTCGGCGCGCACCACGCCCTGCTTGTCATAGGTCTCGCGCGCGCTGGTCAGCTGCTGCATGTCGAGATCGACCTGCACCTCGCTGGTGAAATTGCCATCGCCCAGCATCGGCGTCAGCAATTGCGCCAGCTGGCCCTGCAGCTTGCTTTCAAGGCGCGACTGCATGTCGAGCCGGTCGGCATCGGGCGAATTCTTCTGCGAGAGCAGGCGCCCCTCCTGATCGACCACCTTCACCGCATCGGGCGTGAGGCCGGGCACAGAGGCCGCCACCAGATTGACGATCGCGCTGACCTGGCCTGCCGACAATTGCCGGCCATCGGCCAGCCGCAGCATCACCGAGGCGGAAGGGGCGATGCTCTCGCGCACGAAGACGGATTTCTCGCCCTCGGCAATATGCACGCGCACCGCCATCACCCCGTCGATCTGCTTGATCGAGAGCATCAGCTCATGCTCGCGCGCGGCGCGCAGGCGTTCTTCCTCCAGCGCGTGGCTGGCCCCCATCGGCATCTTGTCGAGCGTGTCGGAAGCGGTGTCGGGCATCGCCAGCGCGCCGTTCTGGGCCACCAGCATGCGCGCCTTGTAAAGGTCTGCCTCGTCCACCGTGAGGGCGCCGGTGGTGCTGTCGATGCGATAATGCACCCCGCCCTTGTCGAGTGCGCCGACCACGCTGGCGCGCTCGCTGTCATCCAGCTGGGTGTAGAGCACGCGCTGCGGGGCCGGGGCCAGCGTGCCCCAGGCCAGCGCGGCCGCGCCCAGCGTGGCCATCCCGGCAAACCAGGGCAGCGCCTTCTTCACGGCCGGCTGGCCCATGAAGGCGCGCGCGCGCAGCATCGGCGGGCCGCCGGCCGGATCGGTCAGCGGGGCCAGCCAGTTGCCGGCGCCATTGCCATGAACGGCGCCGGAAAGGGCAGGGGCGGTGGCGGGAACAAGCTCGGCCATCTATCAAACCCCCATCTTCATGATATCCTGGTAGGCGCTCAACAGCTTGTTGCGCACCTGCAAGGTGGCCTCGAAGCCGACCGAGGCCTGCTGGCGGGCCATCATCACCTTGGCGACATCCTGCGTCTGGCCGGTCTCATAGGCGGCGGACAGCTGGTCGGCGTTCTGCTGGCTGGCGTTGACGCCGTTCAGCGCCTGCTCCAGCGCGCCGGTAAAGCCGCTGGCCGCGCCGCTGCTGCTGGTGGCAGGCGTGGCGGTGGCAGGCTGGCCGGCGTGGATCTGCTGCAGGATCTGCGAGCGGTCGATGATCTGCTGGCGCAGGGCCAGGATCGTCTGGATACCGCTGGCGCCCGAGAGGCCGCCGATGGCGCTCACCCCGCTCATTTAGCCCCCCCTTGCGGCAGCGCGCGCCACCGGCAGGCCGGCCTCGCGCATGGAGGCCAGGCGATAGCGCAAGGTGCGCTCGGAAATGCCCAGCTGGCGGGCGGCGGCCAGCCGGTTGCCATCGCAGGCCGCCAGCGTTTCCATGATCGCCCGCGCTTCCGACACCTGCACGATATGGGCCAGGCGCCGCCGGCCATGGCTGGCGGGCAGGGCAAAGCCTTCTTCCGTGGGCTCGGCGGGGGCGGCGGGCAGGGCGAGGCTGGCCGCGGGCAGCGCGATCGCCGGCACCACCAGCCGCGCGGGGCTGTCGAAATGGATATGTTCCGGGCGGATTTCGGCCACGCCCAGCCGGCCGGCGCCTTCGGCCAGCAGCAGCGCGCGGCGGATCACATTTTCCAGCTCGCGCACATTGCCCGGCCAGCCATGGTTGCGCAGCATCGCCAGCGCGGCATCGGAAATCCACGGCAGGGCGCCGGTGGCCGGGCCATGGCGCAGCAGCAGCGCAAAGGCGAGCGCCGCCACATCCTCGGGCCGTTCACGCAAGGGCTTCAGCGCCAGCGGGAAGACGTTCAGCCGATAGAACAGGTCGGCGCGGAAGCGGCCCTCGGCCACTTCGGTCGGCAGGTCGCGGTTGGCTGCGGCGATAATGCGCACATCCACCTTCACCGGCTGGGTGGAGCCCAGCGGCACCACTTCGCCTTCCTGCAGCGCGCGCAGCAGCTTGGCCTGCAGCGCCAGCGGCATCTCGGCAATCTCGTCGAGCAGCAGCGTGCCGCCATCGGCCGCGCGGAAGAAGCCCTCGCCGGCCTGGGCCGCGCCGGTGTAGGCGCCGCGCACATGGCCGAACAGCATGGCCTCCAGCATCGCCTCGGGGATCGCCGCGCAGTTGACCGCCACAAACGGCCTGGTCCGGCGCGGGCTGCGATCATGGATGAAGCGGCTGAGCACTTCCTTCCCGGTGCCGGTGGGCCCGGCCACCAGCACGGGGATATCGGCCGCGGCCAGCCGCTCGGCCAGCGCCAGCACCGAAAGGCTTTCCGGATCGGCGGCGATCGGCGCGCCGGGCCGGGTGGCGCAGGCGATCAGCGCGGCCAGCGCCGTATCGCTGGTGGGGTCGGTGTAGGTGAGGGCCAGGCGCCGCTCGGCCGGGCGGCCGGGGCGCTGTTCGGCGCGCTGCAGCAGGCAGCGGGGGCCGCGCGCCAGGTGGATGGAGGTGGCGCTGGCGGGCGGCGGGGTTTCTTCCGCATCGCCCAGCCACAGGTTCCCCTGCTCTCCCAGAGCGGCGATGATGGCTGCCGCGCGCTGCACAAGCGGGGCATGGCGCCGGGCGAACCCGGCGGTGATCTTGAGGTCAACCATTGAGTCGAACGTCCCTGGATAGTTGTTCGGTCGTTGGCTGGAAGATGGCGCGTAAACGTCAAAGGAGCAGGAAAATTAAGTCCTCGTAGAATCACTTAAACATGTCGTTTTTTCAAGGGGATAGGTTTATTCCCCTAGTTGCTGCCGGTGGTGGTTTGCGCCGGCACAAACAAGGGGTGCGGCATGAATTTGCCGCCCTTAAATTTCGTTTCGGCCGGCCGATCTTGTGGATGGCAGCCACGTCGGATGGGCCGACAGGCTGGCTTCTTCGGGACTTGAACGGGAGTTACACCATGTCTGTCATCAACACCAACATCAGCGCCATGCAGGCCGCCAATGCCTCCACCACGGCTTCCAACTCGCTGTCGCAGTCGATGCAGCGCCTGTCGACCGGCTCGCAGATCAACTCGGCCGCCGACAATGCCGCGGGCCTGGCCATCTCCACCTCGATGACCGCCCAGATCAACGGCATGAACCAGGGCATCAAGAACGCCAACGACGGCATCAGCCTCGCCCAGACCGCGCAGGGCTCGCTGACCGAGGTGACCAACATGCTGCAGCGCGTGCGCACGCTGGCCGTGCAGTCGGCCAACGGCACCTATCAGAGCTCGGACCGCACCGACATGCAGTCGGAAGTGACCTCGCTGACGAATCAGATCGGCTCGGTGCTGTCGAACACCAAGTTCAACGGCAATGCGCTGTTCTCCACCACCTCGGGCTCGAACGTGACCTTCACCATCCAGGCCGGCGCCAACAGCTCCGACACGGTGACGCTGACCTCGGCCGCGATCGATGGCACCAAGATTGACTCGACGGCGCTCGACGTGTCGACCGCGGCCAAGGCGACGACGACGATCAGCAATGTCGACACCGCCCTGTCGGAAGTTTCGGCAACGGATGCGGGCCTGGGCGCCGGCCAGAACCAGCTGCAGTCGGCCGTGAACAACATGACCAGCGACGTGACCAACCTGTCGGCCGCCAAGTCGCGCATCACCGACACCGACTATTCGGCCGAAACCACCAGCCTGGCCAAGGCCCAGATCCTCTCGCAGGCTTCCACCGCGATGATCGCCCAGGCCAACCAGAGCCAGCAGAACGTGCTCTCGCTGCTGAAGTAAGCGCAAGACGACACCCCTGTCCTGGAGGAGCCCGGCGGCCATGCGGTCGCCGGGCTTTTCCGGTGTGCGGGCCGTCTGCCTGCGCGCGGGGGAAAGCGGGGGGCGGTTCAGCCCTGGCGCATCACCAGCGGGCGGAACACCAGCCGCACCACCATCTGCGTGTCATCCTCGCGCGGGGGCGGGGGGATCAGCACCAGGCTGGCGGGGCCGGCGCAGTGCCACAGGCGCGGATGGGGCTGCTCTATGCCATCGAGGCTGGGCGCCACGGGGCGTTCATGGCCCAGCGCGGCGGCATCCCGGGCCAGCACATCGGCCAGCGGCAGGGCGCAGATCGTATCCATCTCCAGCCATTCGCAGGCCGCGCCCAGCTGCACCGCCACCGCATAGCGGCAATCGGCGATGGGCACGGCGGCCATGCAGAAGCCGTCATGCGTGGCATGGGCGGTGATCTCCTGCGGCACCACGCCCTCCTCGCTGACGAACATCACCGGCAGGCGGATGCCGCCATCGGTGAAATCGGCAAAGCTGAGCGGCAGGTTGAAGCGCTGCTGGGCAAAGAAGGCCAGCTTGGGCGCCAGCCCCTGCCCTTCCAGCTCGGCAGGCAGATACATGCGATCCGTGCCGCAGGTGTGGAACAGGCCGCGCTGGCGCAGGCCGCGCCTGGCCACGGCCCTGTCGAACAGGGCCAGCTTGCGCCCGGTGCCCAGGTTCACATCATGCTCGAAGGCGTCCAGCACGGCCAGTTCGTGCGCCAGCGGGTGATACATCAGCCGGGCGATCGTGGCCGCCGCGCCTTCGCGCCACAGGCGCAGCAGGTCGGGCTGGCGCGCGCGCAGGCTGGCGCAGCGCTGGGCATGGGCAAAAGCCAGCGCGCCCTGCTGCACCTTGCCGCGCATGGCGCTCTGGGCCGGATCGATATCGTTGCCGGCGCGGATCGGCTCGCCCTCGGGCGTGTAATCGACGACCGATCCGGTCGTGGTGGTGCACAATTGCTCGAACACCGCCACGTTCAGGCACATGGCTTCCAGCGTGCCGGGGTCGTAATGGTCGGCGGACAGGAAGCCGCGCTTGTCGAGGCCGGGCTTGTCCACCTCGCGCAGCAGCAGATAGCGGCCCGCCACATGCACCCCCAGCGCCTTGGCCAGCAGCGCGTCGATGCGGTTCTGCACGCTGCCGTTATAGCCCAGATCGACCAGCATCAGCGTGTCGCCGGGGGCGGGGTTGGCGCGGGCGCGCACATGCGCCACCAGCCGTTCGGCCATGGCGCGGGCGGCGCGCACGGATTGCTTCTGCACCTGGCCCCGGCGCATGTGGGCCAGCAGCGCCAGGCAGGCCTCGGCCCCTTCGCGGCCGGCCAGCGTGGCCTCGATCTCGGCTGCGGGCAGCAGCAGCTGGCGGGCCAGGCCGCGCGCCTCGGTGCCGGTTTCCTGCTCCACAAAGCGCAGCACGTCGCGTTCCTGGGCAAAGCTGGCGGCGGTGGCGGTGAAGCGGCTGATCTCGATGGCGCGGGCCGGGGCCTCTGTGCTGGCGCCCATTGCCGTGTGCATGGCCATGGGCAGGAAGCCATCGCGCATCAGGAACAGCCAGTGCACACGGCCGCCGCGCGCTGCGGCAAGGGCGGCCGCCTCGGCGCGCAGCCACTGGTCGAAGCCGGCCAGCACCGGGCCGATGGTGGCAAGGCCCAGCCGGTGGGCGGCATCGGCCTGCTGGGGCAGCGCCAGGGCGAGGGCCGCGCGCTGCGGCTGGGCGGCGGCCAGCTGGCCCTGCGGCGGGTGCAGCATGGCCGAATAGCCCGCTTCCAGCCGCAATTGCTGCGCCAGCGCCTCGGGAAACTGCTGCAGGTGCAGCGTGTTGACGCCATAGGGGGCCACGCTTTCGACATCGGCGCCGAGGTTGTCGCCAATGTGGAGGATCTCGCGCGCGGGCACCTTCAGCTTGCGCAGCACCTCGCCATACAGGCCCAGCGCCTTGGGCTTGCCGAAAGCCGAGGAGGGGAAAATGCGGTCGATGAGGCCGGCCACTTCGGCGCCGGCGGCCGCTGCCACCAGCGCGGCCAGCTGGGCGGCATCGAGATAGGTGTCGGAGACGAGGATGACTTGCAGCCCGCGCGCCTTGGCCTGCCGCATCAGCTCCACCGTGGGGGCAAAGGCGAAGCAGTGGCGCGCCTCGGCGGCCAGTTCGGCGGCGATCGCTGCCTGTCGTTCAGCGGCAACGGCCGCCTGCCGCTCGGCCGGGCCGGCAGCGGGCAGCAATTGCGCGTAGATCTCGGCGATCGTTATTTCCTGGCGGCCCCGGCCAAAGCCGGCCACCCGGCGCGCCTGCGATTCGGCAAAGCGGCGCTGCATGGGGGTGATGCCGGGCAGGGCGGCAAACAGATCGGCGGGCGCATGGCCATCGCGCCACAGCAGCGTGTCGAAGCAATCGAGGCTGAGGAGGCGGGCCTGCGGGCACAGATCCAGCGCGCCAGGCAGCAGATGGGGCAGGATGGTGCCCTGAAGCGGGGCGCCGGCGGCGGCAAACTGGGCAATGGCAACAGGCGCGGTCATCGCAGGCGGGCTTCCCTCGTGCTGTGCCGGGCCGCGAGGGGCAGCAGGCGGCAAGGAGGGAGCGGCGAACGCCCGGCAGGCACCTCGCAGGCCCGGTCGGCCCTATTGGTAAACGGGCAGGGTGAAAGCTTCCCCGCCAGGCGCCCAGGGGTTTTCCCTTAGGGCAGCGCGCCGCGCTCCCCTCACAGGTTCATCAGCAGGATCGACATGCGCCGGTTGCGGGCATCGGTGGGGTCGTCGGTGATCAGCGGCTCGCGGTCGGCCACGCCCTCGATACGGCGGAAGCGGTCCTCGGTCAGCCCGTCGCGCAGCAGCTGCTGGCGGGTGGATTCCGCTCGCCCGGCCGAAAGCGACCAGTTGTTGGTGCCGCCGCCGGTGGCGCCATCGCCGCGCCGGTATTGCAGGGCATCGGTGTGGCCGCGGATGGAAAGGCCGCCCTGCTCGTCCTTCAGCACGCCGGCAATGGCGCGCAGCAATTGCACCGCATCGGGCGTGAGGATGGTGGTGCCCAGCTGGAACATCGAGAAATTGGCATCGTCCATCAGGTCGATGCGGATGCCCTCGGGGGTGGAGGTGATGCGCACGGTGCGGGCCAGCTTCTTCAGCTGCTCGGTGGCGTTCATGCGCGCCTGCAGCTTGCCCTGCATGCTGGCCGCCTGCTTGGAGCGCGCGCCGCCCTCCTTGGCGCCGCCCGTGGTATCGCGCGGGATGGTCATGGATTTGGTGCCGGTCTGCCCCTTGGCGTGGGGGTAGTTGTCGGCATCGACGATCGACGAGCCGCCCAGCAGCCCGTTGGAGCCGGCCGATTGCTCGCGCAGCTTCACCAGCGTGGGGGTGAAATAATCGGCAATGCCCTTGCGCTGCTTCTCGGTGGTGGCGCCCAGGATCCACAGCAGCAGGAAGAAGGCCATCATCGCCGTCACGAAATCGGCATAGGCCACCTTCCAGGCGCCGCCATGATGGCCGGCAGCGACAATGGTGATCTTCTTGACGATGATCGGCTTGGGCGGTTCCGCCTTTTTCTTGGGGGGGGCCATGGGGGGTGGTCCTCAGCGGCCGCGCAGCGCGTCGAGCAGTTCGGACAGGCCCGGGCGGAAATCATGCCCCAGCCCCGAACGCGCGCTTTCCACCACCAGCGGCTGCGGCCAGCCATGCAAGGAGGCGATGATCACCTGCTTCACGGCATGGAAGATCTGCTCGTCGGCCTCGATCACTTGCTTCAGGCGGCCGGCCATCGGCGCCACGATGCCATAGGCCAGCAGCACGCCCATGAACGTGCCCACCAGCGCCGAGCCGATCATCGCGCCCAGGATGCTGGGCGGCTTGTCGATCGAGCCCATCGTCTTCACCACGCCCAGCACCGCCGCCACAATGCCCAGCGCCGGCAGCGCATCGGCCAGGTTCTGCAGGGCGTGCTGGGGCTCGTGCATCTCGTGGAAATGGCTTTTCATGGCATTGTCCATCACATCTTCCACCGCATTCACTTCCAGCGTGCCCGAAGAGACGACGATCAGCGTCAGCGTGTCGCAGATGAGGGCGGAGAGCTGGTGATTGGCCAGCAGCCGCGGATATTCGGCAAACAGCGCCGATTGCGCCGGGTCCTGCACATGCGCTTCCATGGCCACCGGCCCTTCGGTGCGCAGCAGCTTCATCAGCTTGGTGGTCAGCGCGATCACGTCGATGTGATCCTGCTTGTTGTGGCGGGGCCCCTTGAACACCTTGGCAAAGCCGCCGCCAAAGGCCTTCAGCCCATGCAGGTTGTTGCCGGTGACCAGCGCGCCGGCCGCCGCCCCCAGAATGATCAGCAACTCGTGCGGGATCGCCTCGAACACGGGCCCCAGCGCGCCGCCAGTGATGGCAAAGCCGCCGAAGACCATGACAAAGAGAATGGCCATGCCAATGCCGGCATACATGGACGGGGTTCCTTTGCGCTTACTGGAGCAGGCTGAACAGCGACAGGCTGGAGACCTTGGTGAAGCTGGCCTGGGCCGCTTCCAGCACGGTCATCGTCTGCTGCAGTTTCGAGACGGCGGTGGTGATGTCGGTGCCGCCCACATCGCTTTCGCTGGTGGCGCGCTGCTGGGTGATGGCGGTCTGTACGCTGGAGGTGGTGGCAATCCAGCTCAGTCGGGCGCCCACCACCGTCTGCTGGGTGGTGATGGCGTTCAGCCCGTCGGCCAGGGTGGTAAGGGCGGTATTGGCGGCGGTGGTGGCCGCGGTGTTGCTGGCGGTGGAACTGGTGGAGGCCGACAGCGTGTCGCCCAGCGTCTTCACCACATCCAGCAGGTTCTGCTGGCTGCCGCCCGAGCTGTAGTCGAGCACGTCGGGCCCGGTCACGCCGGTGGTCACCGACAGGCCCGCCCCCAGCGACACGCTGGCAGCGCTGGCCGTGCCCACATAGGTGAGCTTGCCGGTGGCATCGGTGGTGTAGGCCGCGCTGCCGCTGCCATTGCCGCCGAACAGCGCCTTGCCATTGGCATCCTGGCTGTTGGCCAGCGAGACGAGCTGGCTGTAATACTGGCTGACCTGGGTGCCGATGGCGGCGCGCTGGGTGTCGGTCAGGGTGGAGTTGGCCGCTTGCGTGGCCAGCGTCTTCACCTCGGTGACGATATTCGACAGCTGGGTCAGCGCGGTATCGGTGAGGTTGAGGCTGGTCTTGGCCGCGTTCGACACGGAGGTGTCGGCGGTGGTCAGCGAATCGGCGGCCTGCAGGCTGCGCATCTGGGCGGCGGCCAGCGGGTCGTCGTAGGAATGGGTCAGCTTGTTGCCGGTGCTGATCTGCGTCTGCAGGTCCTGCGTCTGCTGCTGCAGCTGGTTCATGTTGTAGATGGCCGAGGAATAGAAGGCGGCTGTGCTCACGCTGGTCATGTCGGCCTCACGAGATGTTGAGGAGTTGTTCGAAGATGGTCTGGGCGGCCTGGATGACCTTGCCCGAGGCCTGGAAGGCCTGCTGATACTGCACCAGATTGGCCGCCTCGGTGTTGAGGTTGACGCCGGCTGCCGACGACAGCTGGCTGGCCGCATTGGTGGCAATGGCATCAAGCGCGGTCTGGGTGGTGGTGGCGCCCGATACCGCCGCAGACGTGGTGAACAAGAGCTGGTTCATTGCCGCGGCCGGGCCATTGCTGGCCGAAAGGGCGCTGCGCAGGCTGGAGAGCTGGGTGGTATCCTGGCTGCTGGCCGCAGAGCCGGAAGCGGCGGTGACGATCTGGTCGCCAGAGGTCAGCGCCACGGCCATGTCGCCGGCGCCGGTGCCGGTGAACAGGGCGGTGCCGGCCGTGCCGTTCACATCGGCGCCGCCGGTCTGGGCGGTGTTCACGGCCGTCATCATCTGGCTGGCGACGGCATCGAGCGCGGTCTTGTCGGTGGCCGCGGCAGACAGGGTCTGCTGCTCGGCCGCCAGCGATCCGCCGGCCACCGTGATGGTGGCGCCGTTCAGCGCAAAGGAGATGTTGGTGCCATCGCTGGCAGTGGTGGCCGACAGCGTGTTGGCCGTGCCGCCTGCCACCAGCGCGGTGCCATTGCTGCCGCCCATCGTCACGCTCACCGTGCCGTTCTTGGCGATGGTGGTGGAGATATCGGTGTAATTGCTCAGCTTCTGGAGGATCTGGTCGCGCTGGTCGAAGAGGGTGGCATTGTCGGTCGCCGGGTCGGTATCGGCAGAGATCTTCTGGTTCAGCTGGGCCAGGCCCTGCGCCAGCGTGTTGATCTGGCTGACATCGCTGTTGGCATCGAACTGCTGGCCGGAAATGGCGCTGGCAAGCGAGGTGCTGGCCAGGTTGAAGCTTTGCGCCATGGTTTTGGCCGCTTCCAGCACATTGGCCCGCTGCGAGGAACTGGTGGGGTTGCTGGCCAGCGTTGTCAGCGCCGACTGGAAGCTGGTGATCGAGGAATAGACGCCCGACTGGTCGATCGCATCGTTCACATTGGTGAGGCCTGTCACCAGCGCATCGGCGCGGGCGGCATCGGCATTGGTGCGGCGCACCTCGGCCTGCTGGAAGGCATCGACATTGCGGTTGATGCTGGTGACCACCACGCCCGACAGCGACAGATCGCCATAGGCGCCGTTGGTGTCGATGCCGGTGAGGTCGGTCTGGTCGATCGTGCGGCGCACATAGCCGGTGGTCGAGGCGTTCGAGATGTTCTGCGAGGTGACATCGAGCCCGGCCTGCGCCGCTTTGATGCCGCTGAGCGCGATATTGATGAGGTCTGACGACATGTCTGGCTCCTCAACGGCTGCCGGCGGCGCTGTGCGCGGCGGTTGTGGCGGTTGTGGTGGTGGTGCCGGCGGCGGCGCGCTGGCTCAGCTGGTTCTCGATCATTTTTGCCAGCCCCAGCGTGCCGGAATTGGCGGCGATATCGGCAAATTGCGCATCCTGCTGCTCGCGGAAGGTCTTGAGGCCGCCGCTTTCGCCAAACAGCGTGTCGCCAAAATCGGTCTTGCGCGCTTCGGCCAGCATCTGGCGCAGGAAGATCGCCTCGAACTGGCTGGCCGCCTTCTTGAGATCGGCCTTGCCGGCGGCAGGGGCGCCGGTGGGCGCCGTGGCGGCGTTAGCTGGCGCCGTGGCGGCGTTGGCGGCATTGCTGGCCGCAAGGGCGGAGATGTCGCTCATATCACCACCATCTCCGCTTTCAGCGCGCCGGCCTGGCGCAGGGCTTCCAGAATGGCCACCAGATCCGAGGGCGTGACCCCCAGCAGGTTCAGCGCATCGACAATCTTCGACAGCGAGGCGCCGCCCTTCATCAGCGCCACATGGGCCTGTTCCTCCTCGGCGCTGATCTTGCTGGAAGGGCTGGCCACGGTCTGGCCGTTGCTGAAAGAATTGGGCTGGCTGACGCGGGTCTTCTCGTCGATGCGCACCACCAGCTTGCCGTGGCTGATCGCCGCCGGGCTGAGGCGCACGGCGCTGTTGATCACCACCGTGCCGGTGCGGCTGTTAACGATGACCCGGGCGGGCGCATCGGCGGGCGTCACATCGATCATCTCGATGGTGGCGATCAGGCTGGAACGGGTGTCGGCGCCGGGCGGCAGGCGCAGGGCGATGGTCACCGCATCCTCGGCCGAAGCGGTGCCGGGAAAGCGCGTGTTGATCGCATCGCGCACGCGCTGGGCGGTGAGGAAATCGGCGGTGTTGAGGTTGTAGCGCAGCACCTCGCCGGTATCGAAGCCGGTGGCCACGGCCCGTTCCACCGTGGCGCCGCTTTCGATGCGGCCCACCGTTGGAATGTTGACCGACAGCTGCGAGCCATCCTTGGCGGCAATGCCCAGGCCGCCCACGGCCAGGTTGCCCTGCGCCATCGCATAGATCTGCCCGTCGGCGCCATACAGCGGGGTGAGGATCAGCGCGCCGCCGCGCAGCGATTTGGCCTTGCCGATCGCCGAGACGGTAATGTCGATCTGCTGGCCGGGCTTGGCAAAGGCGGGCAGCTCGGCCGTCACCAGCACGGCGGCGGCGTTCTTGAGGCCGGGTGCCACCCCTTGCGGCAATTGCAGCCCCATCCGCCCGGAAACGCCGCGCATGGCCTGCGTCACATATTCCAGCGTGTCATCGCCCGTGCCATCGAGGCCCACCACGACGCCATAGCCGGTCAGCTGGTTGGGGCGCACGCCCTGGAAGGTGCCAAGGTCGCGCACGCGGTCGGCATGGGCGGGCATGGCGCCCAGCACGCAGGCCGCCAGCAGGGCGCCAAGCAGGGAGAGGAAGGGGCGCATCGCCATCGCCTCAGAACGGGCTGAAGATGGAGAAGAAGCGCGACAGCCAGCCCTCGCGCCCGGCGCGCTGCACGGTGCCATTGCCGGCATATTCCAGCCGCGCATCGGCCACCTGGGTGGATTGCACGGTGTTGTTCTGGTCGATATCGGCCAGGCGCAGGATCCCCGAGAACTGGACCCATTCCATGCCCTGAGAGAGGTTCATGCGCTTTTCTCCGCGCACAAGGACAGTGCCATTGGGCCTGACCTCGGCGATGGTGACGGTGATGGTGCCGGTCAGCGCGTCGGTTTGCGTTGCACTGCCCTGACCATTGAACGACCCGGTGCTCGAAGCATTAAGGGCATTGGGGTTGATGGCGAAGGGGCCGGCGGTGGGCGGGGTGATGCTGCCAAGGCCGCTGCGGCTGGTTTTGGTCTGGGTGGTCTTGGTGGTGTTGGTCGCCTCGTTGAGGGCGATGGTGACGATATCGCCCACCCCATGCCCGCGCGCGCCATACACCAGCGGCGCATAACCCTGCGCCGCGCTGAAAATGGCGCCATCGGGGGCATGCTGGGGCGCCACCGGATCGGGCAGCACGGGGGCAAAGCCCTTGGGCGGCTTGCCGGCCAGCGCCGACATCGGCGCGCACAGGGCGGCGGCCAGCAGGGCAAGGGAAAGGGGGCGGGCCACAGGCTTGTTCCTCACAGCGTCTGGTTGGCGTTTTTCAGCATCTCGTCGACCGACGAGATCATCTTGGAATTGATTTCGTAGGCGCGCTGGCACTCGATCATGTCGACCAGTTCCTGCACGACATTGACGTTCGACTGTTCGAGCATGCCCTGGCTGATGGTGCCGCGCCCCTGGGTGCCGGCATTGCCCACTTGCGCCGGGCCACTGGCGCCGGTTTCCTGCAGGTAGTTGTCGCTCATCGCCTGCAGGCCGGCCGGGTTGGTGAAGCTGGCCAGGGTCAGCTGGCCCAGCGTCTGCGCGGCGGTGGCGCCGGGCACGATCGCCGAGACGGTGCCATCGGTGGCGATGGTGATCGAGCTGGCGCCCTGGGGGATGGTGATCGCCGGCTGCACCACATAGCCCTGCGCCGTGACCAGCTGGCCTTGCGAGGACAGCGAGAAATTGCCCGCCCGCGTGTAGGCCAGCTGGCCCGAGGGCAGCAGCACCTGGAAATAGCCATTGCCCGAGATCGCCACATCCAGCGCATTGCCGGTGTTCTGCATCTGGCCTTGCGTGTCGATCCGGCTGGTGGACTGGATGGCAACGCCGGTGCCAAGGTTCAGCCCTGTGGCAAAATCGCTCTGCGAGGAGGATTGCTGGCCGGCCACGCGCATGTCCTGATAGGCCAGCGTGGCGAAATTGGCGCGATCCGCCTTGAAGGCGGTGGTGTTCACATTCGCCAGATTGTTGGCGATGACCTGCATGCGCGTATCCTGCGCTTCGAGGCCGGTGCGGGCCACCTGCAAGGCGGAAGAGGACATGGGCAAACTCCTGGTTGCGAAAAGGGGGGCGGCAGGCTCAGCCGGCCGTAATGCTCATCAGCTGGGCGCCGGACTGGTCGACGTCCTTGGCGGTGGAAATCAGCTTGGTGCGGATGTCGAACAGGCGCTGGGCCTGCACCATCTCCACCATCACCCCGCTGGGATCGACATTCGAGCCTTCCAGCGCGCCGCTGGTCACTTTGGCGTCGGCATTGGTGGGCAGCACGCCGCCGCCGGCCACGCGGAACAGGCCATCCACGCCCTTCATCACGCTGCTGCCATCGGGGCTGGCCAGCTTGATCCGGTCAACCGGGCTTGGCGGCAGGTTGGGCTGTTCGGCATTGGTGGCCAGCACCGTGCCATCGGGCGAGATCTTCACCTGGGCATCGAGCGGCAGGGTGATCGGCCCGCCATTGCCGATCACCGGCCGCCCGTCGCCGTTCTGCAGCACGCCCGAGGGCGAGATCGTCAGATCGCCCCGCCGCGTGTAGGCTTCCGAGCCATCGGCCGCCTGCACCGCGATCAGGTCGTTGCCCTGCACCGCCAGATCGAGCGCGCGGCCCGTGGCCGCCACCGATCCGCCCGCCATGTTGGCGCCATGCACCTCGGCTTGCGACAGGGCGCGGGTTTCCAGGCCCTGGCCCTTCACCGTCACCGGCGTTGCATAGAGCACCTCGGCCTTGAAGCCGGTGGTCTGCGCATTGGCCATGTTGCTGGCGATGACCTGTTCGCGGATCATCGAGGCCGACATGCCCGAGGCGGCGGTGTAGATCAGGCGGTCCATGGCTCAGTTCCCCCTCAGGCCGCTCAGCTCTGCATCTGCATGATCGACTGGGTGATCTGGTTTTGCGTGCTGATCGCCTTGGAGTTCGCCTGGTAATCCTGCTGGGCAGCGATCAGGTTGACGAGCTCGGTGGTGATGTTGACGTTCGAGCCTTCCAGCGAGCCCGACAGCAGCGAGCCGAACTGGCCGCTGCTGGCCTGGCCATAGGTGGTGGTGCCCGAAAGGCCGGTGGTCTCCCAGCTGGCCGCGCCCATCTGCTTCAGCCCCGAGGTGGAGGTGACATTGGCCAGCGCCAGAATGCCCACCACGCTGGTGGTGCCATCGGAATAGGAGGCGGTGAGCACACCGGTGTTGCTGACGGTGAGGCCGGAATAGGCCGAGCCCGAGGCATTCTGCGTGGGGATCTGGATATCGGACGTGGTGGTGGTGGAGGCGGGCGCGGTGCCGGCGGCATTGGCCGTGAACATTTGCAGCCGCGCGCCCGAGCCATCGATCAGATAGCCGGTGTTGTCGACCGAGAAGGAGCCCGCGCGCGTCAGCACCGGATTGCCCGAGGTGGGATCCTTGGTGAGGAAGAAGCCCGAGCCGTTGATGGCGATGTCGGTGGTGTTGCCGGTCTGGGTGATGGAGCCGAGGCCGAAGTTCTGCTGGATCTTCTCGGTGCGCGCGCCAAGGCCGGTGGTCAGCGCCGGATCGGTGAGGATCGAGGTGGCGACAAGGTCGGCAAAGGTGGCCGTGCTGCTCTTGAAGCCGGCGGTCTGGGCGTTGGCGAGGTTGTTCGAGATGACGTCGAGATCGGTCTGCATCGTGGCGATGCCGGAAAGCGAGGTGTAGAACGACATGGTCTGGCTCCGCTTGGGGGGATGGGATCAGGCGCTGGTGGTGGTGCTGGTGCCGCCGATGGCCGAGGCCAGCTTCGAGAGCGTGCTGCCAAGGCCGGTGGTGTTGCTGGCGATGGTCTGGATGCCGGACAGCTGCGAGAAGGTGGCCATCTGCGCCACCATCTGGGTGTTGTCGGTGGGCTGGGTGGGGTCCTGGTCCTTCAGCTCGGTGGTCAGCAGCGAGAGGAAGTCCTTCATGCCGAGGTTGGCATAGGGGTTGGACGAGGTGGTGCTGGCGGTGCTGGCGGCGGTCGAGGCCGCGCTGGTGGCAGAGGAAACGCTGGTCATGGGTTACTTCATCCTCACGGTGTCAAGCATCAGTTGCTTGGTGGTGGAAACGGCCTCGACCAGGTTCTGATACTGGCGTGAGGCATCGAGCATCTCGACCATCTCGGCATTTTCATCGACCGGGGCGGCCCAGATATCGCCATTGGCATCGGCCAGCGGATGGCCGGGATCGTGCTGGCGCACGGCAGGGGTGTTGGCTTGCACAACGCCGGCCACGCGCACGGTGGCCAGGCCGCTGGCGGCATCGAGCTGGGTGGCGAACACCGCTTTCAGCGGCTTGTAGGCCGCCGCCTCGCTGCTGGCGACAGAGCCGGCATTGGCGAGGTTGGAGGCGGCCGTGTTCATCCGCACCAGCTGGGCCGACATGGCCTTCTGGGCGAGATCGAACGTGCTCATGGGGGTGCCGGGCACAGGCTTATTCTCCCTTGATCGCGCGGGTGATGGTGTCGATGCGGCCCGAGAGGAAGGCGAGGCTGGTCTCGTAGCCCACCGCGTTCTGGCTGAAGGAGACCTGTTCGGTGTCCATTTCCACCGTGTTGCCATCCAGAGCCGGCATCACCGGCACGCGATATTGCGTGGCAGCGGCGGCGGCCTGGCCGGCATCGGCGCCGCCGATCTCGGCCTTCAGCGCGGCGTTGAAATCCAGCGCGCGGGCCTTGTAGCCGGGGGTGGCGGCATTGGCGATGTTCGAGGTGATGAGGCCCATCGCCTGCGAGCGCAGCTCCAGCGCCATGCCGTGGATGCCGAAAAGGCTCTGGTTACTGGCAGGGTCACTCATGGGCTTGGCCTTCGCTGGTGGATCGTAAAAGCGGCGGATCGGGTCTGGCTGGGAATAAGCAGAAGGCGTGCCAATTGCGGAAATGCACGCCTTTCTGGCGGGGCAGGGGGCAGGCGGGGGCGCTTTCGGCAAGGCGCGTCGCGGTTGGCGGCGCGCTGGGCGGCA
>DASRYE010000340.1:0-3649 GCA_035653915.1 Novosphingobium sp. | reverse complement strand
GCGCGGGCGCGAAATCGACATCGGTGGCAGACCTGTGGAAGGGCCAGCCCATGCGGGGCGGCGGAAAAAGGAGCTTTGCGTTTTTTCGCCTTAAACCTTGCGGGCGCGATCATGCAAGAATGCTTGTGTTTCCCTTCCGGCAAGGGCCGTGCCACAAGCAGGGCGGCAGCGGGGCTGGTGTGGAAAATAAAAAAGACATGAATGATTGTCTTTTTAATTCGCCGGTGTAAGCTGCGCGGCACAAAGGGGGCGGCCGGCATGGGCTGGCCAGCCCGATAAGAACCGGGGACGAGAGGATATGGCCGACGAGACGCCATTGCGGGCACAGCCGTGCGCGCCGCCGATCCGCACGCTGGGCGCGATGCTGCGCGCCTCTGCCGCCAACTGGGGCGAGAGGCAGGCCATCCTGTTTCCCGATCGCGCCCGCAGCTATGCCGAACTGGAGGCGGCCGCGCGCGGCTGGGCGCGGGCGCTGATCGCGCTGGGCGTGCAGCCGGGCGAGCATGTCGGCATCTTGCTGCCCACGGGGATGGAATTCATCGAGGTGTTCTTTGGCGTGGCCATGGCGGGCGCCGTGGCGGTGCCGGTGAACGCCCGCTATCAGGCGCATGAACTGGCCTATCTGGTGGAAAACGCCGATCTGGTGGCGCTGGTCACTACCGGCAGGATCACCGCCACGCTGGATTTCTGCGCCCGGCTGCGCGCGGCGCTGCCCTCGCTGGCACAGGCCACAGGGCCGGATCTGCTGCGCCTCGACGAAGCGCCGATGCTGCGCCACATCGTCTCCTTCACCGCATCGGACCTGCCCGGCATCCTGCCCGCGGCCGAGGCGCTGGCGCGCGGGCAGGCGGTGGCGCCCGCGGCGGTGGACCGCAGGATCGACGATGTGGCCGACGAGGACACCGCGATGATCCTCTACACATCGGGCACCACGGCCGATCCCAAGGGCGCGCTGATTGCGCACCGGGCGCAGGTGGCCAACAGCCGTAATCTGGGCCGGCGCTATCAGTGCAGCGCGGCCGACAAGGTGTGGTCGCCGCTGCCGATTTTTCATATCGCCGGCATCCTGCCGATGGTGATGATCCTCGATCTGGGCGGCACCTACATGACCGTGCCGCATTTCGATCCGGCCGTGGCGCTGGAGATGCTGGGGCGCGAGGGCGCCACCATCGCCTATCCCAGCTTCGTGACGATCATGCAGGATCTGATCAGCCACCCCGCCTTCGCGGCCACGGATCTGTCGCGCCTGAGGGTGATGAATTCCAATTTCGCCGTGCAACCGGCCTGGATCCGCGATGCGGTGGCCAAGGCCATGCCGCACACCATCCAGGTGGGCACCTATGGCCTGACAGAGGCGGCCGGCACCGTTTCCACCAGCCGGCTGGATGATCCCTATGCCATCCGCACCGGCCGCTGCGGCGTGGTGCTGGAGGAATGGGAGATGCGCATCTGCGATCCCGACACCGGCGCCCCATGCGCCCCAGGCGAGAAGGGCGAGATCGTCATTCGCGGGCCCAACATGCTGAAAGGCTATTACAAGGCGCCGGAAAAGACCGCCGAGGCGATCCGCCAGGGCTGGTTCCACACCGGCGATATCGGCTCTGTCGATGCAGGCGGCCATGTGATGTTCCACGGCCGCACCAAGGACATGCTGAAAGTGGGCGGCGAAAACGTGGCCGCCGCCGAGATCGAGGCGATGCTGCAAAGCCACCCGGCGGTGAAGCTGGCGCAGGTGGTGGGCGTGCCCGATCCGCGCTATGCCGAGGTGCCGGCGGCCTTTGTGGAGCTGGTGGAAGGGGCTGTGGCCAGTGAGGAGGCGCTGATCGCCCATTGCCGGGGGCAGCTGGCCAGCTTCAAGGTGCCGCGCCATGTGCGTTTTGTGGCGGCCTGGCCGATGTCCACTTCCAAGATCCAGAAGTTCCGCCTGCGCCAGCAGCTGATCGACGAGCTGGCGCTGGCCGGCTGAGCGCCTGCGGGCGCCGGCTGGCTGATCACACCGTGTCCGGGTGGCCGAACAAAGCGGTGGCCTGGGCGGAAAGCGTGCCGCCATTGCCATGGGCCAGGGCAATGCGCGCGCCCGGCACGGGCGTGGCGGCGCTGCCCCTGATCTGCCTCGCTGCCTCCACCATGGTGAACAGCCCATACATGCCCGGATGGCAGCACGACAGCCCGCCGCCATTGGTGTTGACCGGCAAGCTGCCCCCCGGCCCGATCCGCCCGCCCTCGACAAAGGCGCCGCCTTCGCCCTTGGCACAAAAGCCCAGATCCTCGAGGAACAGGATCGTGTTGATGGTGAAGGCGTCGTAAAGCTGCAGCACGTCGATCTGGGCGGGCGAGACGCCGGCCATGGCCATGGCGCGGGCGCCGCTTTCGGCCGCGGCGGTCGTGGTGATGTCCTCCGCCTGGCTCAGCGAATTGTACCAGGTGGCCGCCGCCACCCCCAGCACCGGCACCGGCAGGGCGGGCCCGTCGCGCGCTTCTGCCATGCGGGTGAGGACAAGGGCGGCCGCGCCATCTGTTACCAGGCAGCAATCGCGCACGCAAAGGGGCGTGGCCACCATGCGGGCGGCCAGGCAGTCGGCGATGGCAAGCGGCGTGCGGGCAAAGGCTTCGGGGTTGCCCATCGCCCAGCCGCGCGCGGCCACGGCCACTTCGGCCAGCTGTGCGCGGGTGGTGCCATATTGGTGGGCATGGCGGGCGGCGGCCAGCGCGTAATAGGCCAGCGGATAGGGCGGGGCGGCCAGCGCGTCCCAGCTGTCGGGCCGGGCCGGGGTGGACAGCTTGCCCCCGCCCGAGCGCTGGTTGGAGCCATAGGCGATCACCGCGCAATCGAGATAGCCGGCCTCCAGCATCAGGCAGGCAGTGGCCAGATGGCTGAAGAAGGACGCGCCGCCGGTGCGGTTGTTGTCGGTGAAGCGCGGGTGCAGGCCCAGATATTGCGCCAGGCTGAGGCCGGCGAAAAGATCGTCGGCCAGGCACACGAACAGCCCGTCGATGGCCGCCACGCCCAGCCCGGCATCGGCCAGGGCCAAGCGGATCGCCCGCGCTGCCATCTCGATCGGCGTGTGGCCGGGGCATTCGCCCAGGCCATAGGTGGCCAGCCCGCGAATGGCCACGCGGCCACGGGGAAAACGGTCTGCCATCAGGCCTCTCCTGCCGGGATGAAGGTGAGCGCGGGGCCATCGGCGCCGGGGGTGATGCGGGCCGCCAGCGCCATGCCGATGTGCGCGCCGGCCCCGTCCAGCCCGTCCAGCCGGGCCATCAGCCGGGGCCCCTCGGCCAGTTCCACCAGCGCGATGGCATAGGCGGCGGCCGGCGGGCGCTGCTGCACCCAGGTCAGGCTGTAGAGCACCGCCCTGCCGCTGGCGGCAAACCATTCCAGCGCGGCGCCGCTACCGGGGGCGGCATCACGCGGGGGGAAGAGGGCCTTGCCGCCGCCCACCGGCCGCTGCAGCAGCAGCCGCCCTTCGGCCAGCGCCGCCTGCCAGACCTGCGCCGGGCCAACCTCGCTCATGCCATCCCCGCTCATGCCGGAACCTCCGGGCCCAGCAGGGCGCCGCTGTCCAGCAGGGCGGTGATCTCCTGTTTGGCAAAGCCGGCTTCGGCCAGCACTTCGGCGCTGTTGGCCCCCAGCGCCGGGCCGGGCCCG
>DASRYE010000339.1:0-7143 GCA_035653915.1 Novosphingobium sp. | reverse complement strand
CGTCCAGTCCGCCAGATTGTAGTAGACCGAGACGCGGGCAATCAGCCCATCGGCAATGTCGAAGAAGGCGCCGGCGGGCAGCACATAGGTTTGCCCGGCCGCTTCCGGCAGCCCCTCATCCGTTGCCAGATACTGGCCATGCACGGTGAATTCCGCCGCCGCCCGCGCGCCCTCCTCATGCGCCATCAGCACAATATCGGCCAGCCGCTCCTTGTAGCAGCGGTCCATATGGGCGAGGAAGGCGCGGAAAGCCGCCTTGCCCTGCTGGCGGGCGCCCTGGTTGATATCATGGGCGATGTCTTCGGTAAGGCACGCCAGCATGGCCTCATTATCGCCAGCGTTGAACGCATCGTAATAGCGCGCCAGCAGCGCGAGAGTGGCTTCACGGCTCATCGGGGTCCTTCAGCTTCTGTGGGTAACTCAGCCGGCGGGCACCAGCTGCGCCACCGCCGCCCGGGCAATGGGCGACAGGGCGGCATGATCGGCCGCCAGAATCCCCGCCTTCATCCGCGGATCCCAGAAATCGCGGATATGCTGCGCGGTTTCGGCAATCGCCACCGCCTCGCCCTGCGCGGCGAGGTTAGCGGCGATCTGGTTGGCCATGCGGATCAGCGTTTCGGCGCTCATTCGGCCGCCTCCGCGCCGATCCGGCGGGCGTGGGCGGCTTGCGCGGCATAGTCACGCTGCCAGGCGCTGGGCCCGTTGGAAGGCGCCACCTGCACCGCCGTCACCTTGTATTCGGGGCAATTGGTGGCCCAGTCGGAATTTTCGGTGGTCACCACATTGGCCTGCGTGTCGGGGTGGTGGAAGGTGGTGTAGACAACGCCGGGCGCCACGCGGTCGGTCACCTGCGCGCGCAGCGTCGTCTCGCCCGCGCGGCTGGCCAGGCGCACCCAGTCGCCGGTCTTCAGGCCGCGGTTCTCGGCATCGGTGGGGTGGATCTCCAGCACGTCTTCCTCGTGCCACACGGTGTTGGCGGTGCGCCGTGTCTGCGCGCCCACATTATACTGGCTGAGAATGCGCCCGGTTGTCAGCAGCAGCGGATAGCGCGGGCCGGTCTTCTCGTCGGTGGGGATATATTCGGTGACGACGAACTTGCCCTTGCCGCGCACAAAGCCATCGACATGCATGATCGGGCTGCCTTCGGGATGCGCGGCGTTCACCGGCCATTGCAGGCTGCCCTCGGCATCCAGCCTGGCATGCGACACGCCGGTGAAAGAGGGCGTAAGGCGGGCGATCTCGTCCATGATCTGGCTGGCGTGGGTGTAATCCCAGCCCAGCCCCATGGCATTGGCCAGCGCCTGCGTCACTTCCCAGTCCTCATAGCCATTGGCCGGATCCATCACCCGGCGCACCATCTGGATGCGGCGCTCGGCATTGGTGAAAGTGCCGGTCTTTTCGAGGAAGGTGCTGCCCGGCAGGAAGACATGGGCATAATTGGCCGTCTCGTTGAGGAACAGGTCGTGGACGATGACGCATTCCATCGCCGCGAGGCCGGCCGCCACATGATGGGTGTTGGGATCGGACTGGAGAATATCCTCGCCCTGGATGTAAAGCGCGCGGAAGCTGCCTTCCACCGCCGCATCCAGCATGTTGGGGATGCGAAGGCCCGGCTCTGCATCCAGCGTCACGCCCCATTCGGCCTCGAACAGGGCGCGGGTGCCCCCATCCGATATGTGCCGATAGCCCGACAATTCGTGCGGGAAGCTGCCCATGTCGCAGCTGCCCTGCACGTTGTTCTGCCCGCGCAGTGGGTTCACCCCCACGCCGCGCCGGCCGATATTGCCGGTGGCCATGGCCAGATTGGCAATCGCCATCACGGTGGAGGAACCCTGGCTGTGCTCTGTCACGCCCAGGCCATAATAGATGGCGCCATTGCCGCCGGTGGCAAACAGGCGCGCGGCCGCCCGCAAGTCTTGCGCCGGCACCTGCGTCACCGGCTCCAGCGCCTCGGGCGCGTGGCGCGGATCGGCCACGAAGCGGGCCCAGTCGGCATATTCCTCGCCGTCGCACCGCTCGGCCACGAAGGCCTCGTCGGCCAGCCCTTCGGTGACGATCACATGGGCCATCGCCGTCAACACCGCGACATTGGTGCCCGGCTGCAGCGCCAGATGGTGATCGGCGGCGATATGGGCGCTCTTCACCATGTCGATCCGGCGCGGATCGATGACGATCAGCCGCGCGCCCTGGCGGATGCGCTTCTTCATCCGGCTGGCCACCACCGGGTGGCCATCGGTGGGGTTGCAGCCGATGAGGAGGAAAGTGTCCACTTCCTCGATGCTGTCGAAATCCTGCGTGCCGGCGCTGGTGCCAAAGGTGGTCTTCAGCCCATAGCCGGTGGGCGAATGGCAGACCCGCGCGCAAGTATCGACATTGTTGCTGCCAAAGCCGCCGCGCACCAGCTTCTGCACGAGGAAGGCCTCCTCATTGGTGCAGCGGCTGGAAGTGATGCCGCCCAGCGCCCTTGCCCCATGCTCCGCCTTGATCCGGCCGAGGCGGGCAGCGGTGAAGGCCAGCGCCTCCTCCCAGCTCACCTCGCGCCAGGGCTGGGTGATCGCCTCGCGGATCATCGGCCGGGTGATGCGATCGGCATGGTTGGCATAGCCCCAGGCAAAGCGCCCCTTCACGCAGGAATGGCCGCGATTGGCCTTGCCATCCTTCCACGGCACCATGCGCACCAGCTGCTGTCCGCGCATTTCCGCCCGGAAGGTGCAGCCCACGCCGCAATAGGCGCAGGTCGTCACCACCGCGCGCTCGGGCTTGCCGATGTCCTTCACCGCCTTCTCGTTCAGCGTGGCGGTGGGGCAGGCGGCGACGCAAGCCCCGCAGGACACGCATTCCGAGCCAAGGAAATCATCCGCCTTCTGCCCGGCCGACACTTTGGAGCCAAAGCCGCGCCCCTCGATCGTCAGCGCGAAAGTGCCCTGCACTTCCTCACACGCCCGCACGCAGCGCGAGCAGACGATGCATTTGCTGGGGTCGAAATCGAAATAGGGGTTCGAGGTGTCGGCAGTCTCGCCCAGATGGTTGGCGCCGGCATAGCCATAGCGCACATCGCGCAGGCCCACCTGGGCGGCGGTGTCCTGCAGCTCGCAATCATTGTTGGCGCTGCAGGTCAGGCAGTCGAGCGGGTGGTCGGAGATGTAAAGCTCCATCACCCCGCGGCGGATCTTTTCCAGCCGGGGGGTTTGCGTGGCCACCTGCATGCCTTGGCGCACCGGCGTGGTGCAGCTGGCCGGCAGCCCGCGCATCCCCTCGATCTCCACCAGGCACATGCGGCAGGAGCCGAAAGCCTCGACATTGTCCGTCGCGCACAGCTTGGGAATGGCGCCGCCCACTTCGGCCGCCGCGCGCATCACGCTGGTGCCCTCGGGCACGGTCACCTGCCGGCCGTCGATCGTCAGGGTGATGCCGGCGCCCGTGCGGGCCGGCGTGCCGTAATCTGCCTGGGGTTCATAGGCCATCGCGCATCTTCCCATTCTGCAGCGCCGCAAGATCCTCGGGCGTGTTGATATTGGCTGGCGCTGCCGGCAATATAACCGAAACCGCGCCGATCGCCTCGGCAAAAGCGCGCATGGAATGGCGGCCATCGCCTTCCAGCAGGGCGCGCAGCGCCGGCAGGGCAGTGGTCGGCCACAAGCCCACCACCGGCTGCGCCGCCACGAAAGCGGGCGGTGCCGCAAGCCGCGCGGGCAGATCCTCGGGCAGGCCCAGGCTGTCCACCCCGATGCTCAGCACCGCGGCAAAGCCATGGGCCCCGGCATGGGCCAGCGCGCCGGCAAGCCCGCCCAGCGGGCCCATGCCCGGCGCCGGCCAATCAGCCACGCAGGGCGCCGGCGCCGCTGCCCGCCCGGCCACCACCACCGCATCGCACCAGCCGGCCAGCTGTGCCACCGCGCGCGCCAGCAGGGTTTCGCCCGCCAGCAGGGCCAGCGCCTTGTCGCTGCCAAAGCGGCGCGATTGCCCGCCAGCCAGGACCGCGCCCAGTATCACGCGCCGAAATCCTCCGGCCAGTGCTTCAGCGCCGAGCGCACCGGATAGGGCGCAAAGCCCCCCAGCGCGCACAGCGAGCCGAACTGCATCGTCTCGCACAGCTCTTCCAGCAGGGCGATATTCTCCGCCCGGCCGCGCGGCGCCTTGGCGGCATTGTGCATCTGCGGCAGCGCGCCCACCGCATCGAGCACCGGCTCACCGGCGCGAATCCGGTCGATCAGCTCCACCCCGCGCGTGCTGCCGATCCGGCAGGGGGTGCATTTGCCGCAGCTTTCCGCCGCGCAAAAGGCCATGGCAAAACGCGCCAGCGCGCCCATGTCGGCGCTGTCGTCGAACACCACCACGCCGCCATGGCCGATCAGCGCATCGGCGCGGGCATAGGCTTCATAATCGAAGGGAATGGCAAACTGATCGGGCGCGAGATAAGCGCCCAGCGGCCCGCCCACCTGCACCGCCTTCACCGGCCGGCCCGATGCCGTGCCGCCGCCGATAGTGTAGACCAGATCATGCAGCGAGATGCCAAAGGCGGTTTCATACAGCCCGCCATGGCGGATGTTGCCAGCCAGCTGGATCGGCTTGGTGCCAAGGCTGCGATCCACCCCCAGCGCTGCATATTCCGCCGCGCCGCCCTCGGCCATGATATGCGGGATAGCGGCAATGGTAAGCACATTGTTGACCACCGTGGGGCAGCCGAACAGGCCTTCCAGCGCCGGCAGCGGGGGCTTGGCCCGCACCACCCCGCGCTTGCCCTCGATCGAATTGAGCAGCGCGGTCTCCTCGCCGCAGACATAGGCGCCGGCGCCCGCGCGCACTTCCATGTGCAGCGGCGCGATAATGTCGGCCGCCAGCGCGATCGCCGCGCGCAGCTTGGCGATGGCATGGGGATATTCGCTGCGGGTGTAGATATAGGCGGCCTGCGCGCCCACGGCATGGGCGGCAATCGCCAGCCCCTCGATCAGCTGATAGGGGTCGCCCTCCATCAGCATGCGGTCGGCAAAGGTGCCGCTGTCGCCCTCATCGGCGTTGCACACGACATATTTGCGCGGGTGGGCCGGGCTGACGGGCGCATCATGCACCGTCTTCCACTTGATGCCGGCGGGAAAGCCCGCCCCGCCCCGGCCGCGCAGGCCGCTCTGCGTCACCTCGGCGATCACCTCGGCGCCGCTCATGGCGCGCGCGCGGGCCAGGCCCTGCCAGCCACCGGTGGCCTGGTAATCGGCCAGGCTCAGCGGGCGGGTGCGGCCGGCGCGGGCAAAGGTGAGCCGCTGCTGCGGCCGGATGAAGGGATGATCGGCAATGCGGCCGATGGCTAGCGGGCTGCTGCCGGCAAGAATGGCGGCGACATCGCCCGGGCCGGCCGGGCCAAAGCCCATGCCGTCCACCTCCACCAGCGGCTCCAGCCAGTGCATGCCCCAGCTCGATGTGCGCTCCACCTCGGCGCCGGCAGCGGCAAAGGCGGCGGCCAGCGCATCGGCGCCCAGCGCCAGCGCCAGCGAATCGTCAGAAATGCGCACCCTTGGCGTATGAACCTGCGTCATGCCTCTTCCACCAGCTTCACCAGCCCGGCCGCATCCAGCCGCGCATAGAGCGCATCGCCCACCCGCGCCGAAGGGCCCACGCTGCACAGGCCCAGGCAATAGACCGTGGCCAGCTTCACCCGGCTGCCGGCGGCCGCTTCGGCCGCGGCCACCAGCGCTTCCACGCCGCGCGCCTGGCAGGCTTCGGCGCGGCACAGTTCCACGCAGGGGCGCGCCTCTGCCTGTTCGGTAAAATCGTGATAGAAGCTGACAACGCCATGCACTTCCGCGCGCGACAGGTTCAGCGCCCCGGCAATCGCGCGCTGCGCGGCCGGCGTCACGCAGCCGAACACGCGCTGCACCTCATGCAGGATCGGCAGCAGCGGCCCTTCCACCCCGGCATGGGCGGCCAGGATCGCGGCCAGGCGCTCGTCAGCCTCCATCACCCTGCCCTCAGCCGACGTTGGGCGCAAAGGCGCAGATCTTGTTGCCATCCGGATCGACAAGATAGGCGCCATAGGCATTGCCCGGCGCCTTGGCCCGGTGGCCGGGCGCGCCTTCGCAAGTGCCGCCATGGGCAAGGCCAGCCGCATGGAAGGCATCCACCTCGGCATAGCTCTTGGCGGCAAAGCCCAGGGTAAAGCCATTGGCCGCCACATGCGGCTGGCCATTGGCCGGCTTGCCCACCACCAGCGCGCCCGCATCGGTGGGATAGACCAGCACCCCCGGCACCGGCGCGCGCGCATGGCCCAGCGCGCCCATCACCGCATCGTAGAAGGCCTCGGCGCGAGCGGGATCATTGGTGCCCAGAAAACAATGGGTAAACATGGCGCTTCCCCTCAAAAGACGATGACGGAGCGGATGGATTGGCCGGCGTGCATGAGATCGAAGGCGGTGTTGATTTCTTCGAGGCCCATGACGTGGGTGATCATCGGGTCGATCTCGATCTTGCCGGCCATGTACATGTCGACGATCCTGGGCACATCGGTGCGGCCCTTGGCGCCGCCGAACGCCGTGCCGCGCCAGTTGCGGCCGGTCACCAGCTGGAAGGGGCGCGTCTCGATGGTCTTGCCGGCTTCGGCCACGCCGATGATGATGCTGGTGCCCCAGCCGCGGTGGCAGGCTTCCAGCGCGGTGCGCATCACTTCGGTGTTGCCGGTGGCATCGAAGGTGTAGTCCGCGCCGCCATCGGTCAGCACCACGATGGCCGCCACGATCTCCTCGCGGCTCATGCCTTTCGTGTTCAGGAAGTCGGTCATGCCGAAGCGGCGGCCCCATTCCTCGCGGGTCTCGTTCAGGTCCACGCCGATGATCTTGTTGGCGCCGGCCAGCCGCGCGCCCTGGATCACGTTGAGGCCAATGCCGCCCAGGCCGAAGACCACCACATTGTCGCCCACCTGCACCTTGGCCGTGTTCAGCACCGCGCCCACGCCCGTCGTCACGCCGCAGCCGATGTAGCAGCTGGTCTTGAAGGGGGCGTCCTCGCGGATCCTGGCGACGGCAATCTCGGGCAGCACGGTGAAGTTGCTGAAGGTGGAGCAGCCCATGTAGTGGAAGATCGGCTGGCCCTTGTAGCTGAACCGCGTGGTGCCATCGGGCATCAGCCCCTTGCCCTGCGTAGCACGGATGGCGG
>DASRYE010000338.1:0-22137 GCA_035653915.1 Novosphingobium sp. | reverse complement strand
AGGGCGCTGGGTGCTGGCGGTGGGCGATGGCGCGCTGGTGCTGGTGCTGGCGTGGTCGGGCGCGGGCGGCGATCCGCTGTGGGGGCGGGTCTATCCGCCGCTGGTGCTGATCGGGCTGGTGCGCTTGCTGGCGTGGCTGGCGCCGGGCGGGCTGGGCGGCTGGGCGGCAGACCGGGCCTGCCTTGCCGCCTTGCTGGCGCTGGCGGCGCTGGCGGGCGTTCTGGGCGGTGCGGTGAAGCTGCTGGGGCTGGCGCTGCTGGTGGGGGCGCTGGCCTGCGAGGGCCGCGAAAAGCGGCTAACGGCGCTTTAATGCTCTCCTCCTATGATGGCCGGATGAACGAGGGCTCTGTCCAATCCATTGCCGCCGATCCGGCCGAGGCCGCGCTGTGCGGCGAGCTGGCGCGCGGCGATGCCGTGTTGCAATCGGTCGATCCGGTGCTGCGCCATTTGCTGATGCAGCGGGGCGGCGCGCTGTTTGCCGATGATGTGCTGGCGCGGGTGAAGGGCATGCTGGCCGATATGGCCTGCCAGTTGCTGGATGCCGGCCAATTGCTGGATGCCAGCGGCGGCGAGGCGGCCGTGAGCGCGCTGGCCGGGCGCCTGGCCGATGTGCCGGGGCTGCTGGGCCATCTGCATGCGCAGGCGCTGGAATGGCAGGTGGCGCAGCGGCTGCAGGCGCAGCTGGGGCTCGATCCGGTGCTCTCGCCGCTGCTGCAGGCGCTGGTTGGCTCCACCCAGCCCGATGTGGCGGCGCTGGCCATGCGGCTGCTGGCCGCGCAGGCGCGCTTTGCCCGCCAGATCAGCCGCATGCAATGGCCGCTGGCGGAATTGCCGGGCGATCTGCTGCATGCCGTGCTGGCCGCGTGGGAGGCAGAGGGCGGTGCCACTGCCGCCGTGCGCGAAGCCTATGAGGAGGGCCACACGCGCCACGCGCTGGCCGCCCGGCTGGTAACGATGATGGGCGCCGGCGCGCTGGCGGCGCTGCTGCCGGGCCATGCCGGGGTGGCGCTGTTTGCCTCTGCCGTGGCGCAGGGGGCGCAAGGCGCGCGCGATCTTGCCGTGCTGGCCATGCAGGAAGGGCAGAAGACGCGTCTGGCGCTGATGCTGCGGGCAGGGGGGGCGCCGCCGGCCACGGTGGAAGATGCGCTGTTGGCGCTGTTTGGCGGCAGCGCCGAGGATGCCGAACTGGCCCGCGTGGGGGCCGAGAAAGCGGCGCGCCTGCTGACCTCTGGCGCGGCAACAGGAGCGGTGTGATGGGCCCATTGGGACAGGGGCCGATGGCCCGCGCCGCCAGCGACCAGAACGACCGGCTGATCGCCGCCGACGAGCCTCTGGCCGGCCTTCAGCAGCGCTGCGGCGGCACCATGCCCGGCGCCATTGCCGTGCCGGAACTGCGCGAGCTGGTGGCCAAGGCGCGGCGCTTCGGGCTGAAGCTGGCGCGCCCCATCCTCGCCCAGGATGGCGACGAGACGATCCGCGCCTGGGTGGAAGTGATCCCCGAGGCAGACCGCGCCGAGGGTGGCTGCGCTATCCTGCTGCACAGCTGGCAGGCCACGCCCGTGCCTGCCGAGGAGCCGGAACTGGCCGCCCGCCGCCGCGCCGAGATCGACCGCGCGCTGGCCGAGCTGACCGCCCGGCTGGACGAGCACCAGGGCCTGCTGACGGTGGAGGGCGAGGCGGGCGACCTGCTGGCGCTGTCCACCGCCATGCGCCGCGGCATCGGCCGGCCGTGGACGGATTTCGTCACGATCGACGGCAATATCCACCGCCAGCCGCTGCACTGGCAATTGCTGGATGGCGCGCGGGTGGAGGTGTCTGGCTCGCAGCGGCGCTGGCGAGCCACGCTCATCCCCATTGCCGGCCCGGCCAACCAGCCCGCCGGCTTCGATCTGTGCCTCACGGCCGATCGCCCGCTGCCCGCGCCCCCGCGCAAAGCCGGCCAGCCCGGCAGCAACCTGCCGGAAACGGCGCTGGTGGGGCAGGATCTGGCGCCGGTGCTGCGCCAGCCCATCGCCCGCATCATCGCCAATGCGGAAACCATCCGCACCCGCCTTGCCGGCCCGCTGGCCGAGGAATACGCCCAATATGCCGCCGATATTGCCGCGGCCGGCCAGCACCTGCAGGATCTGATCGACGATTTGACCGATCTCGAAGTGATCGAGCAGCCCCATTTCACCACCGCGCCCGACCGGATTGACCTGGCCGATGTGGCGCGGCGGGCAGCGGGCATTCTGGGCATGCGGGCGCGGCAGAAGGGCATTGCCATCCTGCTGCCGGAAGGCGAGGTGCGCCTGCCGGCGGTGGCCGAATTCCGCCGGGCGCTGCAGATCCTGCTCAACCTCATCGGCAATGCCATCCGCTATGCGCCAGAAGGCTCGCGCATTCATCTGGAATATGGGCAGGCCGGCGCGCTGGTGCGGCTGGTGGTGGCCGACGAGGGGCCGGGCCTCAGCGCCGAGGAACAGGCGCGCGTGTTCAACAAGTTCGAGCGGCTGGGGCGCAGCGGCGATGGTGGCTCGGGGCTGGGGCTGTTCATCTCGCGCCGGCTGGCCCGCGCCATGGGCGGCGAACTGGCGGTGGAAAGCCGCAAGGGCGAAGGCGCGCGCTTCCTGCTGGATCTGCCCGCACAAGGATAGGCCGGGCGCCGCCGGTCTGATAGCGGTCTGAAACGCCAAAAGGCGGGGGAAGTTGCCTTCCCCCGCCTTTTGCGTGAAGTCTCGCCGGCGACTCTTGCCGGTGGCTCAGCGCTGGCCGAGCGGCACGTAGTCGCGCTGCACCGGGCCGGTGTAGAGCTGACGCGGGCGGCCGATCTTCTGGTTGGGATCGGAGATCATTTCGTTCCACTGCGCCACCCAGCCCACGGTGCGGGCCAGCGCGAAGAGCACGGTGAACATGGTGGTCGGGAAGCCGATCGCCGAGAGGATGATGCCCGAGTAGAAGTCCACGTTGGGGAACAGCTTCTTCTCGATGAAGTAGGGGTCGTTCAGGGCCAGCTCTTCGAGGCGCAGGGCGGTCTCGAACAGCGGGTCGTTCACGCCCAGCGCATCGAACACTTCGCGCAGGGTCTTCTGCATCACCGTCGCGCGCGGGTCGTAGTTCTTGTAGACGCGGTGGCCAAAGCCCATCAGACGGAACGGATCGTTCTTGTCCTTGGCGCGCTCGATGTAGTGCGGGATCTTGTCGGGCGTGCCGATCTCGCGCAGCATGTTGAGCGCAGCTTCATTGGCGCCGCCATGGGCCGGGCCCCACAGGCAGGCGATGCCGGCCGCGATGCAGGCAAACGGGTTGGCGCCCGACGAGCCGGCAAGGCGCACGGTCGAGGTCGAGGCGTTCTGCTCGTGGTCGGCATGGAGGATGAAGATGCGGTCCATCGCCTTTTCAATGGCGGGCTTCACTTCATATTCCTCGGCCGGCACGCCGAAGGTCATCTTCAGGAAGTTGCCGGCATAGGACAGCTTGTTGTCGGGATAGACGAAGGGCTGGCCGACCGAATACTTGTAGGCCATCGCCGCGATCGTCGGGATCTTGGCGATCAGGCGGTGGCTGGCGATGCGGCGCTGCTCGGGGTCGGCGATGTCGGTCGAGTCATGATAGAAGGCCGACAGCGCGCCAACCACGCCGCACATCACCGCCATCGGGTGCGCATCGCGGCGGAAACCGCTGAAGAACTTGGTCAGCTGCTCATGCACCATGGTGTGGCGCGTGATCGTGCTGGTGAACTTGCCCAGTTCCGCCTGGTTGGGCAGCTCGCCGTTCAGCAGCAGATAGCACACTTCCAGGAAGGAGGAGTGCTCGGCCAGCTGGCCGATCGGATAACCGCGGTGCAGAAGCACGCCTTCATCGCCATCGATGTAGGTCAGCGCGCTTTCGCAAGAGGCGGTCGAGGTAAAGCCCGGGTCGAAGGTGAAGGCCCCGGTCTGGCCATACAGCTTGCGGATGTCGATCACATCCGGACCCACCGTGCCCTTGAGCACGGGAGCTTCAAGCTCTTTCCCGCCGACACTCAGCTTAGCCACATCAGCCACTGTATTTCTCCTCACACTGCGCCGGGTGTGGCGAGGGTAGCCTGCGCACCGATGCGCGCCAGAGCCTCGTCTTGCCCAAGCAAAACCAAAACGTCGAAAATACCCGGGGAGGTGGTCTGCCCGGTCAGCGCTGCACGCAGCGGCTGGGCGAGCTTTCCAAGACCGAGATTGCGCTCTGCAGCATATGCCTTCAGCGCCTCTTCCAAACGTTCGAGCGCCCATTCCGTTTCCGGGAATTTACGCAAGAGCGCATGCAAATCCGACAACAGCTGCCGCGCATCCTCGGTCAGCAGCGCGGCTGCCTTTTCCGAGATCGCCAGCGGGCGCTGCGCGAAGAGGAAACCGGCGCCATCGGCCAGTTCGTTCAGATCCTTGGCGCGCGGCTTCAGCACCGGCATGGCGCGGGCCAGCAGGCCAAGGTCGATGTCGCCAGCGATGCGCGGCGCCACCAGATCGGCCAGGCGGGCATCGTCTGCCTCGCGGATGTAGTGGCCGTTCAGGTTGGCCAGCTTGGCAAAATCGAAGCGCGAGGCGCCCTTGTTGACATTGACGATGTCGAACCATTCGATGGCCTGCGCGCGCGAGATGATCTCCTCGTCGCCATGGCCCCAGCCCAGCCGCATCAGATAGTTGATCACCGCTTCCGGCAAGAGGCCCATGTCGTCGCGATAGGCATCGACGCCCAGCGCCCCGTGCCGCTTCGACAGCTTGGCGCCATCGGCCCCGTGGATCAGCGGAATGTGGCCATAGGCCGGATCCGGCCAGCCACCCTCGATCGCATCCATCGCGCGCAGGATCACCAGCTGGCGGAAGGCGTTGTTGATATGATCATCGCCGCGGATCACATGGGTCACGCCCATGTCGTGGTCGTCCACCACCACGGCCAGCATGTAGGTGGGCGTGCCATCGGAGCGCAGGATGATGAAATCATCCAGCTCGGTGTTCTGCACGGTGATCGCGCCCTGCACCAGATCGGTGATCACCGTCTCGCCAGACTGGGGCGCCTTGATGCGGATGACATAAGGCTTGCCTTCGGGCTGGCTGCCCTCTGCCGCATCGCGCCAGGGCGACTGGATCCGGAACGGACGCTTCTCCGCCTGGGCGGTCTCGCGCATGGCGGCCAGCTCTTCCTGGGTGAGATAGCAGCGATAGGCATGGCCCGCGGCCAGCAATTGGTGCGCCACCTCGGCATGGCGGGCGGAACGCTCGAACTGGAACACCGCCGGCTCGTCGCCATCCAGGCCCAGCCAGCGCAGCCCGTCGAAGATCGCGTCGATTGCGGCATCGGTGGAGCGCTGGCGATCGGTATCCTCGATGCGCAGCAGATAGGTGCCGCCATGGTGGCGGGCGAACAGCCAGTTGAACAGCGCCGTGCGCGCGCCGCCAATGTGCAGGTAGCCGGTGGGTGACGGCGCGAATCGGGTAACGACGCGGCGGCCCTTGTGGCCCGTGTCTCCCTCAACGCTTGCGCTTGCCATTCCCCAATCCTTCCTGAACAATAAACGACATGGCTTATATCCGCGCCAGCGCCCTTGCCTCTTTCGTCCGCGCTGGATCGGAATGGTGTGCTTTTTTGCGCCGCGCTGCGGTGCAACGCAACGGCCCTTGGCGCAGCCACGGCAGCTTGGCAAGGGCTGCGGAAGTCGTAGAGCAATTTCTTGAAGGGGCCGGCTTCGACCGCGCGCCCTGGGCGGTGGTGGCCTTTGGCGCGGGCGTGGCATTCTGGTTCGTTCTGGCCAATCAGGCAGAGTGGCTGGGGCTGATCTGCACAGGGCTGGCGGCGGCCTTTCTGGCCTGGGCCTTATGGCCGAAAAATGGCCGTTTTCCGCAGTTGCGGCAGGCCGTGATCGGGGTGGGGCTGATGCTGGCTGCGGGCTGTGCCTGTGTGTGGGGCAAGGCGGTGCTGGTGGGCGCGCCGCCCATCGCCCACCAGATCGCAGGTGTGATGGTGGGCACGGTGCTCGATCGCTACGACCAGCCTGCCCTGGCCCGCGCCCGTCTTGAGATTGCGACGCGAGAGCCGCGCACCGGCCGTTTGATCCGCGTGCGACTCACTTTGCCCCTCGCGGCAGACGCGCCGGGGGTGGTCGAAGGGGCCGTCATCGCCTTCCACGCGCGGCTGATGCCGCCCAGCCCGATGCGCTTTCCCGGCACCTATGACTTTGCCGAGGCGGCCTGGTTCGATGGCGTTTCGGCCACCGGATCGGTGCTGGGCAAGGTGGTGCTGGCGCGCCCGGCGCTGGCGCCAGACTGGCTGGCCCGCACCCAGCACGCGCTGGCCGAACATGTGCGGGCGCAACTGGCCGGCTCGCCGGGCGCGATTGCCGCCGCCTTTGCCAGCGGCGATCGCGGCGGCATCACCCCGCAAGACGATCAGGCCATGCGCGATGCCGGGCTCACCCATCTGCTCTCGGTCAGCGGGCTGCATGTCAGCGCGGTGGTCGGCGGCGTTTATGTGCTGACGCTGCGGCTGCTGGCGCTGTGGCCCTGGGCGGCGCTGCGCTGGCGCCTGCCGCTGGTGGCCAGCAGCATGGGCGGCATCGCCGGCATCGTCTACACGCTGCTGACGGGCGCGCAGGTGCCCACGGTGCGCTCGTGCCTGGGCGCGCTGCTGGTGCTGGCGGCGGTGGCACTGGGGCGCCAGCCGCTGTCGGTGCGGATGCTGGCGGTGGCCGCGCTGGTGGTGATGGTGCTGTGGCCCGATGCGGTCGTTGGCCCCAGCTTCCAGATGAGCTTCGGCTCGGTGCTGGCGATCATCGCCGTGGCCGACAGCGCGCCCGCCCGCGCCTTTCTCGCGCCGCGAGAGGAGGGCTGGTGGTGGCGCATCGGCCGCCACCTGTTCATGATCCTGCTCACCGGCATGGTGATCGATCTCGCGCTGATGCCGGTGGCGCTCTACCATTTTCACCGCGCCGGCATCTATGGCTCGATGGCCAATGTGCTGGCCATCCCGCTGACGACTTTCATCTCGATGCCGATGATCGGCCTGGCGCTGGCGCTGGATCTGGCGGGCCTTGGCGCGCCGGCCTGGTGGGTTTGCGGCAAATCGCTGGAAGCGCTGCTGGCGATCGCCCATTTCACCGCCGCCCGCCCCGATGCGGTGAGCGTGGGGCCGGCGATGGGCGGCGGCGCCTTCGCGCTGTTCGTGGGGGCGATGCTGTGGCTGGCGCTGTGGCATGGGCGGGTGCGGCTGCTGGGTTTGGCGCCGGCGCTGTTGGCGGTTGGCTGGCTGGCGCTGGTGCGCCCGCCCGATGTGCTGATCGCCGGCGATGGCACCAATCTGGCCATTTCAGAGCCAGACAACGGCCGCCTGCTGCTGCTGCGCCCCGGCAAATCCGATTTCACCCGCGCCACCATGCTGGAAGCGGCCGGCATTTCCGGCGATGTGGCGCCGCTGGAGAGCTGGCCGGGCGCGCGCTGCAATCCGGATGCCTGCCTGGTGCAACTGTCGCGCGGGGGGCGCATATGGCGCCTGCTGGTGCTGCGCAAGGAAGCGATGCGGATGGCCCCTGCGGCCTTGGCGCGGGCCTGCGCGGCGGTGGATATCGTGGTGGCGCGCGGCAAGATCTTCGGCCCCTGCGCGCCGGGCCTCATCCGCGCCGATCACGTGCTGCTGCTGCGCACCGGCGGGCTGGCGCTCGATCTCGTCAACCGCCGCGTTGCCAGCGTCGGCGAGAGCGAGGGCGATCATCCCTGGTGGCGCGCGCCCCATATCGCCCCGCGAGACCAGCGCCCCGGCGCGGACACCGCCGATCCCGCTCAGTGATAGCGGCGCAGCAGCCCCGCCAGTTTGCCCTGCACGCGCACTTCGGCCGGGCGGTAGAACTGCGGCTCGTAGGCGGCATTGGCCGGGTCCAGCCGCACCATGCCGCCCTCGTGGCGCAGGAACTTCAGCGTCGCTTCCTCGCCGCGCACCAGCGCCACCACGATCTCCCCGTCACGCGCCACTTCGGTGCGCCGGATCAGCGCCAGATCGCCATCGAGAATGCCCGCTTCCACCATGGAATCGCCCGACACTTCCAGCGCGTAATGTTCGCCGCTGCCCAGCAGCGCGGCCGGCACCGGCAGCATCGACTGGCCCTCCAGCGCCTCGATCGGCGTGCCGGCGGCGATGCGGCCATGCAGCGGGATCTCGACAATGTCATTCGCCGGGGTGAAGGCGGCGACCTGCGGCATCGGCGCCAGCGGCCGGCCGATGGCCGGGGCAGGCGTTGCCAGCGTGCGCGCCGCCGCGCGGGGCGAGGGGGCCACCGCATCCTCAGGCTGGCGCAGCACTTCCAGCGCCCGGGCGCGATTGGGCAGGCGGCGGATGAAGCCGCGTTCCTCCAGCGCGGAAATCAACCGATGCACCCCCGATTTCGACTTGAGATCAAGCGCTTCCTTCATTTCCTCGAAAGAGGGGGAAACGCCCGTTTCTTCCAGCCGATCCTGGATGAAGCGAAGCAACTCGTGCTGCTTGCGGGTGAGCATGGCTGCATAACTCCCGGAACTTGGCGCGCGCGGCGCCATGAACGAATAAGGAACAATTATGCAACAATCAGCAAGCGGTCAAGCAAATCCTTGGGGTTCGATGAGGTAGATGTTCACCTTTTTCCCCGTTTCCAGCGCTGGCTGGCCTATTGGCCGGTCGATCAGGCAATTGGCGCCGGCCAGTTCGGCCAGCGCGCTGGAATCGCGCCCGCCCAAGGGGCGCACCATGGCGCCATCCCACACCCCGCGCGGAAAATCGCGCCGCCCGCTGCCCGCGCCCAGCGGCGCTGCCAGCGTGGTGCAGATCGGCCGGGGCAGGCACTGGCTGGCCCCCAGCAGCTTGCGCAGCAGCGGCCGCAGGAAGAAATAGGCCGTCGCCAGCGCCGAGACAGGGTTGCCCGGCAGGCCCAGGATCACCTGCCGCCCGCGCCGCGCCACCAGCAGCGGCTTGCCCGGCCGCATCGCCACTTTCCAGAAATCCAGCTCGGCGCCCCAGGCTTCCAGCGCCGGGCGGATGAGGTCATGATCGCCCACCGAGGCGCCGCCGCTGGTGACGATGACATCCGCCGCGCCCAGCCCGTCCAGCGCTGCCACCAGCAGTTCCAGCCGGTCGGCCACGGGCCCCGCGCGGGTGATCTCGCAGGGCAGCGCGGCCACCAGCGCGGCCAGCATGGCGCCATTGCTGGCGGGGATCTGATGGGGCTGGCAGGGCTGGCCGGGGGCGGCCAGTTCGTCGCCGCTGTCGAGGATGGCCAGGCGCACCGGGCGGCGCACCGCCACATGGCCATGCCCGCCGCTGATCGCCAGCGCCACTTGCGCCGCGCCCATGCGCGTGCCGGCGGGCAGCAGCAATTGCCCCTCGGCAAAATCGAAACCGGCGCGGCGGATGTGCCGGTCGTGCGGGGCAGGGGCGGTGCCGGTCAGCGCGATATGCGCGCCGCTGCGGGTAATGTCTTCCTGCAGCAGCACCGCGCCGGCGCCCGCCGGCAGCACTGCGCCGGTGGAAACGCGCGCGGCCTCGCCGGCCTGCAGATGGCCGCCAAAGGGCCGCCCGGCCGCGCTTTCGCCCACCACCTGCCAGGGGCCGGCCAGATCGCCTGGCGCCACCGCATAGCCATCCATGGCGGACAGATCAGCCGCCGGCTGGGTGCGATGGGCATGCAGCGGCTCTGCCAGATAATGGCCAAGGGCGCTGGCCATATCGGCATGTTCCACCGGCAGCGGGGTGGCAAGGGCAAGCAGGCGCGCCTGCGCCTCGTCCAGCGGCAGCAGGGGGGGGCTCATGGCGCGGGCTGGTGCCCCGGGGCAAACCAGTCACCCGATTTGCCGCCGCGCTTCTCGATCAGCCGCACGCTGTCGATCACCATCGCCTTGTCGATCGCCTTGGCCATGTCATAGATCGTCAGCAGGGCGATGCTGGCAGCGCTCAGCGCTTCCATCTCCACCCCGGTGCGCCCGGTGAGGCTGGCGGTGGCGGCCACGCGCACGCCGTCTGCCTCCAGCGTGCAGGCCACCTCCACGCTGGACAGCGCCAGCGGATGGCACAGCGGGATCAGCTCGGCGGTTTTCTTGGCGGCCATGATGCCGGCGATGCGGGCGGCGGCCAGCACATCGCCCTTGGGCACAGCGCCCGCGCGGATGGCTTCCAGCGCGGCCGCGTTCATGCGGATGCGCCCTTCGGCGATGGCAACGCGCCGGCTTTCCGCCTTGCCCCCCACATCGACCATGCGGGCCTGGCCCTCACTGTCGAGATGGGTCAGTTCAGCCATGCAGCAGCGCCCTTGTGGCGGCCGCCACATCGGCATGGCGCATCAGGCTTTCGCCCACCAGGAAGGTGCGCGCGCCGCAGGCTTCCAGGCGCAGCAGGTCGGCATGGCTGTTGATGCCGCTTTCGGCCACCAGCAGCGTGCCTTCCGGCGCCAGCGGGGCCAGCCGCTCGGTCGTGCCCAGATCGGTGACGAAGCGCTTCAGATCGCGGTTATTCACGCCGATGAGGCGCGAGGTGAGGCGGGCGGCCCGCTCCATCTCGGCCTCATTGTGCACTTCCACCAGCGCATCCATGCCATAATGGCGCGCGGCCGCCTCGATCTCGGCCATCTGCCCATCGTCCAGCGCGGCAACGATGATGAGGATGGCATCGGCGCCAATGCTGCGCGCTTCGGCCACCTGCCACGGGTCCACCATGAAATCCTTGCGGATCACCGGCAGCGCGCAGGCGCCCCGCGCGGCCACGAGGAAATCCTCGTGCCCCTGGAAATAGGGCGCGTCGGTCAACACCGACAGGCAGGCCGCGCCCCCTTCGGCATAGGCGCGGGCATGGGCCGGCGGATCGAAATCGGCGCGGATCAACCCCTTGGACGGGCTGGCCTTCTTGATCTCGGCGATCAGCGCGAAGCCGGTGGCGGCCTTGGCGCTCAGGGCCGCCTCGAAGCCGCGCGGCGCGCTCTGCGTGGCGGCGCGCGCGTCCAGCTCGGCCAGTGTCGTCAGCGCCTTGCGGGCGGCCACTTCACCGCGCTTGGTGTCGCAGATCTCGGTAAGCTTGTCGGTCATCAGGCCCTCGTGGCGGAAATCCAGCAATCGAGCAAGGCCTTCGCCAGCCCCTTGTCGATGGCCTCGGCCGCTTCTTCCACGCCCTCGCGCCAATCGGCCACTTCGCCCGCCACCATCAGCGCGCCGGCCGCATTGAACAGCACCGCATCGCGATAGGCGCCTTCCTCGCCCATCAGCAGGCGCTTCAGGGCATCGGCATTATGCGCCGCATCGCCGCCGCGAATGGCGCTGACGGGGCTGGCGGCAAGGCCGGCCTCGGCCGCTGCCACGCGCTTCATCGCCACCGTGTCGCGCTGCACATCGGCCCATTCGTTGCCGCCCGCCAGCGACAGCTCGTCCAGCCCCTCATCGCCCGAGACGACGAAGCTGCGCTCTGTGCCCAGCCGGCAGATGGCATCGGCATAGATCGGCACATAGGCCGGCCGGGCAATGCCCACCAGCTGGCGGCGCACACCGGCCGGATTGGCCAGCGGGCCCATCAGGTTGAAGATGGTGCGCCGGCCCAGCGCCCGGCGAATGGGGGCAATGGGGCCAAGCCTTGGATGATGGGCCTGGGCAAAGAGGAAAGCGATGCCGATCTCGGCCAGCGTCTCGCCGGCCCGCTCGCCCGCGCGGGCAAGGTCCAGCCCCAGCGCCTCCAGCGTGTCGGCCGCGCCCGATTTCGACGAGGCCGCCCGGTTGCCATGCTTGGCCACCGGCACCCCGCAGGCCGCCACCACCAGCGACACGGCGGTGGAGACATTCAGCGTATGGTGGCCATCGCCCCCTGTGCCGCACACGTCGATCGCGCGGGCCAGCACATCTGCGGGCGCTGCCACCGGCACCATGCGCGCGCGCATGGCCCGGGCAGCGCCGGTTATCTCGCTCGCCGTCTCGCCGCGATCGGAGAGGGCGACGAGGAAAGCGGCGATCGCCTCTGCCTCCACCTGCGCATCGAGGATGGCGCCGAACAGCGCCTCGGCCTCTTCCTCGCCAAAGGGCTGGGCGCCAACCGGGGGCAGGCTGCTCATGCGTGGAGCACGGGATGGGCCGGCAGGCTGGTCGCGATCCCGCAGATCTTCAGGAAATTGGCCAGCATGGCATGGCCATGTTCGGTGGCGATGCTTTCCGGGTGGAACTGCACGCCATGGATCGGCAGGCTGGCATGGCGAAAGCCCATCGTGTGGCCATCATCGCTGCGGGCATTCACCACCAGGCAATCGGGCACATCGGTAACGATCAGCGAATGATAGCGCGTGGCCGTGAAGGGCGAGGGCAGCCCTGCAAACAGCCCCGTGCCATCATGGGTGACAGGGCTCGTCTTGCCATGCATCAGCCCGCCGCGCACCACCTTGCCGCCAAAATACTGGCCGATCGACTGGTGCCCCAGGCACACGCCCAGCAGCGGCCGGCCGGCATCGGCGGCCGCGCCCACCAGATCAAGGCTGATGCCCGCCTCATTGGGCGTGCAGGGCCCGGGCGAGAGGAGGAAGCCGGCAGCGCCGGTCTCCAGCGCCTGGGCGGCGGTCAGCGCGTCATTGCGCACCACTTCCACCCGCGCGCCCAGTTCCATCACATAATGGACGAGGTTCCAGGTGAAGCTGTCGTAATTGTCGATAACGAGGATCAGGTCATCAGCCATGGTCATTGTCCGAATTGGGCTTCGCTGGCCACGCGAATGGCTTCGCGGGCGGCGGCGAACAGGGCACCGGCCTTGTGTTCGCACTCGCGTTGTTCATAGGCGGGATCGGAATCGGCGACGATGCCGGCGCCGGCCTGCACATGCATCACGCCATCCTTGAGCACGGCCGTGCGCAGCACGATGCAGCTGTCGAGATTGCCATCCGGCCCGAAATAGCCGACGCCGCCGGCATAGGCGCCGCGCGTCTCGCCTTCCAGCTCGGCGATGATCTGGCAGGCCCGTACCTTGGGCGCGCCCGACACCGTGCCGGCAGGAAAGCCGGCAAACACCGCATCGATGGCATCGGCCCTGTCGGTATCCAGCCGGCCCACCACATTGGAGACGATGTGCATCACATGCGAATAGCGCTCGATCGTGTAGCTGTCGGTCACCTTGACGGTGCCGGCAGCCGCCACCCGGCCGACATCGTTGCGGCCCAGATCCAGCAGCATCAGATGCTCGGCGCGCTCCTTGGGGTCGGCCAGCAGGCTTTCCTCATTGGCGCGGTCTTCCTCGGGCGTCTTGCCGCGCGGGCGAGTGCCGGCGATCGGGCGGATGGTCACCTCGCCATCGCGCACCCGCACGAGGATTTCCGGGCTGGAGCCGATGAGGGCAAAGCCGGGCAGATCGAGGAAATAGAGGAAGGGCGAGGGGTTCACCCGCCTGAGCGCCCGATACAGCGCCATGGGCGGCAGCGGGAAGGGCGCGGTGAAGCGCTGGGCCAGCACCACCTGGAAGATGTCGCCGGCCTGGATATAGTCACGCGCGCGTTCCACCATCTCGCCATAGCGCCCCGGGGCCATGGTTGGCGTCAGCGTCGGCAGGGGCGTGTCGGCGGCCAGGCGCGGCTGGGCCGGCACCGGCAGGGCCAGCTGGCGGGCGGCCTCGTCGATCCGCTCGGCCGCGGTGGTAATGGCATCGTCGGGCGCGGTGGCCGAGGGCCACACCGGCGCCACGGCAAACAGCTCATCGCCCAGCCGGTCGAACACCAGCAGCAGGCGCGGCCGCACGAACAGCATGTCGGGCACGGCCAGCGGATTGGCCGGCGGCTGCGGCAGCTTCTCGACCAGGCCAAACGTCTCATAGCCGAAATAGCCGACCAGGCAGGCCAGCGCCGGCGGCAGGGCGGCCGGCACATCCACCCGGCATTCGGCCACCAGCGCGCGCAGTTCGGCCAGCGGATCGCCCGCCAGCGGCGCGAAGGCCTCTGGCGCATGGGGCCAGCTGCGGTTGATCTCGGCCGCATGGCCCCTGGCGCGGAACACCAGATCCGGGTCGAGGCCCAGCAGGCTGTAGCGCCCGCGCACCTCGCCGCCTTCCACCGATTCCAGCAGGAAATCGCCGCGATCGGCCCGCATCAGCTTCAGCGCGGTGCCCACCGGCGTCTCGGTATCGGCGATGAGCCGGCGCCAGACCAGCGCGCCCTTGCCAGCGGCCAGCGCGGCGCGGGCCGCGGCGGTGTTCTCGGCATGGGGCGGGGCAGTGTCGGCAGAAAGGCTCATCGGTTCGTGTTCTTTTCGTTTCCGGTTTGCAGGTGAAAAAGCGCGCTCAGTTGCCGCCGACCAGCTGGCCGACGACCGCGCGGATGGCGGCTTCGTTGCGGGTGGTGCCGGCCTCGGCGCGGATCGCCAGGCGCAGGCCCTCGCCGCTTTCGCGGGCGACCAGCTGGCCCAGCTGCTGGCGCACCTGCGCCACGGCGGGATCATTGGCCGCCGGCGTGCCCAGCTGGATGTGCTTGAGTTGCACCACGAACCAGCCCTGGCCGCCGGGCGCGGGCAGCAGCTTCACCGTGCCCTCGGCCATCGAGAACAGCAGCTGGATCGCCGGCGGCACCCGGCCCTGGAAGGCGCCCAGCTGCTGGCGGCTCATCGCCACCGGCTGGGCCGGCGGCAGTGTCACGCCCAGCCCGCCCAGCGTTGCGGCCAGATCCTTGCCGCCCTTCACCGCCTTCAGCACGTTCATCGCGGCGGCCTGCGCGGCGGCAGAGCCCTTGGTCAGCGCATAATCGGCGGCCACCTGCTGGCGGATATCGGCCAGCGGGGCAGGGGCGGCAGCGGTGATCTGGCTGACATCGTAGATCACATAGCGCTTGCCCGCTTCCAGCTCGGCCAGCTGGGGTTGGCCTTCATGCTCCATGGCAAAGGCGGCCTTCACGATGCTGGCCTGCTCCTTGGCGGAAAGCGCTGTGGGCAGCGGCGCCCCGGCCGCACCGGGATAGACCTGCCCGTCGGCGGTCAGCGGCGCGGTAGCGCTCAGCGTCAGGCCGAGATCCTTGGCGGCATCGGACAGCGCGCCGCCATGGCCCAGATTGTCGTCGATGCGGGCGGTCAGCGCGCCGATGGCGGCCTTGCGCTTTTCGCTGGCCAGCTGCGCGGCGATCTCGCCATGCGCCTGATCGAGCGTGCGGGCCGGCTTGGTCACCACCTCGTCCACGCGGATCAGCGCATAGCCCAGCGCGCCCTTCACCGGGCCCACAAGGGCGCCCTTCTTCGCGGCGAACACGGCATCGGCAATGGCGCCAGAGGTCTGCTGGGCCAGCGCGTCGTGGCTCAGCGGGCCCAGCGGCGCGGTGGCAAGGCCGCGCGCCCTGGCGGCTGCCTCCAGCGACTGGCCCTTGGCCAGCTCTGCCGCCAGCGCCTTGGCGGCCTCCTCGCCGGGCAGGATCAGCTGCACGATATGGCGGCTTTCGGAAGCGGCATATTGCGCCTTGTTGGCGCCATAGCGCTGGGCGATCTCGGCCTCGGTGGGGGCGGCGACCTGCTTGGCCACGCTGTCGTCGAACAGGGCATAGCGGATCACGCGGCGCTCGGGCCGGTTATAGGTGGCCAGATGCGCGGCATAGAAGCGGGCGACATCGGCATCGGCCGGCTTGTCCTTGGGGGCGAACAGGGCGGCCGGCAGCACCGCCACGGTGCCCTCGCGCCGCTCGGTAAGCAGGCCCGCATAGCGCTGGGCGATGCTGGCGGGCATGCCGATGGCCAGCTCTGCCGGGGCCAGCAGCTGGCGTGCCACCAGCCCCTGGCCGATATCGGCGCGCACATCGGCATCGGTCAGCTGGCGCTGGGCCAGCAGCTGGCGATAGGCGCTCTGGCTGAAGCTGCCATCGGGGTTCTGCAGCTGGGGCAGGCGGGCCAGTTCGCTATCCACCAGCCGCTTGCCGGCCACCACGCCCTGGGCCTTGCCGAACACCACCATGGCGGTGCGGTCGATCATCGAGGACAGCACATCCTCCAGCCCGCCCTCGGCGAGGAATTCCTTCATCGTCAGGCGCGGATTGTCCTGCCGGGCCAGTTCAGCGGCCTGGGTCAGCTGCTTGGTCAGCTGGGCCGGGGTGATGGCCTCGCGGCCCACGGTGGCCACCTTCGCCCCGCCAAGGCCGCTGAGCGCGCCATTGCCGGCGATATCGCCCGCCGCAAAGGCCAGCGCGATCAGCACCAGCAGGCCAAGGGTGATCCCCACGCCCAGCGTGGACTTGAAGAAATTGCGAAAGAACTGAAGCATTTAATCGCCCTAGTGTTGCGCCGGAAGCAATGCGCGCCACGCGCCCAGGCCAGCCCTTTAGGCGGCAATGCGTTTTCTCGCAATGGCAAGGGGTGGAAACCGCGCGCGAGGCAGGCTAGAGCCGCCGCATATGGCCCAGGATGCCTTGCGCGATTCTTGCGTGCGAGCGGTGTCCGCCCGGGCTGGCCGGCCAGACCCCGACAGGCCCAGACAGGCCCGGACAGGCTTTGCCGGCCCCGCAACAGGCAGCCCGGCGGCGTTCTGCCGCTTTGGGCGAAAGTGACAGCATGGCGGCGCGGCCCATGGCGCGCCGGGGATGAGCAAGACCGCCGTCTGTGGATCGGCGGCCCGCGACGAGGAACACAGATGGCTCTTAGGCCCTATATTGTCGGCAACTGGAAGATGAACGGCGTGCGCACCAGCCTGCCCGAAGCCCGCGCGATCGATCGCGCGGCCACGCGCGCGCCGCAGGTGGATGTGGCGCTGGCGCCGCCCTTCACGCTGATCCACAGCATGGCCGAGGCCGTGCAGGCGATCGCGGTGGGCGGGCAGGATTGCCACGCCAGGGCTAATGGCGCCTTCACCGGCGATGTCTCGGCGCCGATGCTGGCCGATGCCGGCGCCAGCTTCGTGATCCTGGGCCATTCGGAACGCCGCAGCCTGCATGGCGAAAGCGATTCGGATGTGCGCGCCAAAGTGGACGCAGCCCTCGCCGCGGATCTGGGCATCATCGTCTGCGTGGGCGAGACGGAAAAGCAGCGCGATGCCGGCCAGGCCGAAAAGGTGGTGACGGGCCAGGTCGAAGGCTCGCTGCCGGCCGATGCCGCAGCGCTTGCGCGCTTGTCGGTGGCCTATGAGCCGGTGTGGGCGATCGGCACCGGCCGCGTGCCCTCGGTGGCGGATGTGGGCGCCATGCACCGCGCCATCCGCGCCCGCCTGGTGGCGCTGTATGGCGATGCCGGGGCCAAGGTGCGCATCCTGTATGGCGGTTCGGTCAATGCGGCCAATGCCGGCGAATTGCTGGCGGCCGACGAGGTGGGCGGCGCGCTGGTGGGCGGCGCCAGCCTCACGGCGGAAAGCTTCGCGGCGATCGTGGTGGCCGCGGCCATGCTCACCGAGAGCTGAGCCGCGCCTGGCCGGCGTGTTCGTGGCCGGATGGGGCGCCTAATCCCCAACCGGCCTTGCACTCTGGCCCGGCTGCGCCTAGAGGCCGCCAATTGATCGTTCCTGTTGATCGCCCCGGCGGGCCACCGCCGTGGCGCGCTTCAATTGCTGAACAAGCCATTTGCTGAAGAAGGTTGTCCATGTTCATCTTCCTGACCGTACTCCAGGCCCTGATCGGGGCGGCGATGGTGGCCGTGATCCTGGTGCAGAAATCGGAAGGCGGTGGCCTGGGCACCGGTGGCAGCCCGACCGGCTTCATGTCGGCGCGCGGCGCGGCCGATTTTCTCACCCGCACCACCCAGGTGCTGGCCGGCCTGTTCGTGCTGCTCTCGATCGTGCTGGCGGCGCTGGCGGTGAAGAGCGGCGGCGGCGAGACGGTGGATACCTCGCTGGTGCGCAATGTGCCGGCAGCCGTGCCCAGCGCTGCGCCCACCGTGGCGCCCAGCGCACCGGCATCCACAGCGCCGGCCGCGGCTGATCCGCTGGCGCCGGCCGCCAAGCAGTAAGCGGGCGCCGTAAGCAGATAAGGGGTGGCCGGGCGCTGCCCCTGCTTTTTTCGAGTCTGCACGATCTACGCGAAAAGGTAACACGGGCCCGCCAAGGGCTCGGGGCCTGTCTGTTCATCCGAGGGGGGCGGTGTTCTGCCGGGTCATGCGGGGCGGTTTTATGCTGTCTTGCACGGCCAGTTGTGGATTGCTGCCCCTTTGCGCCGTTCTGGCGCTTGTCATCCTCCCGATTAAGGTACTAAGGCGCAATTCCCATGGCGCGGTTCATTTTCATCACCGGCGGCGTGGTCTCCTCGCTGGGCAAGGGTCTCATGGCGGCATCGCTGGCGGCCCTGTTGCAGGCACGGGGCTTCAAGGTCCGCATCCGCAAGTTCGATCCCTATCTCAATGTCGATCCGGGGACGATGAGCCCCTATCAGCACGGCGAGGTCTTCGTGACCGACGACGGCGCCGAGACCGACCTTGACCTGGGGCATTACGAACGTTTCACCGGCGTTTCGGCGCGCAAGAGTGATAATATCACTTCGGGCCGCATCTATCAGACGATCATCGCCAAGGAACGGCGCGGCGATTACCTCGGCGCCACGGTGCAGGTGATCCCGCATGTGACCGACGCGATCAAGGAATTCGCCCAGGCCGAAACCGACGACCTCGATTTCGTGCTGTGCGAGATTGGCGGCACGGTGGGCGATATCGAGGGCCTGCCCTTCATCGAGGCGATCCGCCAGCTGCGCAACGAGCTGGGCCGCGAGCAGACCTGCTTTGCCCATGTGACGCTGGTGCCCTACATCAAGGCGGCGGGCGAGCTGAAGACCAAGCCCACCCAGCATTCCGTGCGCGAGCTGACCAGCCTTGGCATCCAGCCCGATGTGCTGCTGTGCCGCTGCGAGCACCCGCTGCCCGAGAACGAGCGCAACAAGATCGCCCTGTTCTGCAACGTGCGCAAGGAAGCGGTGATCCCGGCGCTGGATGCGCCGAATATCTATGCCGTGCCGGTGCAATATCATGCCGAGGGGCTGGATGCGGCGGTGCTGCATCACTTTGGCCTGGCCGCGCCCGAGCCGGCGCTGGCCCGCTGGGAAAACCTCACCCAGCTTTACGCCAACCCCGAGGGCGAGGTGACGATCGGCGTCGTTGGCAAGTATGTCGTGCTGCAGGATGCCTACAAGAGCCTCAACGAGGCGCTGGTGCATGGGGGGCTGGCCAACAAGGTGAAGGTCCACATCAAGTGGATCGACGCCGAGATCTTCGAGAAGGACGACGGCGAGATCGCCGCCACGCTGGAGCCGCTGCACGGCATTCTGGTGCCCGGCGGCTTTGGCGAGCGGGGCACGGAAGGCAAGATTGCCGCCGTGCGCTTTGCCCGTGAACGCAAGGTGCCGTTCCTGGGCATCTGCCTTGGCATGCAGATGGCCTGCATCGAGGGCGCGCGCAACACGGCCGGCATCGCCGATGCCTCCTCCACCGAATTTGGCGAGACCACCGAGCCGGTGGTGGGCATCATCACCGAATGGATGAGCGAGGAAGGCCTGCAGACCCGCTCGACCGACACGGATCTGGGCGGCACGATGCGGCTGGGCGCCTATGAGGCGAAGCTGGATGGCAACAGCCATGTCGCCAGCATCTATGGCAGCGAGACGATCTTCGAGCGCCACCGCCACCGCTACGAGGTGAACAGCCACTATCGCGAGGCGCTGGAAAAGGGCGGCCTGGTCTTCTCGGGCATGTCGCCCGACGGGCTGTTGCCGGAAATCGTCGAGCGGCCCGATCATCCGTGGTTTGTCGGCGTGCAGTTCCACCCGGAGCTGAAGAGCCGGCCGTTCGAGCCGCATCCGCTGTTTGCCGGCTTTATCGGTGCCGCGCTGCGCCAGGCGCGTCTGGTCTGATTTGCCCTCTACTGATGCCGGATGGCCCGCCGCCTGTTGAAAAGACAGGTGGCGGGCCATCCGGTGTATTGCTGGCTTGCAGGCCAGGGCATCTCTCTGTCATAACGGGCTAAAGGCGCCGTTGGCCTGCCCTTTGCCGCGCGTGGATCCGCAGGGCAAAGGGCTGCAGGGCTGGCGGCGAATGGGGCTCTGACCGGAACCGCCGCGACATGCGACCCTGGCGGCGGGCAAGGCAGAGGGGCGGGGCAAACGCACCGCTGGGGGTGAGCTTTCCCGGGCTCACCCCCGTCTATTTTGGGGCGCTGTGGCCGATGCGTTCAGGCCGCGGCGCTGTCAGGGCCGTTGCCGGCCACGCCGCCCACCACGCTCAGCGTTGTGGCCGGGCCAATGGCGATCTTCTTGGGCTTCATCGCCTCGGGCACTTCGCGCACAAGGTCGATCACCAGCAGGCCATCTTCCAGCGTGGCGCTGTCCACCCGCACGAAATCGGCCAGTTCGAAGCGGCGCTCAAACCCGCGCTGGGCAATGCCGACATGGAGGTAATGGCCGGCAGCGGCCGGATCTTCGGCCTTGGCGCCCTGGATAACGAGCAGGTTCTGCTGGGCGGTGATGTCGATCTCGCCGGGCTTGAAGCCGGCAACGGCCAGCGTGATGCGATAGGTATCCTCGCCGCGCCGCTCGATGTTGAAGGGCGGGTAATTGTCGCCAGCGCCGGCGCGGGTGGCGTTTTCCAGCAGGTCGAACAGGCGGTCGAAACCCACGGTGTTGCGGCGATAGGGGGTGAAATCGAAGCGGTTCATGGCAAAAATCCTCTGTGCATGAGCAATTTTCGGCGTTTCGGGGGCCCTGTTGCGGCGCCCCCCTGCAATGGCGCCATGCCGCAGCGGGCCATGGCGCAGGGGTGGAAATATGTTGCCCGCGCCGTCTTTCAAGAGGGGGGCAACGTGCTTATCTTGGCGCCTGTGCTGCCGTTCTGCGGCAAGCCCGTCAGGATCAAAGGAAAACCATGAGCGCGAAAGTCGAGATCTACACCCAATGGGGCTGCCCTTATTGCACGCGGGCCAAGGCGCTGCTCGATGCCAAGGGCGTGGCCTATGAGGAAATCGACGTGACGATGGACACCAGAAAGCGCGCCGAAATGGCCGAGCGCAAGCCGGGCGCGCGCACCGTGCCGCAGATCTTCGCCGATGGCGTGGCGCTGGGCGGGTGTGATGACATCCATGCGCTGGATGCCGCCGGCAAGCTTGACGCGGCGCTGGGCCTGTAAACGCCGATGTCCCGCATTGCCCTCCTGCAGATGACCAGCGGCATCGATCCGGCCGCCAATGCCGCCACGATTGCCGAAGGGCTGATGCGGGCGGGCGAGGGGGGCGCGCAGATGCTGTTCACCCCCGAAATGGCCTGCCTGATCGACCGCGACCGCGCGCGGGCCCGCGCCCATGTGGTGCCCGAAAGCGCCTCGCCGGTGCTGGATGCCTTGCGCGCGGCCGCGGCGAAAAGCGGCGTGTGGCTGGCGCTGGGCTCGCTGGCGGTGGACCGCGAGGATGGCCGCTGGGCCAACCGCAGCTTCGTGATCGACAGCACAGGCGAGATCCGCGCCCGCTACGACAAGATCCACATGTTCGATGTCGATCTGGAAACCGGCGAGAGCTGGCGCGAATCGGCCGCCTATGCGCCCGGCGAGGCGGTGGTGGTGGCTGAAACGCCGGTGGGCCGGCTGGGCCTTGCCATCTGCTATGACCTGCGCTTTCCCGCCCTGTTCGAGGCGCTGGGGCAGGCGCGCTGCGATCTCATCGCCATTCCGGCCGCCTTCACCGTGCCCACCGGCCGCGCCCACTGGCACCTGCTGCAGCGGGCAAGGGCGGTGGAAGCCAGCGCCTATGTCGTCTCGGCCGCGCAAGTGGGCCAGCATGCCGATGGCCGCGCCACCTATGGCCACAGCCTGGTGGTGGACCCATGGGGCGAAGTGCTGCTCGACATGGGCGGCGAGGCGGCGGGGCTGGCCTTTGCCGAAATCACGCCCGAGCGCATCGCCAAGGTGCGGCGCGAATTGCCCGCCCTTGCCAACCGCCGGGAAATACCTAGATCCGTTCTGTCATGATTGTGTTCGATCTGGAATGCCAGGCCGGCGGCCACCGTTTCGAGGGCTGGTTCGGCTCCTCGGCCGATTTTGCCAGCCAGCAGGCGGCAGGGCTGGTGGTGTGCCCGCAATGCGGCTCGGCCGATGTGCTGAAGGCGCCGATGGCCCCGCATGTGGGGCGCAAGGGCAACCAGATGCCGGCCCTTGCGCCAACTGAGCCATCTGGGCCTGCCGCATCGTCGGCGCCCGCTGCGGCTGCCACGCCTCCTGCGGCGCCCGCTGCCCGGCCCGATCC
>DASRYE010000337.1:0-6001 GCA_035653915.1 Novosphingobium sp. | reverse complement strand
CAGCGGCGGCAGCGCCAAGAACGCCCTGCCCGAACGCGCCATCGCCAATATCAACTGCCGCATCCTGCCGGGCGAAACCCGCGATGGGGTGGCAGCCCGCCTGGCAGCGGCGATTGCCGATCCGGCGGTGGCGATCTCCATGCCCGATGGCGCCGGCCCCACGGCGGTGCCGGTGCCGCTGGACGAGGCCGTGATGGCGCCGATCCGGCAGGTGGCGGCGCGCTATTATCCGGGCGTGCCGGTGATCCCCACGCTGGTCTCCGGCTCCACCGACGGGGCTTTTCTGGGCGCTGCCGGCATTCCCACCTATGGCGTGCCCAGCTTCTTCTACGATGCCGATTTCGGCCATATCCATGGCGTGAACGAGCGCATCCGGGTGGACAGCGTGCTGACCGGGCGCGACATGCTCTACGATCTGGTGGTGGCGCTGGCTGGCGGTTGAAGCGCTCAGTCGAAATCGGGGGGCGGCGCGGTGAACAGGTTCAGGCGGGCCGCCCTTGCCCCCAGTTCCTCGCTGGACGACAGGCTGATCAGCCAGGGCGAGAGCAGCAGCCCCGCCGTCAGCGGGATCAGCCACACAGCGGTGATCGGCGAGAACAGGCCGGTGGCGGCAAACAGCAGGCCCAGCGCCAGTTGCTCGCGCAGGTCTGGCAGGATGAGGCGAAGGGGGATGCGCTGGGCCTCGCGGTTCTGCGTGTGCCAGCCAGATGGGATGCCCAGCACCAGGGCAACCAGCGCCTTGGTCTGCATCACCATCGTTACCGGCGCCTGCAGCATGGCCAGCACCACATCGGCCAGCACCGAGCGCAAAATCGCGCCCACCCCGCCAAAATCGCGCCGCCGCTGGGCCGAGGCCAGCATCCACACCAGCCCCATCGCCTTGGGGCCGAACAACAGCACCACGGTTAACGCCAGCACATAGGGGCCGATCGCCAGCGGCATGGCGGGCTTGCCGGTGGCCGCCTGGGCAATGGTGGTGAGCAGCAGCAGCAGCCAGCCGGGCGAAGTGAGATAGGCCGTGGCGCCGATGAAGAAGTGAAGCCGGCTGGTGGCGCTGAGGCCGGCCGCGCCCAGCAGCCGCAAATGCTGCAGGTTGCCCTGCATCCAGCGCCGGTCGCGGATGGCGTTGTCCACCAGATTGGGCGGAAATTCCTCGTAGCTGCCGGTGATCATCACCATGTGCACCGCCCAGCCGCGCCGGCGCAGCAGGGCCGCTTCCACCATGTCGTGGCTCTGGATATGGCCGCCGAAGGGGGGCTTGCCGGGCAATTCCGGCAGGCCGCAGCTTTCGGCAAAGGCGCGGGTGCGCAAGATGGCGTTGTGGCCCCAGAAATTGCCTTCCGAGCCCGCCCACCACAGCAGCCCGGCCGACGCGATCGGCCCATAGGCCTCGGCGGCAAAGCGCATCCAGCGCTGGTAGAAGGTGTGGGCGTTGACGATCTTGGGCACGGTTTGCAACAGGCCGATGGAACTGCGCGCTTCCATCACCGCGGCCATGCCCACGATCGCCTGCCCGCTCATGATGCTGTCGGCATCGAGCACCAGCATGCATTCATAGGCTCCGCCAAAGCGGCGCACCCATTCGGCGATGTTGCCGGGCTTGCGGGCGATGTTCTGTTCGCGCCGGCGGTAATAGACAGGGATCGGCGCTGTGGCGGCCACTGCGCGCCAGGCGGCTTCCTCGGCAGGGCCGTTGTGCGCACCGGAATCGCTGAGGACGAAGAAATCGATCTGGCCGGCCCCGCCTGCATCGGCGATCGCTTTGGTCATCGCCCGCACGCGGCCGAAAGTGGCCTCCACGCTTTCGTTGTAGATTGGCATCAGCACCGCGGTGCGCCGGGCCAGGGGCGCGCGCGGCGCCGGAATCTGCACAAAGCCCGGATGCCCGCCCGAGATCAGCCGCCAGAAGCCGATCGCCGAGGAGACAAAGCCAAAGGCCAGCCAGCTGAACAGCGGCACGAAGAACAGCAGCAGCGCCACATCGAAGGCGCCCAGCCCATCGCCCGAGAGGCTGGCGCGCAGCTCGCTGGAGGCGGCCAGGCTGATGACGGCGGTAAGGCCGATCAGCAGCAGGCGCTTCACCAGCAGGCCTTGCGGGCGGGTATCCACCGCGCGGGCGCCGGGGGGGATGCCATCCAGCCCCTGCACCGGCATGTCGAGCGGGGCTTCAGGGGGCAGCGGGGCAGGCTGGCGCATCAGGCGCGCACCGGCTGGATCACGGTTTCGCTCAGCGCTTGCGGGCCATGGGCGAGGAACAGGCGGAAATCGGCCTGGGCCAACCCTTGCGTGCGCACATCCAGCGTTACCCGCCAGCGCGCCGGCTGCCCGGCCACCGGTGCGACATGAGAGAGCAGCACGGCCTCCTTCGGCAGATCGGTGATGGCGCTGGCGCTGCTGATCCCGGCCAGCACCGGCCCTGCAAAATCGAACACATAGCGCGTGGCGCCGGCGATCGGCTCGGCGCCGGGCACGCCGCCGGGGCCCTGGTGCACATCCACGCAGCAGGCATTGGCATCGGCCGGCGCCCAGCCGCTCCAGGTCAGCCGATAGGCCAGATCGCGCCGGCCGCCGGCGCGGGCCGGGGCATCGGCCTGCCAGAAGGCGGCGACATTATCGACATTCTCGGAAGCGGTGGGGAAGGCATAGAGCACCACCTGCCCCTTGCCCCAATGGCCCTTGGGTTCCACCCACAGCGAGGGGCGGCGGTCGAAGAAGCTCTGGTCGTCGAGATAATGGTCGAAGGCACGATCGCGCTGGAGGAGGCCGAAGCCGCGCGGGGCATCGGCGCGAAAGCTGTGGGTGCGCGGCTCCGGCGGATTGTCGAGCGGGCGCCAGATGCGCTCGCCGCCGGCCATGTGGATGGCCAGCCCATCGCTGTCATGCACTTCGGGGCGCCAGTCGCGGGTGTGGTCGGTGGTGCTTTCGCCCAGGAAGAACATGCTGGTCATCGGCGCCAGGCCCAGCTGGGCGATGTCTTGCCGGAAGAACAGGCTGGCGGTGACATCCTGCACGGTGCGCCCCTGTTCGCGCGCGGTGGCGATGGAGAAGGCACCGGTGAGCGAGGGGCCATCAAGCAGGGCATGCACATTGAAGCGCTGCTCGCCCAAAGGCTCCAGCCAGAAGGCGGTGAAGGCGGGAAATTCCTCGCGGCCGGGCAGGCTGGTGTTCACCGCCACGCCGCGGGCGGAAAGGCCATATTGCTCGCTGCCGCCCACCGCGCGGAAATAGGAAGCGCCGAGGAACGCCAGCCAGTCGGCATGGCCATCGGCATACATGGCGCGGAAACCGGCGGCATCGGCCGCCTCGCCGCTGCCGAACAGGCCGTGCGTGTCGATCAGCTGGCGGGCCATGCCGCCTTCCACAAGGTGGATGTCGACGCTGCCCGCGCCAATGTCGCGCCGGGTGGGGAACAGGCGGATGTGGCCGGGCATTTCCTCGGCCGCGCCATAGGCCAGGCGCACATGGGCATCGAAATCCACTGCCGCATGGGCTGATAGCGGGCGAGCGGCATAGGGCCGGCGCGCCGCTGCCCGGGCCTGCGCCACCAGCGCTGCCGGCGAGAAGGCGCGCGCCGGGGCAAAGCGGCCCGCAGGCGCTGCCTTCAGCCCCGCCGGCAGGCAGGCGCCCGCCACCAGCGCCCCCAGCCAGCGGGCCAGATCGCGGCGGGTGGGGCGATGGGAGGAGGGGGCAGGGGGCATGGGCGCGCGTTCCTTGGTGGCGGCAGGGTCAGGGGGCCTTGGCGGCGGCGGGAGGGGCATGGCGCCAGCCTGTCACCACCTGCATGCCCGGTTGCAGGGCGGCCGAAAGCACTTCGCTGCGCTGCCCGTCGGTGTTGGCGCGGATGACCTGAACGCGGCGTGTCTGGCCGCTGTCGTCCAGCACATAGACGGCATCGCCGCGGTTGGCGGGCGCCCCCAGCGGGGCAAAGCCCAGCGCCGCATCGGGCACCACCAGCACCTGCCGGCGCAGGGGCAGGTCGATCTCGGCGGCGGCCGGCGTGCCCACGCGCAGGCCTGGCTGCGGCGCTGACAGGCGGAACAGGGCGCGGGCATGGGCATCATCGCGCCCGGCCTCCAGCCGCAGCAGGGTGGCCTCCACCGGCTTGTCGGTGCCGGCCACCAGCACGCGGGCATGGGCGCCGGCGGGCAGGCGCATGGCCTCGGCCGTGCCCAGCACCACGCTGGCCTCCAGCCGGCGGGCATCGGGCAGCAGCGTGACCACCGGGGCGCCGGCCACCACCGGCTGGCCCTGATCGACATGGCGCGCGGCCAGATAGCCGGCAAAGGGCGCCTTCAGGCTGGCGGCATCAAGATCGGCCTGGCGGTTGGCCGCTTCCTGCCGGGCGGTGGCCAGATCGGCGCGGGCGGCCACCAGCGCGGCGATGGCGCGTTGCAGGTCGGCGCGGGCATGGTCCATCTCGCCCAGCGAGGGCACCCGCCCGGCCGATTTGCGCCACACCGTGTCGAACCGCTCCATCCGCGATCCGGCTTCCTCGGCGCCGGCCTGGGCGCTGGCGAGGGTGGCGGTGGTCTCGGCCACGCGCATCTGCGCGGCGGCAAGGCCCGATCGCAGCGCATCGCTATCCAGCGTGGCCAGCACTTGCCCGGCGGCCACTGGCCCTTCGGCCGGCCCTTGCAGGCTGGCGATGGTGCCATCCATCGGCGCGCGCAGGATCACCTCGTTCTCGCCATGCACGCTGCCACGGGCGGCCAGCACCGGGGTCAGATCCGCTCGTTCGACCGGCGCGCTGTAGTAGGGCAGATCAGGCCCGTTGAAGAAGCGCATCAGCAGCAGGAAGGCGGCCACCAGCACCGCCGCCAGCACCGCCAGCGTGGCCCAGGGGCGCCGGCGGGGCGCGCTGCCGCTGCCCAGAAAGGTATCGAGATCGCCGTCAGTCACAGGCCGCCCCCTCTGCGGTTGCCAGCGGGGCGGGGCTTTGCCAGCCCAGCGCCTGGGCCTGCCACCAGCCCAGTGCTGCCCGGGCGGCGCCGGCGCGGGCCTCGGCCTCGGCCTCGGCCAGGGCAAGGGCGGCGCCCTCGGCGACATAGAGCGTGGCGAAAGTTTCGGTGCCGCTGCGATAGCCCAGCCGCACATCGGCCAGCGCGCGGGCCGTGCCGGGCAGGCGGCCGGCCAGCACGGCGGCCCGCTGGCGGGCGCCCAGCAAGGCGGCATCGGCGGCTTGCAGCTCGGCGGTGGCGGCACCTTCGGCCTGGCGCAGTTGGGCCAGCGCGGCGGCGGCCTGGCGCTGCCGGGCCGATGGCTTGCCATGAGCGGCAGGCGCGCGGGCGGCGGCAATATCGGCCGGCGCCACATGCGCTGCGGCCAGCCCCGCGCCCAGCCGCAGGGCCAGGGCGGCGATATCGGCGCGGGCATCGGGCGCCGGGGTGAAGGGCCGGGGCGCCGGGGCCGCCTGCCAGCCGGGCACGTGGCTGGAAGGGCCAACAGGGCCCATCGCCGCGGCGAGATCGGCGCTGCTCATGCCGGCCAGCGCAGCCAGCCGGGCAAGCGCTGCATCGCGGGCGGCGCGGGCACCGGCCAGCGCATCCTCGTTAAGATCCACCATCGTGCCGGCCAGATCGGCATCCACGGCAGACACCAGCCCGGCCTCGCGGCGGAAGCGGGCGATCTCGCGGTTGTCCTTCAGGGGGGCGATGGCCGCCTCGCGCAGGGCCAGCCGCTCCTGCGCGAGGCGCAGATCGACATAGGCCAGGCCCACGGACAGCGCCGTTGCCATGCGCGCGGTGGCATAGGCTTCCTCGTCGGCCGGGGGCGGGGTGCGGGGCGTGTCAAGGCGGCGGGCCCCGAAAGCCCGGGCCAGGCGTGCGCCCAGGCTCTGGCTGGCATGGCGCTGGCTGGCGGCCAGCCCGGCGGCGCGGCAGCGCAGGGCCGGATTGGCCGCCAGCGCATGGCCCACTACGGCGGCCAGCGGGCCATCGCCGGCCTGCTGCCACCAGGGCGCGGGGGGCGTGGCAGGGGCGGCGGCCGGCTGGTCCAGCAGCAG
>DASRYE010000336.1:0-10725 GCA_035653915.1 Novosphingobium sp. | reverse complement strand
GCGCCGACCAGGGTGAAGCGCGGCAGGTCGATCCGCACGCTGCGCGCCGAAGGCCCCTCGCCGATCATCAGATCCAGCGCGCGATCCTCCATCGCCGGATAGAGCACTTCCTCCACCACCGGGTTCAGGCGGTGAATCTCGTCGATGAACAGCACATCGCCATGCTCAAGATTGGTGAGCAATGCTGCCAGATCGCCCGATTTGGCAATCACCGGCCCCGATGTGGCGCGAAAATTCACCCCCAGCTCGCGCGCGATGATCTGCGCCAGCGTGGTCTTGCCAAGGCCGGGGGGGCCGAAGAACAGCGTGTGATCCAGCGCTTCCTGCCGGCTTTTGGCGCTTTCGATGAAGATGCGCAGGTTTTCCTTCGCCGCCTGCTGGCCCACGAATTCGGCCAGGGTCTTGGGGCGCAGCGCAGCATCCATGTCCTCGATCTGGGCATGGGCGGAAAGGAGGGGGTTGCTCATCTCAGCCAGCCGCCTTCTTCAGCGCGGCGCGGATCAGCGCGCCCTCGCCCGCTTCCTCGCCCAGCTCTTCCAGCGCGGCGCCTGCGGCCTGTGCCGCCACTGCCGGCTTGAAGCCCAGGTTCTGCAGCGCCGAGACGACATCGGCCAGCCGCCCGCCCTCGCCCGCAAGGCCCCCGCCGCCGCCTGCCAGCACCACGCCGGGCCCGCCCGCAAAAGCCATGGCGCCCGCCTTGTCCTTCAGCTCGTTGACGATGCGCGCGGCCAGCTTGGGGCCCACGCCATTGGCCCTGGCCACCATTGCCGCATCGCCATGGGCGCAGGCCTTCTGCAATTCCTCCACCGTCAACGCCGAGAGGATCGCCAGCGCCACCTTGCTGCCCACCCCCTGCACCGCGGTCAACAGGCGGAACCACACCCGCTCTCCGGCCGAGGCAAAGCCGATCAGCCGCATGTCCGTCTCGGACACCTGCATCTCGGTGTGCACCACCACCCGCTCGCCCCTGAGGCCCAGCGCATGCAAGGTGCGCGCCGAACACTGCACCAGATAGCCCACGCCGCCAACATCGATCAGCGCCCAGTCGGGGCCGAAATCGTCGAGCAGGCCGGTCAGTTTCGCAATCATGCCGGCACCCTAGCGCGCGCGGAACGATTTGGGAACATCTTTGCATGCCGGCGGCCAGAGCGAAGCTGGGGCGAACCTGGGGGCAAACTATCCGCCGCGCCCGCGTGGACAGGCCCTCGCCCGGCAGCTATCCCCTTTGGCATGCGTATCTTTTCCTCCTGCCCGGGCCAGCCGCCGCTCCCCCGCCACTGGCTTTGGGCCACAGGCGCGATCATGCTGCTGGGCGTGGCGCTGAGGATCTGGGCCTTCTCCCCGCTCGACACGCTGCACCCCGACGAGCTGATGCAATATTTCGAGCAGGCCAACCGGCTGGTCACCGGCCATGGCACGGTGCCCTGGGAATATCGCTATGGCATCCGCAGCTGGCTGCTGCCGCAGCTGCTGGCAGGGCCGGTGGCGCTGGGCCACTGGCTGGCGCCGGGCACGCTGGCGCCCTATCTGGCCGCTCGCATCGCCTTTGCCGCGCTGGCGCTGATCAGCCTGCCGGCGGCCTGGCGGCTGGGGCTGCTGTCGGGCCGGCGCGAGGGGCTGATGGCGCTGTTCGTGGTGGCGGTGTGGTTCGAATCGGTGCTGTTTGGCGAACTGCTGCTGAGCGAGACGCTGGCCGCCGCGCTGATGCTGCTGGCCGCCGCCCTGCTGCTGGCCGATGCGCCCGGCCGGCGCGCGCTGCAGGCGGCCGGGCTGCTGCTGGGGCTGGGGGTGGTGTTCCGCATGCAATATGCGGTGTTTGCCGCGGTGCTGGCGGCCATGGCGCTGAAGGCAGACTGGCGGCGCTGGCGCTGGCTGATCGAGGGCGGGCTGGCGGCGCTGGCGCTGGGCGCGCTCAGCGATCTGGCGATGGGCCGGGCGCCCTTCCTGTGGCTGTGGCGCTATTACGCGATGAATGTGGGCGATGGACGCGCCTCGATCTTCGGGGTCTCGCCGCCTTATGCGTTTGTGATCGTGCTGCTCATCCATCTGGGGCCGGCGGTGCTGCCGATCCTGGCTGCCATGTTCGGCGCGGGGCGCCGCTATCTGCCGCTGCTGGTGGCGGCCTGGGCCAATATCGCCGCGCACAGCTTCATTCCGCACAAGGAATTCCGCTTTATCTGGCTGTCGCTGCTGTCGTTGCTGGTGCTGGGGGCGATCGGCTCGGTCAGGGGCGCGCGCTGGGCGCAGGGGCGGCTGGGCACGGCCAGCCCCACGGCGGCCAAAACCGGCAGCTGGCTGTGGCTGGCGCTGTTTCCGGCCTGGTGGGCGGCCTCTTTCGGCGCGCAGCAGGTGGTGGAAAATGGTGCCCCCTTGCGCAAGGGCGGCGCGCTGGCCGGCATGGTGATCGCGGCGGATCGCCAGCCGGGGATCTGCGGCCTGGCCGTGCCCTATCTGTGGCGGCACTATGTGGTGGATGGCATGCTGCCGCGCCCGCTGCCGCTCTATCTCGGCCCGCCGATCGTCTCCCAGTATGACACACGACCGATCGATACCATCCCCGTGGCCGATCGCCCCCCGGCAGACCTGCTGGGCGCGGCCAATGCCATCGTGATGCCCAGCCCCGGCCCGGTGCCCCAGGGCTATGCCCGCCAGCGCTGCGACACTTCCGGCAAGGACAGCATGTGCCTCTACACGCGGCCCGGCAGCTGCACGCCGGCGCCGCGCTGGGGCTATCAGGCGGTGCTGCAGCGGCTCGACATGTAGGGTTCAGCCGGCGGCCAGCGGGCGGGCCGGCATCATGTGGGCATGGGTGATCGCCACGGCCAGCGCATCGGCGGCATCGGCGCCGGCCAGCTTCACGCCCGGCAGCAGGATCTTCAGCATGTGCTGCACCTGCTGCTTTTCGGCATTGCCGGTGCCCACCAGCGCCTTCTTGATGTTCTTGGTGGGATATTCGGCCACATCCAGCCCGCCGCGCGCCAGCGACAGCAGCGCCACGCCCCGCGCCTGGCCCAGCTTCAGCGTGCTCTGCGGGTTCACGTTGACGAAGATCTCCTCCACCGCCCCTGTATCGGGGTGATGGCGGGCGATCACATCGGTCAGCTCGCGGTCGAGGTGCAGCAGGCGCTCGGCCATGGGGGCGGCCACATCGGTGCGGATCTGGCCATTGGCGATATGGCTGATGCGGCTGCCCGCCTTGGCCACAATGCCCCAGCCGGTGCAGGTGAGGCCCGGATCCACGCCCAGGATCACGATAACGCTCACGGATTAACGCTCACAGGAAGATACCCCAGCGCGGCGCCAGCCGGGCCAGGCCCAGATACAGCGCCACCGTCAACGCGCAGCCCAGCCCCAGCGCCGGCCAGAACCCCACCCCCTGGCGCAGCAGCGCCGGGATCAGCAGGAACATCGGCAGGCTGGGCAGCACATACCAGAAGGTTGCCTCGGCATGGGCGGCCATGTTGGCGGCATCGGGCCGGGCCTGCCACAGGAACACCATCCCCAGCACCGAGACCAGCGGCAGCGAAGCCACCAGCGCCGCAAAAGTGGGCGCCCGCTTGCCGATCTCGGCGATCGCCGCGATGATGGCGCCCGACAGCAGCGCCCTGGCGATCAGGGCGCCGCTGATCATCAGGCCAGCTTTTCCAGCACGTCCTCGGGGATGTCGTAGTTGCCCCAGACGGTCTGCACGTCGTCATCCTCTTCCAGCACGTCGATCAGCTTCAGCAGCGTCGCGGCGGTGTCGGCATCAACGGCGGTCTTCAGCGTCGGGCGCCAGGCCAGCTTCACGCCCTCGGCCTCGCCCAGCACCTTTTCCAGCTCGCGCGCGACCGGGTGCAGTTCCTCGACCGCCACCCAGATCTGGTGGCTGCCGGGGTTTTCATCGCCATCGCCCATGTCGGATTCGACATCCTCGGCGCCGGCCTCGATCGCCGCTTCCAGCACCTTGTCCTCATCGCCCACGCTGGCGGGATATTCGATGAGGCCGAGGCGATCAAAGCCGTGCGACACCGCGCCCGAGGCACCCAGATTGCCGCCGTTCTTGGCAAAGGCGGTGCGCACGTTGGTGGCGGTGCGGTTGCGGTTGTCGGTCAGCGCTTCCACGATGATGGCAACGCCGCCCGGGCCATAGCCCTCGTAGCGCACCTCTTCATAGTTCTCGCCATCGCCGCGGCTGGCCTTGTCGATCGCGCGGGCGATATTGTCCTTCGGCATGGACTGGGCCTTGGCCGCGTTGATGGCGGCGCGCAGGCGCGGGTTCATGTCCGGATCGGGCATGCCCATCTTGGCCGCCACGGTAATTTCGCGGGAAAGCTTGGAGAACTGCGCCGAGCGCTTCTTGTCCTGCGCGCCCTTGCGATGCATGATGTTCTTGAATTTGGAATGGCCTGCCATGGTATCGCTTCATTGCTGACGGGAATTTGGCAAGCCCCCTAGCGAAACTGGCGCAAAAGGGCAATCGCGCCGTCTTGCCGGCAATTGGCAGCAGAGTTAGGCTTGCCAAGCCTGATGGCGGGGGATTGGCCCGCCACATGTTGAATGCGGCACCCCGATCGTCGACCGGTGCCGGCAGGCGGGCGGGGCTGCGCGCGGCCCCGCCCCTGGCGCCCTCAGGAAATGCCCAGCGCCGTCAGATAGACATCGAGGATCGCTTCCATTTCCTTGCGGTCGTCCGGCTTCATCTTGCGGATGCGGACCACCTGGCGCATCGCCTTGGGATCATAGCCGGCCGATTTCGCTTCCAGATAGACATCCTTGATATCATCGCCGATGCCCTTCTTTTCCTCCTCCAGGCGCTCGATGCGCTCGATGAGAAGACGCAGGCGTTCGTCGGCGGCCTGCGCGTCATTGTCTGCCATGAAGATATCCTTTGCGTGAAGATGTGAATCGGTCAGCCCGGCACATAGGGGCGCCAGGGCGATACCTGCAAGATGGCCCCGCCCGTTTCCCCCAAGCAGGGCAGGTGTTCAAAGGGCCATGATCAGCCGGCGGCGTTCTTCTTCAGGCTCTCTTCCATGCGAGCCAGCTGTTCGGGCGTGGCCGGGGATTGATAGCGGCGCTTCCATTCCTCGGCGGCCAGGCCATGGATCACCTCGCGCGCACCGGCCTTGCCAAGGCCGGCGCCGGCCTCCTCGATCCAGTCTGCCAGGCAATTGCGGCAGAAGCCGGCCAGGCCCATCAGGTCGATATTCTGGGCATCGTGGCGGTGTTGCAGGTGGCGCACCAGCCGGCGGAAAGCGGCCGCGGCCACCTTGTCGTCCAGCCCGTCCAGCGCGTCTGCGGCAGGGCTGCTCACATTCTTATTCATGGCATTGATCCTTGGGTTTATGCCCCGGCTTTGCCATAGGCAAAGTGGATGCGAAAAGAGGTGATGTAAGGTGATCAAGCTCAATCCCCGCGGGCGCAAGGTGAAGATTCTCTCCACGCTGGGCCCGGCCAGCCGCGAGCCCGAGATGATCGGCAAGCTGATCCGCGCCGGCGCCGATGCCTTCCGCGTCAACATGAGCCATGGCGATCAGGCCACCCATGCCCAGACCATCGCCCATATCCGCGCCGCCGAAAAGCAGTTTGGCCGGCCGATCGCCATCCTCGCCGATCTGCAGGGGCCCAAGCTGCGCGTGGGCACCTTCACCGAAGGGCGCAAGGTGATCCGCCATGGCAGCCATTTCACGCTCGACCGCGACCCCACGCCCGGCGATGAAACCCGCGTGTGCCTGCCCCATCCGGAACTCTTCGGCATTCTCCAGAAGGGCCAGCGCCTGCTGATCGACGATGGCAAGCTGCGCTTGCGGGTGATCCGCGCCGATGCCGATGCGATCCTGTGCTCGGCAGAGGTGGGCGGGGTGATTTCCGATCGCAAGGGGGTGAACGTGCCCGATGCGGTGGTGCCGGTGCCGGCGCTGACCGAGAAGGACCGGCGCGACCTTGCCTTCGCGGTGGACCAGCAGGTGGATTACCTCGGCCTCTCCTTCGTGCAGCGGCCCGAGGATGTGGCCGAGGCGCGCAAGCTGATCGGCCCCAATGGCCCGGCGATCATCGCCAAGATCGAGAAGCCCGCCGCCATCGGCCGGCTGGACGAGATCATCGAGCTGGCCGATGGCATCATGGTGGCCCGCGGCGATCTGGGCGTGGAACTGCACCCCGAGGAAGTGCCGCCGCTGCAAAAGCGCATCGTGGAAGCCACGCGCCGGCAGGGCAAGCCGGTGATCGTGGCCACCCAAATGCTCGAATCGATGATCGAGAGCCCCGCCCCCACCCGCGCCGAAGTGTCGGACGTGGCCAATGCCGTTTATGATGGCGCCGATGTGGTGATGCTGTCGGCCGAGACCGCCAGCGGCCAGTGGCCCGAGGAAGCGGTGTCGATCATGCACCGCATCGCCAGCCAGGTGGAAGGCGATACCTATTACCGCCAGCGCGTGCACCTGGCCGAGATCAACCCCGACCATACCACCGCCGACGCCCTCGCCAAGGCCAGCTCGGCCATTGCCGACACGCTGACGATCGCCGGCATCGTGGTGTTCACAGGCTCTGGCTCCACCGCCCGGCGGGTGGCGCGCGAGCGGCCCTCGGCGCCGATGCTGGTGTTGACCCCCAGCCTCAAGACCGCGCGCAAGGCGGCCCTTTTGTGGGGCGCCCATGCGGTGCACACCAAGGATATCGGCAGCTTTGAGGAGATGATCGCCAAGGGCAAGCGCATGGCCCTGCGCCATGGCTTTGGCGAGGCGGGCTCCAAGCTGATCACGCTGGCAGGCGTGCCCTTCGGCACGCCGGGGGCCACCAACCTGCTCCATGTGGTGACGCTGAAGGGCGACGAGCTGAAGAACTACAAGCTGGAGGATTGAGGGCGATCAGGGGGGGCGCGCGGCGCCGCTCCCTCTCACCCTTTTGCCAGCGCCGCCGCTTCTGCCAGCGCCGCATGGCAGCGGGCGAGATCCTCTGCCGAGATGCTGTAGGGCGGCATCAGATAGGCGGTGTTGCCCAGCGGGCGGATCAGCAGGCCCGCCTCGCGGAAGAAGGCCAGCAAGCGCGGCTGCAGGGCCGAGAGATAGCCCGCGCCCGCGCCCACCTCGTAATCCAGCGCGAGGATGGTGCCGCACTGGCGCACATGGCCCACCCCCGGCACCGCGGCCAGCATCGCTGCGCCTTGCGCCTGCCGGGCGGCAAGGGTGGCGATGCCCTCGCGCACGGGTTCCTCCTGCCAGATGCCCAGATTGGCCGCGGCCGCCGCACAGGCGATGGCATTGGCGGTGTAGCTGGAGGAATGGTAGAAGGTTTTCGCCCGGTCGGTGGAATAGTGGCTGGCGTAGATGTCGGCGCTGGCCATCGTCACCGCCAACGGGATGGAGCCGCCCGTCAGCCCCTTGGCCAGGCACAGGATATCGGGCGTGATGCCGGCCTGCTCGCAAGCCAGCAGCGTGCCGGTGCGGCCCCAGCCGGTCATCACCTCATCGGCGATGAACAGCACGCCATGGGCCGCGCAGATCGCCCGCATGCCCGCCAGCACCTGCGGCGGATAGACCAGCATGCCGCCCGCCCCCAGCACCAGCGGCTCGACGATAAAGGCGGCCACATCGCCCGCCGCGCAGGCCTGCTCCAGCGCGTCATAGGTGGCCTGTTCGGCGCCGGCATGGGGGAAGGGAATGACCCCCACATCGAACAGCAGCGGCGCATAGGGCGCGTTATAGACGCCGCGCTCGCCCACGCTCATCGCGCCGATCGTGTCGCCATGATAGGAATGCTGCATGACGAGGATGCGGTGGCGGTGCCCCTCGCCCCGGTGCACCCAATGGCCCAGCGCCATCTTCAGCGCCACTTCCACAGCGGTGGAGCCGGAATCGGAGAAGAAGGCATAGGGCAGGCCGGTGAGCCCGACGAGGCCGGCGGCCACCACCTCGGCCGGGCGATGCGTCCAGCCGGCGAAGATCACCTGATCGAGGCGGGCGGCCTGCTCGCCAATCGCCGCCACGATGCGGGGGTGGCAATGGCCATGGGTGATCACCCACCAGCTGGAAATCGCATCCACCACCCGCGCGCCATCGGCCGTGTGCAGCACCGCCCCTTCGGCGCGCACCACTTCGGGAATCGGCTCGCCCAGGCCATGCTGGGTGAAGGGATGCCAGATCGCCCCCCCGCTCACGACAGCGCCTCCAGCAGGGCGGGAATGTTGAAATGGGTGGCCATGGCCCCGGCCAGCTCCACCGGCGTGATCTCCTCCAGCCAGGGCAGCCGGCCCAGCCGCTTCACCCCGCCGATGGCCGGGATGATCCGCTCGTTCTCGGGATGCGCCTCGCCGACAAAGGCGATGCCGGCGATCGGCACCTGGCGCGCGCGCAGCGCCTCGATGGTGAGCAGGCTGTGATTGATGGTGCCAAGGCCCGTGCGCGCGGCCACCACCACCGGCAGCCCCCAGCGCGCGAACAGATCGGCATAGAGCAGCGTTTCGCTGAGCGGCACCAGCGCGCCGCCGGCCCCTTCCACCACCAGCGGCGCGGTGCCTTCGGGCAGGGCCAGCGCGGCAGGGTCAATCTCCACCCCGTCGATAAAGGCGGCGAGATGGGGGCTGGCCGGGGTCAGCAGCCGATAGGCTTCCGGGTGCACCGCAACGCCCGGCGCCAGGCGCGCCACCGCCTCGCTGTCGGTCTCCTCCTCCAGCCCGGATTGCACCGGCTTCCAGTAACGGGCGCCGCCGGCATGGGCCTGCAACACGGAAATGAGGCCAGCCGAAAGCATGGTCTTGCCAATGCCGGTGTCGGTGCCGGTGACGATCAGGCCTTTCATGCGCGCACTTCCTTCAGCGTTGCGGCCAGGGTGGTGGCAAGGGTGGTGGCAAGGGCGGCAATCTCGGCCTCGCCGGCGTTCAGCGTGATGACGATGCGCAGCCGCGCAGAGCCTTCGGGCACGGTGGGCGGGCGGATGCCGCGCACATCGAAACCGGCGCGCTGGCAGGCGCCGGCCACGGCCATGGCGCGTTCGTCTGCCCCCAGCACCAGCGGCAGGATCGGCGTGCCGTGGCATTCAGCCCCCAGCGGCGCCAGCAGGCCGCGCGCCTGATCGATGCGGGCAAAAAGCGCCGCGCGCAGATCATCGGCCCCTGCCACCAGCGCCAGGGCGGCGCGGGCAATCGCCGCATTGAGCGGCGAGGGCGCGGTGGAAAAGATGAAGCCGCGCGCCCGGTTGACGAGGAATTGCCGCATCACCGCCGGCCCCACCAGCAACGCCCCTTCGCAGCCCAGCGCCTTGCCCAGCGTGTGCAGGCTGATGATGCGCGAGCGATCGGGCAAGGCCGCCACGCAGCCGCGCCCGCCGGGGCCGAACAGGCCGGTGGCATGGGCCTCGTCCACCACCAGCAGCGCCTCGTGGCGGGCGGCCACCGCGGCCAGATCCACAAGCGGCGCCAGATCGCCATCCATGGAATAGAGCGATTCGACACAGAGCCACGGCGTGCCCCGCCCGCCCTCGGCCCGCCAGCGGGTGATCGCCGCATCAAAAGCGCCGGCATCGCCATGGGGCACCAGTTCGTAGGGCGCGCGGGTGAGGCGCAGGCCCTCATGCGTGCTGGCATGGATCAGGGCATCGGCAAAGATCCTGTCCTCGCGCTGGGGCAGGGTGGCGATGAGGGCGGAATTGGCGGTGAAGCCGGTGGGCAGGAACAGCGCCGCCTCGCCGCCGAAGAAGCGGGCGGCTTCCTCTTCCAGCGCCTCATGCTCGGCATGGTTGCCGCGCAGCAGCCGCGAGCCGCCAGAGCCCACCGGCACGCCGCGCGCCAGCGCCGCGGCCGCGGCTTCCGCCAGCGCGCCGCTGGTGGCCAGGCCCAGATAGTCGTTGGAGGCAAAATCCACCCCCGCCTGCGGCGCCAGCGCCCGCAGCCGGTGGCGGGCGGCCAGATCGGCCAGATCGGCCGCCTGCGCTGCCAGCAGGCCGGCCATCAGCCCCGCGCCCCGAACAGCGCGCTGCCCACCCGCACACAGGTGGCGCCCAGCGTGACGGCGGTTTCGAAATCCTCGCTCATGCCCATGGAAAGGCCCTCCAGCCCGTTATCCGCCGCCAGTTTCGCCAGCAGGGCGAAGAAGGGGGCGGCCTCTATCCCGGCCGGCGGCACGCACATCAGCCCGGCCAGCGGCAGGCCGGCGGCGCGCGCCTCGGCCAGCAGGGCGGGCAGATCGGCCACCGCGCAGCCGCCCTTCTGCGGCTCATCGCCAATGTTCACCTGCACGAAGCAGGGCACGCGCTTCGCCTGCCGGTCCATCGCCTTGGCCAGGGCCGCCACCAGGCTGGGCCGGTCCACCGCATGGATGCAATCGAACAGGGCCACCGCCTCTTCCGCCTTGTTCGATTGCAACTGGCCCACCAGATGCAGTTCGATCCCGTCATGAGCGGCGCGCAAGGGCGGCCATTTGGCGGCTGCCTCCTGCACGCGGTTCTCGCCGAACAGGCGCTGGCCGGCATCGATCAGCGGCTGGATGGCCTCGGCCTCATGGGTTTTCGAGATGGCGATCAGCCGCACATCGGCGGGCGCGCGGCGGGCAAGCCGGGCGGCGGCCGCGATGCGAGCGTTGATATCGGCCAGCCGGGCGGCGGCGGTGAGAGAAGCGGCTGCGTCGGTCATGGGCCGGTGCTATAGCGCGGCGATGCGCCAACGCCACCCCGAACTGCCCCGCCTGTGGCTCGTCTCCGATGCCCGCAACGATGCCGTGCTGCCCGCCGCCATTGCCCGCCTGCCGCGCG
>DASRYE010000335.1:0-3648 GCA_035653915.1 Novosphingobium sp. | reverse complement strand
CTGCTGCTGGCCCAGGGCCTGACCGAGATTGCCCGCGTGGCCGCGCGCGCTGCCGGCTAGGCGGCTTACTGCGCCGCCTTGTCCTTCTTCTTCACCGAGAAAGTGCCGCTCACCCGGCCCGGCGCCGAACTGCCATTGGTGAGCTTGCCGCCGGCGCCCACGAAGTTCGAGGTGCTCTTGTCGAGGTCGATCACCAGCCGCCCCCCGCGCGAACTTTCGGTGCCGCGGTGCAGTTCCACATTGCCCACCATGGTGATGATGCGGCTGTTGAAATCATAGGTGCCGACATCGCCCGTCGCGGTCTGGTCGCGGCGAGTGACGATGACATGGCCGGTGGCATCCAGCCGCTGGATCTTCACGCCTTCGCCATCGCTGCCGCCGCTGTTGGTATAGGCCACCAGCGCCCGGTCCGAGCGCAGGCGCAGCTCGTCCTGGGTGATATCGACATTGCCGGTGAGCAGCACGCGGTGGTCCTTGTCCATCACCTCGATGCGATCGGCGGAATAATTCACCGGGGCATCGCTGTCATGGCCGGAAAGGCCGGCCGCCAGCGCCGCCGCGCTGCCCGTCAGCAGGCCGACAAGGGCAAGGGCGCGCAGGCCCGGAGCAAGACGGAAAGGACGGGCCGGCGAAGCGTTCGGGCGAGACATGCGCCTCCCTTAGAAGGTTTTGCGGCCGGGGGAAACCACCCGCGCGTTTTTCGGCACAGCCTGTTGCGGGGCATTGGCAAAGCCTGTTTCGGGCCGCCTGTTCAGGGCTTTCGGGGCTGGCGGCTCTGGCTCATGCGCAGATGGGCATGGCCTTCCAGCACCACGCGCTTTTCGGCAAGGTCGGCGGTCATCCGGTCGGCGGTGAAATGGCCTTCGGGCAGGGTGCCGCGCACGTCGCTCTCGCCATAGGCGCGGCGGTGCTTCACATCGATGCTCACATCATTGGTGAGGATGCGATAGCCATCCTGCCGGCTGATGTTGACCGGGCCCTGCAACTGCATCTGCTCCTGCGTCAGGTCGTAGGTGCCGCGATCGGCGGTCACCTGGGCCAGCCCGTCGGCCATTTGCAGGTGGGCCACCAGCTGCTCCATCTGCACCCTGGCGACATGGGCCGAATGCTGCACCGCGCGCCCGGCGGTGAGCCAGAAGGGGCGGCCCTCGTCGTCCTCGCCGCGATAGGTGGCGCCGCTCACCTGCAGGCGGTCCTCGGTGATCGCCACCTTGTTGCGATCCAGCAGGAAGCTGACATCGCCGCGCGGGAACAGCGGGGTGACGACCATGGCCGCCACGATCATGCCCACCGCCGCCGGCAGGCCGCGCGCCAGCCGGCCCACCCAGCGATCGTGGTTGCCGCCGGGCAGCGCCCAGGCGCGCCGGCGATCGCGCATGGAGGCGGCGGTTTCGCTCATTGCTGTGGCTTAGGGGGCTTCGTGGCTGAAGATGTCGTGTTCGGGCCAGCCGGCCAGATCCAGCGCCACCCGGTGCGGCAGGAAATCGAAGCAGGCCTGGGCCAGTTCGGTGCGCTTCTCGCGCGCCAGCCGATCGACCAGAATGGCGTGGCAGGCATGCAGATAGCGCACGTCGGAGGCGGCATAATCCTTCTGCGCGTCCGACAGTTCCGCCCCGCCCCAGTCGCTCGACTGCTGCTGCTTGGAAATATCCTTGCCGAGCAGTTCGCGCACCAGATCCTTCAGGCCATGCCGGTCGGTGTAGGTGCGCACCAGCTTGCTGGCGATCTTGGTGCAAAAGGCGGGCGTGGCGGAAACGCCGAGGTAATGCTGGATGGCGGCGATGTCGAAGCGGGCGAAGTGATAGATCTTCAGCCGGGCAGGATCGGCCAGCGCCGCCTTGAGGTTGGGCGCGGCATAGGCGCTGCCGGGGCCAAAGCGCACGAGATGCTCATCCCCCCTGCCATCGGCGATCTGCACGAGGCACAGCCTGTCGCGCCGGGTGATCAGCCCCATGGTTTCAGTGTCGACCGCGAGCGGCCCGGGCCCCAGCACATCGGCGGGGAGATCTTCTTCGTGGAGATAGACAGCCATTGCGCCGACGTGCTTAGGCTTTCCCGCGCGGGGTGAAAAGCCCCCCAATGCGTTTGGAGGCTTTTGCATGGCAGAGGAAGGCACGGCAGCAGGGCGCACGGCGGCAGGGGCGCTGCCGGCCAGCTGGCAGGGGGCGCTGGCACCGGCGCTGGCAACGCCCGCCGCGCGCCGGCTGGGCGGCTTCCTGAAGGGCGAGGAAGCGGCCGGCAAGCGCATCTTCCCGCCCCAGGGCACGCGCCTTGCCGCGCTGGAGCTGACCCCGCTGGATAGCGTGAAGGTGGTGATCCTGGGGCAGGATCCCTATCATGGCGCGGGCCAGGCGCATGGGCTGGCCTTTTCGGTGCAGGAGGGCGTGCGGGTGCCGCCCAGCCTCGTCAACATCTACAAGGAGCTGGAGACGGATCTGGGCCTGCCGCGTGCTGCCCATGGCGATCTGTCCGGCTGGGCGCGGCAGGGCGTGCTGCTGCTCAACAATGCGCTGACGGTGGAAGAGGGGCGCGCCGGCAGCCACCAGAACCTGGGCTGGGAAGCGATTACCGATGCCGCCGTGGCGGCGGTGGCGGCCGGTGCGCAGCCTTGCGTGTTCCTGCTGTGGGGCGCCCATGCGCAGAAGAAGGCGGCGCGCGTGCCCGGCCTTGCCACCGGGCCGCATCTGGTGCTGAAGGCGCCGCACCCCAGCCCGCTATCGGCGCATAACGGCTTTTTCGGCTGCCGCCATTTCAGCCAGGCCAACGCCTTTCTGGAAAGCCACGGGCGCGGCGCGATCGACTGGCGCGTGTAAGGGCGCGCGGCGCCTCTTTATAGTCTGGGCCCCTTTTACAGCCTGGGCAGGGTAACGCCGCGCTGGCCCATATATTTGCCGGCGCGGTCGGCATAGCTCACCTCGCAGGGCTCGTTCCCCTGCAGGAAGAGGAACTGGCAGGCGCCCTCATTGGCATAGATCTTGGCGGGCAGCGGCGTGGTGTTGCTGAATTCCAGCGTCACATGGCCTTCCCAGCCCGGCTCCAGCGGCGTCACGTTCACGATGATGCCGCAGCGGGCATAGGTGCTCTTGCCCAGGCAGATGACCAGCACATCGCGCGGCACGCGGAAATATTCCACCGTGCGGGCCAGCGCGAAGGAATTGGGCGGGATCACGCAGACATCGGTCTTGCGATCGACGAAGCTGTTGGCGGCAAAGTCCTTCGGGTCCACCACGGCCGAATCGACATTGGTGAAGATCTTGAACTCGTCGGCCACCCGCGCGTCATAGCCGTAGGAGGAGAGGCCATAGGAGATGATGCCGCCGCCCTCGCCATTGCGGGTCTGCCGCTCCACGAAGGGTTCGATCATGCCATGCGCGAGCGCCTGCGCGCGGATCCACTTGTCGGATAGAATAGCCATGGGCGCGTTCATGGCGCAAGGTTCCCGCGCCGGCAAGAGGGGGCCCGCCCGGCCCCCCTAGGGCGCCAGCAGGATGCGCGCCTGCCGGGCGATCTGCGCCAGCATGGCCGGCGAGAGGCGCGGCGCCTGCCGGGCGCGGGCGGCCAGCAGGCGCAGGCGTTCGGCGGCCGGCTCATGGGCGGCCAGCCAGCGCTCCACCTCGCCCAGCGGATCGCCCTCGGCGAGGCGCGCGA
>DASRYE010000334.1:0-7485 GCA_035653915.1 Novosphingobium sp. | reverse complement strand
CACCCGCGGATCTTCCAGATTGATCGCCCGCGCCTCATCGGCCGTGCCATCCCGGCTGTTGTCGTCCACGATAATCGCCTCCCAGCGAATATCGCCCAGCGCCTTCGCCAGCCTCTCGACCAGCGGGCGCAAATTCTTGCGTTCATTCAGCGTGGGCAGCACCACAGCCAGTTGCAGGCTTTGGGTCATCATGCCGACATTCGTCCTTTTATCGTCCACATGCATGCGCAGGCCCCCGCCGCGCTTTGCGGCAAGGCGCGTTCAGAGCCGCGCCAGCACCGCATCGCCGATCTCGCTGGTGGTGTGGCTGCCGCCCAGATCGCCGCCACGCACGCCATCGGCCAGCGCCTTGGCCACCGCGCCTTCCACGCAGGTCGCTTCCGCTTCCAGCCCCAGGCTGTGGCGCAGCAGCATCGCGGCCGACAGGATCGTGGCCATCGGGTTCGCCCGGTTCTGGCCGGCGATGTCGGGCGCGCTGCCGTGGATCGGCTCATAAAGGCCCAGCGTGCCATATTCGGTCTGCTTCTCGCCCAGCGAGGCCGAGGCGAGGAGGCCGATCGAGCCCACGCACATGCTGGCCTGATCCGACAGGATATCGCCGAACAGATTGCCGGTGACCACCACATCGAACTGCCCCGGCGCCTTCACCAGCTGCATCGCGGCATTGTCCACATACATGTGGCTGAGCTCGACATCGGGATATTCAGCGGCGACCTCGATCACCACATCGCGCCACAGCTGGCTGGTTTCCAGCACATTGGCCTTGTCCACGCTGCACAGCTTGCGGCCGCGCCCCTGCGCTGCGCGGAAGGCGACATGGGCAATGCGCCGCACCTCATCCTCGGCATAGCTCATGAGGTCCCAGCCCTGGCGGCGGCCATCGGCCAGCGTGCGGGTGCCCTTCTCGCCGAAATAGACATCGCCGTTCAGCTCGCGCACGATCAGCAGGTCGATCTGGTTGGCAACCTCGGGGCGCAGGGCGGAAAAGCCGTCCATCCCCGGGAACAGGCGCGCCGGGCGCAGGTTGGCAAACAGCGACAGTTCCTTGCGCAGGCCCAGAATGGCCTGTTCCGGGCGCAGGTGGCGCTCCAGATGGTCGCACGAGAAATCGCCCACCGCGCCGAACAGGATGCCATCCACCCGATGCGCGATTTCCAGCGTGGCCTGGGGCAGCGGGTGGCCGTGCTTGTAGTAGGCCGCGCCGCCCACATCGCCTTCCACCAGTTCGAGGCCGGAGATCTCGAGCGCGTCGAGCACCCGCACCGCCTCGCGCGTCACTTCCGGGCCGATGCCGTCACCAGCGAAAACCGCGATCTTCATGGATTGCCTGAGCCTGCTTCTAAATCTGTTCAACACCGATGCGCGCCAGCCTGTCGACCAGCAGCGCTCGCGCTCCCATAACATCGCCGCGCCGATCAGCAAGCAGATACCGCGCAAGCAGCCCCGCCATTTCCGCAAAACCGCGCATCAGCAGGGGCCAATCCGCCCCGCCAGCCCGCGCCGCGGCCAGCCAGCCGGCGCCATCACCGCCCGCGCCAAAGGCCCGGCCATAGCCCAGCTCGCGCAGCACCAGCCCTTCATAGGCCAGCAGCGCCGGCGCCCAGCCCCGCGCCGAAGGGGCATGGCACACCGCATCCAGAAGGGCTGCCAGCGCCGTGTAGAGCGGCGGATAGGCCTGCCGTTCGGGCAGGGCGGCGGCGCTCAGCGCGCAGGTCCAGCCGATGGCGGCGGCCGGCAAGGGTTCTGTCAGCCAGGGGCCGCGGCTGGCCAGCAGCTCCAGCCGGGCCGAGGGCAGGCTGGCCCCGCCCCGGGCATACAGATCGGCCTCGACCAGATTGCCGGGAATGAGCACCGGCCGCAGATCGCGCCCGCGCCCGCCCGCCACATAGGTCGCCACCATGCCGTGATCGGCCGTGAGCAGGCGCGCCACCACCCCCGCCTCGCCATGCGCGCGCGCGGCACAGACGATGGCGGCAGCGCGGATCTGCACGAAAGGCTCAGCCCTGGCTGCCGTCCAGCCGGGCTTCCAGCGCGTTCACGCGGGCCTTCAGCGTCTCGGCTTCCTCGCGCGCGGCGGCGGCCAGTGCCTTCACCGCGTCAAACTCCTCGCGGCTGACGAAATCGAGCCCGCCGAAGGCCTCGCGGAAGCGCTCGCGCGCGGCCTCGCGCGCCTCACGCGTGGCCCCCACGAAAGTGCCGGCGGCGCTGTTCATCAGCTTGACGAAATCGGCGATCAGGGGGTTTTCGCTCTGCATGGCAATGATCCGTTTTGCGGGGCCCCGGGGGGCCGGTTGCTACGGCCGCCTAGATGGCGCCGCTGCGCCCTGCTGGCAAGGTGCGAGATGGGATCGGCCGGGGAATAGGCCTATATCTGCAGGCGCACCGCCGGCACGCCGGAAGGCTGGCCATCGGCCACAGGGTTCAGCGCAAGGAACTGCCAGTTGAGCAGGCCGGCAAACAACACCCAGGCCAGATAGGGCGCCAGCAGTAGCGCCGCCAGCGGCCGCACCCGGGCAAACAGCGCCACCGTGATCGCCAGCACCAGCGCCAGCGCGCCGATCACCCCCAGCGCCCAGCTGATGCGATGCAGGCCAAAGAACACCGGCGACCAGGCCAGGTTCAGCACCAGCTGCACGCCATAGGCGATGATCGCCGCCCCGCGCCCCGGCGCCGAGCGGGCCATCGCCACATGCGCCAGCGCCAGCGCCATCAGCACATACAGCAAGCTCCATACCAGCGGGAACACCACCGGCGGCGGATAGAGGCCCGGCTTGGCCAGCACCATGAACCAGCCGCTGGCAGGCCCGCTGCCGCTGCCCCGCGCCGACAGGAAGCCCAGCAGCAAATGGCCCGGCACCAGCACCAGCACCCAGCGCCACCAGGCCGCGCGCAACTGCCCCCTGGAAGCAATCTCGCTCATCCGTCTCAAGCCCCACAGCCTTTCGAAAAACGCGATTCCGGCGTCAATGGCGCCCTGTTATCCTTCTCCTAGCGCGGTTTGAACCCTCTGGCGCGGGCAAAATGCCCCAGGCCGGGACGGTTAACCCGCTTCTCCGCCCCCTGTTTCCCCACCGCGCTGGGCCGAGATCAGGAATTCCACATTGCCCTCCGGCCCGGTGATGGGGCTGGGCACGATGCCATCCACCACAAAGCCCTTGCCCTCCACCCAGGCGCGCACCTCGGCGCACACCCTTTCGTGCAGGGCCGCATCGCGCACCACGCCGCGGCTGCCCACCTCGGCCCGGCCCACCTCGAACTGCGGCTTGATCAGCGCCACCAGCCGGCAGCAGGGCGCGGCCAGCGCCAGCGGCACGTCCAGCACCTTGGCCAGCGCAATGAAGCTGGCATCGCACACCACCCAGCTGCAGGGGGCGGTGATGTGCGCCGGGGTGAGCAGGCGGGCGCTGGTCTGCTCCAGCACGCTCACGCGCGGGTCCTGCCGCAGCTTCCAGGCCAGCTGGTTGGTGCCCGAATCAACCGCAAAGACATGCGCTGCCCCATGCGTCAGCAGCACATCGGTGAAGCCGCCGGTGGAACTGCCGATATCCATCGCCACCGCGCCTGCCGGATCGAGCCGGAAATGGCTGAGCGCATGGGCCAGCTTGATGCCCCCCCGGCTGACCCAGGGATGATCGCGCCCGCGCGCTTCCAGCGGGGCATCGGCGGGGATCGTCTGGCCGGGCTTGGCGATCTTCGTCTCGCCGGAAAACACCAGCCCCGCCAGCACCAGCGCCTGCGCCCGCGCGCGGCTTTCCACCAGCCCGCGATCGACCAGCGCCTGATCAACCCGCACCTTCCTGGCCCGCCCGCCCTCAGCCATGGCGCACCGCCAGGCCCCGGGCAGGGCAGCGGGGGGCGTTTGCGGGGTTGTTTGCAGGGCGCGCAGCTTCCATAGGAAGTGCCATGACGGCAAAACCGCCCGCCTGCAAGGCCCGCCCCCCTTTCACGCCCCTGCGCGCCGCCATGGCGCTGGCCGCCCTGTTGCCGGCCGCCTGCGCCGCGCCGCCCGCCAGCCACCCGCCGGCGCCCGTGCCCGCCCCCCTGCCCGCGCCGCCCCTGGCCCCTGCCCCCCAGCCGGCAGACTGGCGCGCCGCCCCGCTCAGCCCCGGCCGCTGGCACTGGGCGATGGAGCAGGGCCGATCGACCGCGCGCTTTGTCGCCGCAGATGGCCGCAGCCGCTTCGTGCTGGCCTGCCTGCCGGGGGAAGGCGCCGGCACGATCACCTGGCTCTATGCCGCGCCAGCCAGCGGCCACGCCCTTGCCACGCCCGGCCCGCAGGCGATGTTCACTACCTTCCCCGATGGCCCCCACCCGGTGCTCAGCCAGTGGCAGGCCGGCGGGTTGGTGGGCGGGCTGGGCGCGCGCCAGGCGCTGCTGGATGCGCTGGCCTTCACCCAGGGCCGCTTCGTGGTGGAGATCGAGGGGATGGCGCCGCTGGTGCTGCCGGCCGCCACCGAGATCAGCCGGGTGGTGGAGGATTGCCGCTGAAAACCCCGCCGCGCCACCTGCCCGGACAGACGCCGGAAGGCGCCCGCAGGTGGCTGTGGAGAACCCCGGAAAGCCGCCATTCTGACGGCAAAAAAATCCTTTGCAAGACTTGTTGTGCAGTGCCGAATAGGGCACCTTGCAAATGTGAACGGGATGCAGTGCCCACAGGGCCCGCCCCGAACACCCCGGGCGATCTGCAAGCGGGCGCACGGGCTTGGCTCAACAGCGCGAAAGGAGGTGATCCGATGTCTCATGGTTCAGCAGAGAGGTCGGCAAACCGCAGCGCGGAGCATTATCGCTGATTTTACGATTTGAGCGATAAAGGCTTCGTGGGCGGCACTTCCGGCCGCTGACCATGCGAAGGGCCGCTTACCGGACAACCGGAAGGCGGCCCTTCTCATTTGCGTGCCCCCTTTTCCCGATGGCCCTTTCCCGATCGATGCCCCTGCTGCGGCGCGAAGGCATTTGGCCCGATCCGCGCCCCTTTTCCTGCCTCCTGCATGGTTTTTCAGGCCAATCGGCGGCTTTTTCCGGGCCGGCCGCTCTTGCCCGCGCGCGGCAAACTGCTAAGGATAATAGCCTGTGTTCGATTATTTCGCGCATGGCTCCTGAAAAGCAATCTTGTTTCACAAGGCAATCTTGTTTTCACAGCGCCTGCGCCAACGGAGATCCTGCCCCATGGCGAGCCTCGCCGAGCCCCAGTCAGCCTTCACCCGCCTTCCTCATCCCGCGCCGGTGGATGCCGCCACGCGTGAGGCGGTATTGGCCAACCCCGGCTTCGGCACCAGCTTCACCGATCATATGGTGACGATCGAGTGGACCGAGGGCAAGGGCTGGCACGATGCCACCATCGGCCCGCGCCGGGCGCTGTCGCTCGATCCGGCGGCGGCCGTGCTCCATTATGCGCAGGAAATCTTCGAAGGGCTGAAGGCCTACAAGCAGGCCGATGGCGCCATTGCCCTGTTCCGCCCGCAGGCCAATGCCGCCCGCTTCAACGCCAGCGCCCGGCGTCTGGCCATGCCCGAGCTGCCCGAGGAAACCTTCGTGGCCGCCGTGAAGGAACTGGTGCTGGCCGACAAGGCGTGGATCCCGGCGCAGGATGGCGCCTCGCTCTATCTGCGCCCGTTCATGATCGCCACCGAGGCATTCCTCGGTGTGCGCCCGGCAAAATCGTATAAATTCATCGTGATCGCCAGCCCGGCCGGAAACTACTTCAAGTCGGGCGCGCCGGCCGTGTCGATCTGGGTGAGCGATTACACCCGCGCGGCCCCCGGCGGCACCGGCGCTGCCAAATGCGGCGGCAATTATGCCGCCAGCCTGGTGCCCCAGGCCGAGGCGATTGCCCGTGGCCACGATCAGGTGGTGTTCCTCGATGCGGCCGAGCACAAGTGGATCGAGGAACTGGGGGGCATGAACCTCTATTTCGCCTTCGACGATGGCAGCCTGATCACGCCGCCGCTGTCGGGCACGATCCTGCCCGGCATCACGCGGGACAGCCTGCTGCAACTGGCCCGCGAGGAAGGCCTGGCCATCCGCGAGGAGCGCTATTCGATCGACCAGTGGCGCGCCGATGCCGCCTCGGGCCGGCTGCTGGAAACCTTTGCCTGCGGCACCGCCGCGGTGGTGACGCCGGTGGGCCGCGTGTGCGGGCGCGAGGGCGAATTTGCCATCGGCAGCGGCGGCCCCGGCCAGCTGACGCAGAAGCTGAAGGACCGGCTCGTCTCCATCCAGCGCGGCACCGCGCCCGACAGCCACGGCTGGGTCGTCAAGCTGGGCTGAGCGGGCCACAAAAACCCTAGCGGCGCGCTTGGCATTGCCTGGCCAGCCTCCTATCTTGGGGAAGGATCGCCCGTTTCCTTCCCCTTTCAGGAGCCTGACATGTCGCAAGAATATACCCCGCCCAAGGTATGGGAATGGGCCAAGCCCGAGGGTGACGGCGTTTTCAGCCTGAACCGCCCGATCGCCGGCGCTACCCATGACGAGGCCCTGCCCCGGGGCCAGCACCCGATCCAGCTCTATTCGCTGGCCACACCCAACGGCCAGAAAGTGGGCATCCTGCTGGAAGAGCTGCTGGCCGCCGGCCACGCGGGCGCCGAATATGATGCCTGGTTCATCAACATCGGCCAGGGTGACCAGTTCTCCTCCGGCTTTGTCGACATCAACCCCAATTCCAAGATCCCCGCCCTGGTGGACCACAGCGGCAGCACCCCTGTGCGCGTGTTCGAATCGGGCGCGATCCTGCTTTATCTCGCTGAAAAATTCGGCGCCTTCCTGCCCACAGATCCCGCCGCCCGCGCCGAGGCCTATAGCTGGCTGATGTGGCAGATGGGCTCTGCGCCCTTCATCGGCGGCGGCTTTGGCCATTTCTATTTCTACGCGCCGGTGAAGATCGAATATGCCATCAACCGCTATGCGATGGAAACCAAGCGGCTGCTCGATGTGGCCAACCAGCGCCTGGCGCAAAGCCCCTGGCTGGCCGGCGAAGACTATACCATCGCCGATATCGCCGCCTTCCCGTGGCTGGGCAATATCGTGCAGGGCCGCTCCTATGGCGATGCGGCCACTTTCCTTTCCGCCCATGACTATCCGCATGTGCTGCGCTGGGCCGAGACGATCGCCGCGCGCCCGGCGGTGCAGCGCGGGCGCATCGTCAACGCGCGTGACGGGCTGAAGGAACGGCACAGCGCCGCCGATATCGATGCCTTCCTGGCAGCGCAGGTGGCCACGGCCTGATCGGCGGCGGCAAAAGGGCAAGGGGCATGGCACACTCGTGCGCAATGCCTCTTCCCTTTCGCCCCGCTTCCGGCTAAGCGCGCGCTCCGGCCCGCGAAAATGCGCGGGAATCGGCATGGATGTTGGGGCGTAGCCAAGCGGTAAGGCAGCGGTTTTTGGTACCGCCATGCGGAGGTTCGAATCCTCCCGCCCCAGCCAGTTAAGTCCTCGCATTTCGGTTTTCGCGCAGTGACTTACGGCCAAATCTGACAGCGCTTCAGCTAG
>DASRYE010000333.1:0-16575 GCA_035653915.1 Novosphingobium sp. | reverse complement strand
AGGTGGTTGATGCAGAGGCGGTTGGCGGGATCGAGCGGGCGCCATTCAGCGCGGCGGGCGTCCCAGCGATACCAGGCGCCGCGCCAGCGCCGGCCATCCCATCCGGTGGAAAGCCAGCGCAGATCGCCATCCTGATGCGGCACATAGCCGCTATCACTGCCGGGCACCGGCACGCCGGCGCGCCACATCGGCCGGCGGGGGCAGCGCGGCGCCTGGGGCTGGCCCATCAGATCGAGCAGCGAGGTCATGCTGGCGCCCGATTTTGCGCGTGGGCCCGGGGGCTTGCAGGCAAAAGCGCGCCGGCCCGACCTGGGAGGGTCTGAACGGGGGCCGGCGCGCGCTCACGCATGGGGCCGTCGGTCGCATTTCCACGGCCATTCATGTGCGAGTCGATTTTTCTTAACGAGCGAATGCCTTCTGCAGGCCGAACGCGGGTGACAGCCATGGTTCACCTTTGCATCGATGTTGCGCTGGGGGATGGCGTCCTAGGCGCCGGGGCGGTCATGGGCGCACCTTTGCGGCCCTGGCCTGCTTGCTCTGGCGGCGCAGCCATTCGCCGAAGGTGAGGCTGCAGTCGGCATCGAGATAGCGCTGATAGCGCAGCTGGGAAGCGGTGCGCTTGGGCGGTGGCGGGCTGTGTTCGGCCACATAGGCGCGGCCGTCATCGGTGACGTGGAAGATATGCCCATCCACGATCCAGTCGCAGGTGCGGTGGCGCATCAGGCCGGCGGCTGTAGCAGCGAGGCAGATGTCGTAATCCTCGCAGCCCGGGCCGACAACGAAGTGGCTGCGATAGGCCTCGCCGCGGCCGTGTTCATCCAGGCCCAGCGCATGCTGGAGGATGGGAAGCGCGCCGGCCAACTCTGGTAGCCTCTTGGCATTGGCCGGCGCGCCCTCGGTGGTCCGCTGACTGGAACCAGCGCAGAGGTGTGCCCCCGAGATCTGCGGGCTTAGCGGAGCAATCCCTGCGCCAGGCCGAATGACATTGTCAGCCATGGTTCACCTGCGCGCCCAGCCGCTCCAGAAACTCTTCCAGGCGGTCGCACAGGGGGGAGAGCAGGATCGTTTCGCGGGCGTCTGCGGTGTGGGCGAGGGTGATCAGCAGCGCGGTGTGCAGGGCTTGCGCCAGCGTGCCGACCACATCGCCGCTGAAGGGCATGGTGGGGGCGGCTGGGCCTTGGGCGGCAAGGCGCAGAAAGTGCTGGGCGGCCGTCAGCAGATCATGGCCGGTGCGCAGCGCCAGCGGGCGCAGCTGGCCGGCGCGCGGGGCAGGCCCGGCTGGCAGGATCTGCACGATCGCAGGCGGGGTGGCGGGCTGAGCGGGCATGGCGGGCAGGGCTGGCATGGCGCTTCCTCGATCGATCAGGGGGCGGGGCTGGCGGCGGCGGCATCGGGCGCGGGGGCCCCGGCCCTGCTGGTTGCAGGTGCCGGGGCGGTGCGACCTTCCGGGCTGGCCGGGGGCGAAAGGGCGGCGGCGTGCTCTGCGCGCAGGACGATGGCCACGGCATGGGCTATCGAGCGGGCATTGAGCACCCTGAGCAGGTTGGCGCGGTGGATATCCACCGTGCGCGCGGAAATGCCGAGCTGGTCGGCGATGCCTTGCGAGGTGAGGCCATCTGCGGTCAGATCGAGGACCTGGCGCTGGCGGGCGGTGAGGCGGCCAGGATCTCTCATGCCGGCCGGGCCCCTGCTGCCCTATCGATATGCGTGGCCACCAGCGCGGCCAGATCGTGCACGCAGCGCGGCTGGCCGAAGGCGGTGGGCCCATCGAAAAAGCGCTCCGCTTCGGCATCGGTGATGGTGATGCGGAAGGTGTCCTCGACGTTCATGATGAGGTCGACACGGTCGATACTGTCGAAGCCGAAGCTGTCGATCGCGGCGCCGGCGAAATCTTCCGGCAGGGCTGTGCGGGCCGCTTCCTCGAAAAGGGTGCGCAGCGTGTCGAGGATCGCCTCCTCGCGAGGCTCTGCGCCGCTCATGGCACATATTCCGTGGGGATGAGGCCGGCGATCGTCAGCTGGGTGAGCGGGAAGATCCATTCCTTGCGGCCCAGATCCCAGCGGGCGATGGCGAATTGCTCGCCATCCGAGACGATGTGGCACAGGCCATCATGGGCGGCATCATCCAGCGGGCGCATGCCCAGCCGGCGGCGCGCATCAGGGTCGGCCGGCGGGAAGCGGCCAAGGCTTTCCGATGGCAGGGGTGCTGGCCTGGCTTTGGCAGCATGGGCGCCACGGGTCAGGGCGGCGGTGCGGGCGCCCACGGCTTGCAGCAGGGCTTCCAGCTGTTCCACCTGGCCGATGCACTGATCAACCGCCGCCTCGCTTTCGCGCACCAGGCGCAGGATGTTGGGGCGGGCGCGCAGCAGGCCGCCATGGAGGGTTTCGATGAAGGCGTTGAGCGCGCCCACCCGGTTTTCGGGCCCGATGTAGTTGATGACCGAGGCGGCCACGCTGTTGGCCAGTATGGAAAGGGCCATGCCTTCGATCATGGCGGCCTCTGTCGGGGTGAAATCGGGCGCGCGGGCGAGCGTGGCATCGATGAATTGCTGGCGGAGATTGGTGGCCAATGCGTTGGCGTTGGCCTTGAGAGCCTCGCCCCTGAGGGGATCAATCTTGAGGGCATCAGTGAGCATCATGCGTTCCTTCGCGGGAGATGGACGGCGCGCGCGGGGGCTGGTGCCTAGACAGGTGCTTGCGGGGGCGCAGGCACCAGCAGGCCCACAGGGTGATCGCGACGTTGATCAGCACCCAGATGGTGAGGACGGCGGCGATCACCGGCGGGGTGAGCAGCAGGCGGGAAAGGGTGCTGAGCCAGCCGGGCATGATCACACCCCCGCCCAGGCCAGCGCGGCGCCCAGCGCCATGGCGGCGGCCAGCACCAGCGCGCCGGTGAGCAGATCGCGCAGGCGCTGCGCATGCAGGGGCGCCGGGCACATCAGGAGCAGCCCGCGATATGGCATTGCACCAGCCCGGCGATGACGCGATCGAGCAGGTGGAGGGCGGCGAAGACCGCCAGCGTGATACCCGGCACCCAGCGCCCGACAGCCAGGCCGAAGGGCAGGCGGAACACCGCGCTGCGGCGGGGCTGCGGGGGCCAGTGCCGGCGCATCAGCGTCGCCCTTTCGCGGCTGGCACGCGCAGCACGCGTTCTTCCAGCAGGCGGTGGCCCAGATTGGCCAGCGCGCGGAACAGCGCTGAAAGATACACCGGTTCGACCGTGGGGCCGAGTTCATCGGGCGGGGTTTCGGCCAGTTGCGACACGCCGATTAGCGCATCGACCAGCGTGCGCAGTTCGAACTCGGTGATTTCGGAAAAGGCGTAGTGGGTTTCGGCGGCCGGATCGAACGGGCAAGCGTTCTCGGCGCCAGAAGCATGGCTGCTCATGGTGAAGGTTCCTTGATGAACCCGACCATCAGTTTGCAGTCTGGTGGCCGAGCGTGGCCGGCTGCAAAACCGGGGAACCATGCGGAAGCCGGCAGGGCAAAGCCCTCCGACCACACTCGACCATAGGAAAACGCGCCCGGAATCATCCGTGAGCGCGCCTTGTCGGCATAATTCCTGGCGGTTTGCAGTCCGCATTCCTGCCGTTTGCGCAGGAACATCTGCCGAAATGCGCGCAGGTGCGCCGGATGTCAAGGCCAGGCGCATCAGTCGATGCCCAGCGCGGTTTTGTAGACATCGAGCATGGCTTCGAGATCGCGCCGGTCGTCGGGCTTCATCTTGCGGATGCGGATCACGGCGCGCATCGCCTTGGGATCGTAGCCGGCCGATTTCGCTTCCAGATAGACATCCTTGATGTCGTCGCCGATGCCCTTCTTTTCCTCCTCCAGCCGCTCGATGCGTTCGATGAGGAGGCGCAGGCGTTCATCGGCGGCCTGCGCGCCGGTGCTGTCTGCCTTAGCCATGGCGCAGCGCTCCCACGGCAAGGGGGATGAGGATGGCGGCCCAGGCGAGAGCCAGGCCGACCGCGGCAATCCGCAGGCGCTGGCGGGCGGGGCCGGCGGCCAGCGGCCGGGCGGCGGGCAAGGCGGCGGGCGCCATCAGTGCGCGCCCTTGGCCGCGCGCGCAGCGACCTCTGCTACGGAGCGGTTAAGCGCATCAATGACGGTCTGCACATGTTCGAGGGGCAGAAGATAAATCGCGCCATGGCCAACCGGGCAATCCGGGCAATCGGGCTCGTAGAGCATGATCCCGATGCAGGGTTCTTCCCCCTCGGCGGTGAAAACGCTGATGAATAAATCTGGCGCATCTTTAAAGCGCACCGGTCCATTGGGCATTTGCGCGACGAAAGGCGCCAAGCGGGGAAAGCCTTTGATTACCCTGTGTTTGTAATCGGGCGCATCGGTAGAGATAGCGACATCAGTCATCGGAACCTCGGGCAGCAGAAAGCCGCTCCCGAAAGCGTGATGGGCGATCAGGGCGGGGGATCAGGATGGCGCCGGCGGGATGCGGGCGGAGGATTGGCCGGGCGGGGCCCTTGCGCCGATTACGGGGGCAGATCGGCCGGGGTGGGGCCGCCGGTGGCCATGTGGTTCACCATGGTGCGGGCCTGGCCGAGGGCGGCGATGGCCTCGTCGATCTCGCGCAGGGTTTCGCGCGCCTGGCGGGGGCCGGCATCGGGCAGGGTGGAAAGGGCAATGGCGCTTTCCGCCTCTGCCGCTTCCTTGATGACGCTGGAGAGCACATGGGTGAGCGCCTGCCCATCGGCAAAGCGCGTGACATGCTCCAGCTGCAGCTGCAGCGTGTAGACCTCGTGCAGGGGGGCGCCCTTGCCGCCCGCGGCCTGATGGGCCAGATCGAGCTGAATTGCGCAACCCAGCGGGATCAGCTCGCGCCGATCAGGATCGCCCCAGGCGCGCACGATGCTTTCGCGCCGGCCCAGCAGGGCGGCCATTTCCGGCCAGCCGCCGGGCAGCTGGCCAGCGATGCGCGCCAGCGCCGCATCGATGGTGAGGGGCGGGCGATGCTTGGTCATGCGCGGGGCCCTTCCCTGCGCCCCGGAGCGCCGTTGCCAGCGCCCCGGGGGCCACTACCATGCATACCTGCATCGACCGCATGGAGTGATTCTGAATGTCTGATCTTACGCTTCGCGTGCCCCTGGCGCTTGCCATGGGAGCGATTGGCATCGCGCTGGACAATACCAGGGTTCTGGCCCGGGCCGGCCTGATCAGCGCTGCGGAGGTTGAGGCCATTGCGCACAATCTCGTCAGCCGGTTCGACTCCATCGAAAATGACGAAGAAGGCGCGAAAATCCGCGCTTTCCTTGACGCGCAATTTTCCTCCAAGCTGGCCGAGATCCGGCAGCTTGCTCTGCAGCACCCATGATCTGCAACAGCTCGGCTTGAACCATATTGAGCCAATCGGTTGTAATGAGCGGTTTGGCCGGGCGGCGGGAACGCTGCCTTGCGCGCCGTTCCCGCCACGTGTTGATGGCCTGCCGCTTGGGTTTTGGCTTCCAGCCCATGGGGCGATGCTCCCGATTGATGACGAGGTCACAGGGCGCCTCCAGCCATGTGCCCCGGAGCGCCGTTGCCAGCGCCCCGGGGGCCACTACCATGCATGCCTGCATCAACCGCATGGAGTGATTCTGAATGGCAACACCCCCGAAGATCGCGGGCATCCCCTGGTATCAAAACGCGGATTATCCCCGCATTCTCCAGATCATGGAGGATGCACACCTGCTCCCCGCCAAGCATAAGATCTGGCAGGAAAAGGCCGAGAAGGCGGAAGCCCTCCATAAAGCGCAGGGCGTGACCATCTATCGGGCTCACATCGATCCGGAGCAGTTCGTCGCCTGGTGCGCCCAGACAGGTCGTAACATCGATGCCAAGGCACGTATCGATTGGGCAAACCTCTATGCCATGCGCAAATTTCGTGGCGAGAACTGAAAGTCGCAGGCGGCTGGCCTGCGGCTTATGAGCAGGGGCAGGCAGGCGGCCAATCGCCGGCTGGCGAGCTGCAAGGCGGCTGGCCGATCGCAGCAGACGGCGCGCGGCGGCGGCCATAGGCTGGAGGGGAAAGGAGGCCATCATGCCTGCCCACCTTCCCGCGCCGGCGCGGGAGCATCCTCCATCGGATAGAGATCCGGCCGGAGGGCATGCCGCGAAATGCCCGTGGCGGTTTCGACGGCCAGAACATCTTCAGCCCACATAGGTTTGCCACCGTTCAGGCGCTCTGAGACGGCAGCCTGCGATCGGCCCACCAGCTTCGCATATGCGACCTGAGAGCCAACAGCGATGATGGCATCTGCAAAGGCCTGGTCGGTTTTCCGTTTGCGTTCCATGGCTCCTACGTATCGGAATACTGATAGGTATGGAAGACGGAAAATGCTTCGCACGCCACTATCGGATTCCCGATAGAGTGCGGCCGTGATTATCGGAAAACGCATCAAGGCACGTATCGAGCTTCTGGGGATTTCTCAGGCCGAATTGGCGCGTCGCGTAAAGCTAAGACAAAGCACGATAAATGGGTTGGTTAACGGCGAGCAAAGATCCTCCACCAAGCTGCCGGAAATAGCGCGAGCGCTGCAGACCACCCCAGCTTATCTGAGCGGTGAAACCGATGATCCAGATTCCGATTCGCCAGATGTTCTTATCTCTGCCGAAGATCGGGAGGTTATCGACCTGCTGAAGACTTTGCCAAAGGCTGAGCGCGGGGCATTTGTAACTTTATTGCGCTCTCTGTCTGCAAGGCCTGCTTCCCGCGCCTGATGAGTGTCGCGATGGATGTTGCCTATCGATTTCAGCGTTCGGCAAAGTATCGGAAAATGCTTTGGTAAACGATTTTCCGAATGGGATTGCAGCCGTGCTGCTGCTGTCCTTCCCCTGTATTTATTCCCTATCTCATACCATCATATTCCGAATATCCGATAATCCTGCCTGATGTTCCGCCCTATGCATCTGCTATGTCCAAAACCGCCGAGCGCCTTTACCAAGCGATGGTCGACAAAGGCGTCGATCAATCGGCGCTGGCGGTGGCGGTGGGCGCAACGCAGGGCGCGATCAGCAAGATCCTGAAGGGCCACACGGTTAATTCGCGCCTGCTGCCGCGCATTGCCATCGCGCTGGGCGTGCAGCTGGATTGGCTGCTGGGCAAGGATGCCGGCAGCGAACCGCGCGAGGAGGGCGCCCCGGCGCGCGAGGCCATCACCGCCCAGGACCGCGAATTGCTGGCCATGCTGAACGATCTGCCACCGGCCTATCGCGCCGCCCTGCTGCAGCTAACCCGCGCCGTGGCCGAGATTGCCAGCGGCGCGGGGTAAAAACCTGTTGCGGGAATCGTCCCCACCTGATTGGAATTACGGGACTTCACCTAGGGGGCGATGGGATGAAATTGCGGCTTGTTCTGATGGGCGCCATGACATTGGCGCTCACTGGCTGCGAAAAATTCGGCGCGAGCAACAGTGACGCTGCCGGAGCGGGTTCGGGCGCAAGTGATATAGCTGCTGATGCTGCATCGCCAGATGATCCGCCCGTGCCGGAGCACAATTACACCGACAAAATCGGTGACGTGTATTATTATCAGGAATCCCTTTCGTCTAACGATACCAACAATGGCCAAGCCGCAGCTCATTTGCAGGGATTTAAATATCTTGGCAAAAAAGACACCGGAGAGGTTATGATCGTTGGCGTGAATTCGCGAGGATTTCCTTTGATGGCTGCGATCTGCGCGGTTCCCTGCCGTGTGGTCAAGATAGGGAATGGCGAAACCTATGCATTTGATCGCCAGTCTATTATTGGCGCGGCGATCGAGGACGCGATCAATGGGCAATTGATCAAGACGACGCTCTACGAGCCGGAAAAGCTGCCGCCCATTCACTATTCGCAGTCGCTCCCACTCGATAAGCCCACGCCAGAAGCGCGTTACACGCCTTATTCGCATAATCCGGGAACCCAACCCGATGCTGATGAGCAGGATGGGGCAAATGGCCAATAGAGAGGTGCGCCATGGGCATTGCTTTTGAGATAGCCATGCGTGGCATTTCCTAGCGCCCGATCGCTGCTTTCAGCGTCTCATTGATGTGGGCTTACCAGTTCTAGGGCCAGTGGCCTTGAAATGGGCGATGGCTTCCGGATCGAGGCGGATGGAGATCTGTTCCTTGGTGATGGGCTTGGCGGTGCCCGCCGGGCGCCCGCGCCGTCCTGCAATCTGTTCGGGCATGTGCACCGGCGGCGCGGTAAGCCAGTCGATCCAGCATTAACTCGCAGCAAATTCGTGCCCACAATATCGGCACAGCTTGGCATCAGCTTTGACAATCTCGGCGCACATCGGACATTTTTTGCCGCCGTCGGCGATCTGACGCTCTTCGATCGCATCGTTGTTCGGCTTCATCAAAAGAACGTGGAAGATGGCGACGATGAACAACATCGCGCCGTAAATGAACCAAGGAAAAAAGCTGCGACCTTTGCTCCGGGCGATCAACCCAACGAGCAAACCAAGCAACGCTACGATGACCAAAAAACCGAACATGCGATTCTCCCCGTGTGAGCTTGGAGGGCTAGCGGTTCATTTGTCGGAGTCTAGTCCTAATCTCAATCAAGTAGCGAATTGCCTTCCATTCATAGGCGGGTTTAAGCTGCACTTCATGCAGTCGCAGGCCAACGGGCGACGAAATGCCGTTTGGGCTATAAGATTTGCTTAAAAATTAGGCAGTGTGCGGTTGTTGTTCCGCTATGGGCGCGATGGCAGCAGGACAGGAAGTGGGCGAGGGGGGCAGCTTTCCCCTACGATGGCTTGCCGGCGCGCGCTCGTTCTCGATATTGTGCGGGGCCATATTGGCCGCTGGAGCATTTCGCCTAGCTTGGGCGAGATTGCCGCGGTGCTGGATAAAAATCTGTTGCAGGAAGCGGTTATATGGTGACTATGTAATTATACATAGTCACCTAGGCGGCCGCAAATGGGCAAAGAGATAGCAGTCAGGGTCGTTGCGCAAAGGGATCCTGATCATTTCCACACGATCACGGTTGATGTTGAGACGGCGTGGGTTTCGTGCAGCTGCGGCGTGAATTATCCGCCCGTGTTCAGGGTGTTCGATGGCAAGCTGCTTCTGTGTGACCGCCTGATGTGCAGCCACATTGATGCGGTGCTTGTGGCTGGTGAGCGGGCGATGGTTCACCCGGAAGACCTCGAGGCGGCCAATGTGGCGTCTGCGTTGGTTGAGGGGAAAATCGTCATGCCAGGGGGGTGGCGCGGGAGTTGGCGCAGAAACATGCGCTGGCGCGGCCTTTCGAAAGGAGGTTTGGCGCGGCCGGGACCTGCTGGGGCCAAGACCGACCGACGGGTCAAAAAAGGCGCTGGGCCGATGGTGTGCTTTACTGGCGCATCGAGTGTGCCCAGGAGCGAATTGATCGAGCAGGCGGTGCAGGCTGGTTGGGAAGCCATAGACCGGCCGAGCAAGCATATTGATGTGCTGGTTACGGCCGATCCTCTGCTCATTACCAAGAAGGTACAGGTCGCGCGGGAAAGCGGCGTTCCCATCGTTTCCTATGACGAATGGGCATCTGTGATGGAGGATGGTCTTCTGCCGGAATGAGGCTGTAAAATGCGGCCAGTGTCTAAGTTTGGATTCTGTCTCTTGAAAAGGCTGTAGCCACCCATAAGCCCCATAGACAAAGACCCATCGGGCAAGGAGATTTGACCATGAAGCGCTTATTCACGGCCGTTGCCTTGATTGGCATTGCTCTGACCTCGTCAGTCAGTGATGCCCGTATTTCACATCATTATGCCCGGCATTCGACATATCATAGCTATGGCCCAGCAGGTGGGCGGCATTATACGAATGTGGATGGCAACTCAGTGCATAGTCCAATGCGAATGAGCCATCGTCCTGCAGCCGCCACCGCGCAATGTAGGGATGGCTCCTGGAGTTTCAGCCAGCATCACCGCGGCACTTGCTCGCATCACGGTGGAGTAGCAAGCTGGTGATGAAGGGGCCACGTCCGGGGGATGGCTGGATACGCCTGGAGGCCGCGCTCTTGTTGGTGGTGATGGTTCTGGCTTGCCTTAGCGCTTGGCTGCCAATGATGGGTGTCAGGAGGTGACCGCCTCTTACACCACCATTCACGAGGCTGCTATGGCCGCGCAGCGGTTCAATCGGACGGCGCTGGCGCATCTGGATCGGCCGGATGTGGTCGCGTTCGAGCGGGAGTTGCTCGCGCTCAGAGAAGCTCTGGCGCAGGTGCAGGAAGTTTGGAGGAGCAGGTGCCAAAGCGATTCACAGGTGGGGGATGTAGCTCTAGTACCGCCCACTGAACCGGAAAGCTTCACAAGCTGACAGTTGGGGCGCCTGATCACTGCTTGCAGCACCTTATTGATGCGGGCTTGCCAGCCAGGGCCAGTGGTCTTGAAATGGGCGATCACTTCCGGATCGAGGCGGATAGAGATCTGTTCCTTGGTGGTGGGCTTGGCGGTGCCCATCGGGCGCCCGCGCCGTGCCGCAATATGCTCAGGCGTGTGCATCACAGCTTCAGCTTTGCGGCCAGCGATAAAGGCCTCCACCTGCGCCATTTGCATGGCGCTAGAGATCAGGCTCAGACTAGCTGATAGGGCAGCCTGTTACCGCTTGATCTTGTAGCAACCGCCAGTTGTTCTTGAAATTCTCGTGGGGATGTGCGCTTCGGATTGCGGACCATCATAGCCGAGAAAGGCATCCAGCCTTGCGAGGAATGCATTGACCTCGTCGGCTCTGCACCGGGCTTTGTGGGGAGCGTCTGTGTTCATCTTGATGGGCACCGTTAACGATGGTTATCGGATTGATGACCTGACGATTCGCATTGAACATCTGTTCAATGCGCTGTGCAAGAAATAATCCAAGGCAGTTGGCAAATTTCCGGATTTTTTTGACTGAGAAGGAGATCCGCCCCGCACTATATCCGCGTTAATACCATGCTTACCACTGCGGCTTGTTACACAGCGCGGGGCATGAATGGCGGGTTGGAAGTGCTATGGGCGCAAGAGATGCGGCTGGAAATAGGTGCTTAAAAATTAGGCATTGTGCTGCTATTGTTCCGCCATGGGCGCGATGGCAGCAGGACAGCAAGCGGGCGAGGGGGCGCGGCTTTCCCCCACGATGGTTTGCCGGCGCGCGCTCGTTCTCGATTTTGTGCGGGGCTATATTGGCCGCTGGGGCATTTCGCCCAGCCTGGGCGAGATTGCCGCGGCGCTGGGCACCAATCGCACCCGGGTGCAGGCGGCGATCCGCGCGCTAGCGGCCGATGGGCTGCTGCTGCGCGGCAAGGGGCCGCGCGCGCTGGCGCTGCCGGATCAGCGCAGCGCCGCCCTTTCCATCTTGCGCCAACTGGGCTGGGCGGTGGACGAGCCGGCCGGCAGCGTGACACATTCGAGCCCCGCCGTGCCGCCTGTGCTGGATTACAAGGGCCGCTGACTTTCACCGCAGCGGAGCAGCAGATGGGCAAGGCGCAGAGACTTTCGGCAGTGGCCGCGCAGCTGGCCGGGCAGCACCGCACCAGCGCCAAGCAATTTGCCCAGCGCCACCCCGCGCCGGCCGCGCGCGAGCGGGCGCTGCGCCGGCAGGTGGCGCAGATTGCCGAGGATTATGGCCACAAGCGGCAGGGCACGCCGGCCACTCATGCCCATGCGGCGGCAGAGGCGGCGCGGCCGGGCACGTTGCTGCGGCTGTTCCGATCAGGCGCGCTGAGCGCGGATGAATTTGGCTGGGCGATGGAGATCGGCGCCGAGCATGCGCGGGTGGGCGCCGATGTGGCGGTGAAGGGCGCCAGCCTGGAGACGCGGGTGGACCGCAGCCGGCAGGGCGATGAGCATTTCTTCGAGAGCCTGGGGCGGGTGCGGCGGGCGCAGGCCTATAGCGCCTGGCGCCGGGCGATCATGGTGGATCTACCGGCGCGCACTGGCAGAGCAAGGGTGGCTGCCGGCGGGCAGGGGGCGGCCGCGCTGGCGATGATTGTCGACGAGGTGTCTATCAGGGAGGCGGGGCGGCGCTGGCGGATGAGCGAGCGGCGCGCGCGCAAGCTGCTGCTGGATGCGCTGGCGCTGTGGCCCGATTATCTGGCCGAGGCGCGCGACGGCATCGATGAGCGGGATCTGGCGCGGGTGTGCGCGCGGTTGGGGTGAGTTGGGGGACAGACCGGTTTGTCTCCTCTGGGCGGGAGATTGGCCCAAGCTGTCCTTCGTTCACCGTCCGCAAAATCAGCGACCAAATGCCCACGGTAAGGACGATCCAGAATGGCTCTTTTGAGATGCAAATGGTGATGAATATCGGTGGGAGGAGCGATCTCCCAGCCGATATCCTATAAATAGCGGATTTCCACCATTCTTGTGATTATCGCGGCGGAGGAATTATCCGCCGCGATATTCTTCAGGCTGCCCGCCAGTGATCGGGAATGCGCTTATTGTTGAGGTGGCGGACGCGAGCAACGTACGGTGTATAACCGCGCGCCCTCGCCCAAGCGATTGCATCTGCTTGCACGTGATGTGTACTCAATACATGATCCGCGTGATCTTCAACCACGTAATCAGTGATGGGTGTGCCTTCAGGGCGCCCTTTGGGACGGGCTTCAATGTAGACGACCGCCATATATTTCTCCGATCTAAATTGGATTTGAATGTCAAATGATGAAGCCATGCCAGCAGTAGATATCGACCACGGGGGTGGCCGCCACCGTGGTTGCAGTGACGGCCGGGTGGGTGCTTACTCGTCGTCTTCCAACCAGCAGAACGCGCGCTTGCCATACTGGCTAGCGTAAACGCGAGTTCCATCCGGAAGGGTTTTCCACGGACGACACACCCACCGCTTACCCAGCGGCGGTGGCGGCATGGCTCACCTCATAATTTGCGCCCGACGTTATTGCTTCCTTCACCGGCTGCGCTTATGAGTGCGCTTAGTCAGAGGCTCGGATCAGGATAGCTCACCTTCACAGGGGCGCTTTCTGTTTCAGGCTTTTCCTAGGGGGTACGGGGCATACCGTGCCTCCTTTTTTGTGTCGGGGGCATCAGAACAGTTCCCCTTGAATTTCGATGTGTTTCACTTCCAAAAAGCGCTTTTCAGCCATCTCGTCGGTAACCCCATATTTTGCCGCGACATGCCTTGCGCTCCTGCAGCGCTCAACTCCGTCACGAGGCATAAGCCACATTTCTGCGAAGCGATCAGCCTGCCATTCCGGGTCGACTCGCTCGTCGTCATGCGTTCGCCTGGCGAACGCTGGAGACTGCTGGGAGTGTAAAATGAGATGGCCGAGCTCATGAGCTGCAGTGATTATTGCATTTAGCGATCCGCTGCAAAGGGCAACGTAAGTTGTCTCCGACAAGTAGATCGTCAAATCACCGCCCGTTGCAGTAAGACCGTCCATCCCTGGCATGTCCTCGTCGGGGAGAACGCAGAAGGTATAGTCAGAAAGGAGGTCAGGCAGAACCCGCTCAATAAGGTTAAGCGTGTTGATGGGCTTTCCCTTGGCAATGCCGAGGTATTGCCGAAAGCTTGCGACGACGTGTTCGATGTCCTTGCTGGTCATCGGATTTACTGCCCTGAACCCCCCGACCATCCTGCTTACTCCTCAAGAAGCTTGAGGATGCGCGACTTCTTCTCCGGCGACATCTTCGCCAACCCGGTTTGCATCGCATGAGCAATTCGGCGATCAAGAATATCAGCTCCCGCCTCCATGTGGATCCGGTAATCTCGAGCCGAAAGATCCGCCGCGTCGAGCAATTTCTTCTCGGTTGCCTTGCTCAGCTCCAGCTGTGTCACGATAGTCGAGATGAGGCGATCAGGAATGGGCTTTTTACCGGTTTCAACCAAGCTCAGGAAACCGGGTGTCACTTCGGTAATGCGCGCCAGATCGATCAGCAAAATGCCTTTCGATTTGCGTATCTCCCGAATGATCTCTCCGAACGGTGTCAATTTACTGCCCCCGTTATTCAGAGTTGCACCATCGTCCCGGTTCATCTGAGTTCTCCGACCAATCCACCCACCAATGGATTACACCCATTTACCAATTCAGGTAAAACTGCGCAAGGCGGAATTTACCGGAAAGTGGTAAAATTGTGCATTGAACCGCGCTGCGTTTACCGGAAGCTTCAGGCCTAGGGTACCGGATGAACGAAGGCTCGCTTTCGACGATCAGCAAGCGTCATTGGACGGCGGCTCTGAAGGCGACAGCGTAACAAAATAGAGCCTCCCCAAAACGCAGCATGGCGGGCAATTTCAACCCCGCACGAATTGCGTCTTGCTCGCGCCTCCCTCTCTCTGCAGCCCGCCGGTGATCGCTCGCCGGCGGGCTTTTCTGTTGGCTCGCCATGGCTGCTGCACCCCGCGCCTCTTCCGCCCGGCACCGTGTGGCGGCGCCTGCCATGCCGGCGCTGGCAACGCTGATCGATCGCGAGATCGATGCGCTGGATGCGCTGGCGGCCGAGGTGCGCGGCGGTGTGCGGGGGCCGCGGCATTTCGATGAGCTCGAGGCGCGGGCGAGCGGCATTGGCCAGCGGCTGCGCGCGGCCTTTCGCGGCGCTGGAACGGGGAAGGCAGCGGAATGATCAGCCTCAGGAAATTGCGCAAGGTGATCGACGAGCATGCGGCGGCGGCAAGCGTGCCGGTGTCGCCGGCCTGGCTGCGGCAGGTGGAGCGCGAGCTGAGCGCCGCGCGCCAGCACGGCCAGCGGCCGGCGGTTAACGCGCGGGGCGCCTGATGCGCGCGGTTGAGAAGGCGCTGCGGACGGTGGAGCGCCTGGCCGGCGCGGATGCCTCGATGGTGCGCTGGGGCGCACGGCCTTGGGCCTCGCCAACCTTCAGCGGGTATCTTGTGGAGTTCGATCTGCAGCTGCAGACAGCGCCGGGGCAGGTGCGGCCCTGGGATATGGGGCAGGGGATGCGCGCCTTTGCCACGATGCTGGTGCAGTTGCCCGAGCGCTTTGCCGACCATTATCTGGTCGATAGCGAGATCGTCAGCGGTGAGCAGGTCGGGGACGGCCCGGTGCTGCTGCGCGGCAAGCTGCTGCTGCTGGCGGTGTGAGGGCGCGATGCTGGCGATCAACATGCGGGCGGACCTTACCGGCATGCAGCGGGCGTTGACGGCGCTGGGCGGCACGCAGGTGCCGTTTGCCTCGGCGCTGGCGCTGACGAGGCTGGCGCAGGGCGTGGCGGTGCAGGAGCAACGAGCGGTCGACCAGACATTCGACAGCCCGACGCCATTTACCGTCAACAGCTTTGTGGTGCGCGCGGCGCGCAAAACCAATCTGGTGTCGGTGGTGGCGATCAAGCCGATCGCCGCAAGCTATCTGCGGCCCTATATCGAGGGAGGCAATCGCTCCCTAATCAGCCGCAAGGGTGTGAAGCAGGGAATGATCGTGCCTATGGGGGCTCCGGTTGACCAATATGGCAACCTACCGCGGAACGCTTTGCAACGCCTGAAGCGCAACAAGGATATCTATATTGGCGCGCTCGCCAGCGCTAACGGACAGCGAATATCCGGCGTGTGGCAATGGGCGCCCTTGGCAAAGGGCGCCAAGCTTGTCGGCAAAAATGGGCAGCCACCCAAGGCTCGGCCCGGCATGAAGCTGCTGGTTCGGTTCGAGGATACAACGCAGGCGCCCAAGCATCTGCCGTTCTATGAGCGGGCGCGAGCCTATGTGAAGGCGAATGCCGCCCGGGAGTTCGACCTGGCGCTGCGCAAGGCGTTGGCGACGGCGCGGAGGTGATGGGCGGCGGTAACGAAGGGCATCCAATCGTCTTTCTTGATATCGACGGTGTGCTCAATGTTAGTAGGCGGATCGCGACACTGCGAACGGCAAGGGTCCGGCGGGATGGCTCAACCTACAATCGGTCGCCCGAATGGCACACCATATGGCAATTCCAGCCTGCTGCGATTGCGGCATTGGCTGAGATCATAGCTGCAACCGGCGCGCGACTGGTGCTCAGCAGCACATGGCGCCGACGTGAGGATGCCCGGGAGCGCCTGCTTACCCATGGGGTTGTCGGCCCATGGCATGAGGATTGGCGCACCGATGCCGAAAGGGATGGTCGCGGTAGGCAAATCGAACGCTGGCTGCGGCGCCACGGTAAGCCCGACTATGTGGTCATCGATGATCGTGCAGCCGCGTTGGCGGATCATGCCGAACGGTTGGTCGAGACGGCTTTTCGTGTGGGGCTTACCGCTGAGGACGCAAAGCAGGCTATCGATCTCCTCGTATCTGGCCGGGCTGGCTCGACCCGTGGAGGGGGGGGAGGGGGGCTCGTGGGTCCTTCCGGGGCCTCCAAGCGCCGAGGGACATTGCACGCCGCGTTGCCTCCCCAGCTATGACCCCAAAACCCGGTTGACCCCTGGTTGACGGTTGACGGTTTACCCATGGCAACCTGCTCGATCGCCCAATTTGCCGCCATGCACGGCGCCTCGAAACAGGCGGCCACCAAGTGGAAAACGCGCGGAGTTCTGGTCTTTTCCGGCAATGAAGTCGACATCGACGCTTCCGATCGCCGGATGCGCGACGCCGGCCTCGGCAACTATCGGGCCGGGTCAACCGCGCTGCCTCCGGTTGACGTTTCGGTCAACCAGGTTGACCGCCGCCGTCAACCGGTTGACGCCCCCCGCGCGCCGCTGCTGGCGGAC
>DASRYE010000332.1:0-9089 GCA_035653915.1 Novosphingobium sp. | reverse complement strand
CCACCGCCAAGGTGGGCGTGGCCGCCGCCGGCCGCCTGCCCACGGTGAAGTTCACCGGCTTTCTGGGCCTTGGCGGATCGCACCCGGGCGATGTGGTTGACGTGACCTCGCTGACGACGGTGCTGGCCCCGCAGATCTCGTGGAACTTCCTCGATTTCGGCGGCAATCTCGCCAAGCTGCGGCAGGCGCGCGGGGGCCGCGAGGAAGCCGAGGCGAAATACCGCGAGGCAGTGCTGGCGGCCCTGCGCGATGCGGAAGACAGTTTGGCCCGCTATGGCGCGGCGCGCACGCGGCTGGCCAGCGCCCTTGCCAGCCGCCAGGAAGCGGTGCGACTGGAGGCCCTGGCCAGCGCGCGCTTTGCCGCCGGCACCGCCACCCGCGCCGATGCCCTGAAGGCCGAGCGCGACCGGCTGGCCGCCGATCAGTCCGTGGCCGAGGCCGAGGCGGAGCTGACCGGCGCCTATGTGGTGGTGCAAAAGGCGCTGGGGCTGGGCTGGCAGTAATGGGCGCAAAGGGCTTGCGCGGGGGGCCGGGCGCACCTAAGGGCAGATCAGTCGGGGAGTAGCGCAGCCTGGTAGCGCATCTGCTTTGGGAGCAGAGGGTCGCAGGTTCGAATCCTGTCTCCCCGACCATTCCCGCCCATATCAGCCTCAGGGGCGGATCAGCACTTTCAGCGAGCGGCGCTCGTTCATCGCGCGATAGCCTTCGGGCACGCCGGCCAGATCCACCGTGCTGTCGAACACCAGGCCGGGCTCGATGCGCCCTTCGAGGATATCGGGCAGCAGCGTGTCGATATAGCTGCGCACCGGCGCCGGCCCGCCGGCCACGGTGATGTTGCGATAGAACATCGGCCCCACATCGGGCAGCGCGCCATAATGGGGCACGCCCACCCGGCCCACCGCGCCGCCGGGGCGCACGATGCCCAGCGCCGTCTCGATTGCCTGGGCAGAGCCGACGCATTCCAGCACGCTGTGCACGCCATGGCCGCCGCTCAGCTGGCGCACCTCTTCCAGCGCTTCTGCACCGCGGCTGCGCACCACATCGGTGGCGCCAAAGTGGCGGGCGAGGCGGATGCGATCCTCGTGGCGGCCAAGGAGGATGATCTGCTCTGCCCCCAGCCGCCTGGCCGCGATCACCCCGCACAGGCCCACCGCGCCATCGCCCACCACAGCCACGCTGGCGCCCGGCCGCACCCGCGCCGAAAGCGCCGCATGATGCCCGGTGCCCATCACATCCGACAGGGTGAGAAGCGCGGGCATCAGCGCATCGTCCTCGCCCATCGGCAGCGGATAGAGCGTGCCATCGGCCAGCGGCACGCGCAGCGCCTCGGCCTGTGCGCCGCCGGCATCGCCGCCCACGCCAAAGAAGCCGCCATGCGTGCAGGAAGTGGGCAGGCCTTCTGCGCAGAACACGCAATGCCCCTCGGCATAGGCAAAGGGCATGATGACCACCTGCCCGGGCCGGATGCGCTGCACCGCGCTGCCCACTTCCAGCACCGCGCCGATCGCCTCGTGGCCCATGGCGCGGGCAGGGGCGCCGGGGCCGTCGTTATAGGGCCACAGGTCGCTGCCGCAGATGCAGGCGCGGGTGATGCGGATCAGCGCATCGGTGGGGTGGCAGATGGCGGCATCGGGCACGTGCTCGATCCGCACATCATGGGCGTGGTGCATGATGGTGGCGCGCATGGGGCTTCTCCTTGGTGAGGGTTTCAGGCGGGCTGGCTGGCGGGCGGGGCTTCGCGGCCCACCCAGGCGAGGTGCTGCGGGGCATAGCGCTCGCCCTCGATGGGAATGGCGGCGGCGGCCGCGCCGATCACCTCCAGCTCGCCGGCGCTGAGGGTGAGGGCGGCAGCGCCCACATTCTCCTCCAGCCGCGCCAGCTTGGTGGTGCCGGGGATCGGCACGATATAGGGCCGCTGCGCCAGCAGCCAGGCAAGCGCGATCTGCGCCGGCGTCACGCTCTTTTCCGCCGCGATGCGCTTCAGCAGATCAACCAGCGCCACATTCTGCGCCAGCGCCTCGGGGGCGAAGCGGGGCAGGGTGTTGCGGAAATCGCCAGCGCCAAAGCGCGTGTCGGCCCCCATGGCGCCGGTGAGGAAGCCCTTGCCCAGCGGGCTGTAGGGCACAAAGCCGATGCCCAGTTCGTCGCAGGCAGCGAGGATGCCGTTGCTTTCCGGCGCGCGCCACCACAGCGAATATTCATTCTGCACAGCGGCCACCGGCTGCACCGCATGGGCCCGGCGCAGCGTGCCCACGCCCGGCTCCGACAGGCCGAAATGCTTCACCTTGCCGGCCGCGATCAGCTCCTTCACCGTGCCGGCAACATCCTCGATGGGCACGGCCGGATCCACCCGGTGCTGGTAGAGGAGGTCAATCGCCTCCACCCGCAGCCGCTTCAGCGAGCCTTCCACCGCCCGGCGGATATGTTCCGGCCGGCTGGAAATGCCGCGGTTCTCGCCGGTGACAGGGTCGATGTCGAAGCCGAATTTGGTGGCGATCACCACCTTGTCCTGCAGGGGCGCCAGCGCCTCGCCCACCACTTCCTCATTGACCAGCGGGCCATAGACCTCGGCGGTGTCGAAGAAGGTGACGCCGCGATCGACCGCGCCGCGGATAAGCGCCACGCCCTCCGCTTTGGAAAGGCTGGTGGCATAGCTGAAGCTGATGCCCATGCAGCCAAGGCCGATGGCTGAAACGGAAAGGCCGCTGCGGCCCAGTTCACGGGTGTGCATGAGAGGTATCCTTTGTGCGGAAAAGCGGGCGGTTCAGGCCGGGGTTTCGTCGAACAGGCGCCGCGCGATGGTGAGCGCGGTGCTGGCGCAGGGCCAGCCGGCATAGAAGGCCAGATGAGTGACAAGGCCGATCAGCTCGTCGCGGCTGACGCCGTTTTCCAGTGCCTTGGCCATGTGGAAGGGCAGCTCGTTCTGGCGATAGAGGGCAATGAGGCTGGCCACCGTTGCCAGGCTGCGATCGCGCGCGGACAGGGCCGGATGCTGCCAGACATCGCCGAACAGCACCTCGTCGCTGATCTGTGTGAGATGGGGCGCGATATCGGCCCAGGGCGCGCGCATGGTGGGGGGCTGGGTGGTCATGCTGATCTCCTTGGGGGGGCCAGATACATCTAGGCGCTGGCGGCCAGGGCGATTAGACAGAACAATCCGCAAGGGCCTGTGAACAGGATTCAGCAATGCAGCGCCACACGATGAACGACCTGCTGGCCTTCCGCGCGGTGGCGCAGGAGCGCAGCTTCACTCGCGCGGCGGCGCGCATGGGGGTGTCACCCTCGGCGCTCAGCCATGCGCTGCGCGCGCTGGAGGAAAGGCTGGGCCTGCGCCTGCTGGCGCGCACCACCCGCAGCGTGGCCCCCACAGCGGCGGGCGAGCGGCTGCTGGCCACCATCGGCCCGCGCTTCGACGAGATCGAGAGCGAGCTGGCCGCGCTGGGTGATCTCAGCCAGCGGCCGGCCGGCACCATCCGCATCACCACCAGCTCGCATGCCGCGCAGGCCATCCTGTGGCCGGCGCTGGCGCCCCTGCTGGCGGCCTATCCGGATATAGCGGTGGAGCTGAGCGTGAATGCCGGCTTTGTCGATATCGTGGCGGAACGTTTCGATGCCGGCGTAAGGCTGGGCGAAACCATCGCGCAGGATATGATCGCTGTCCGCATCAGCCCGGATATGGAAATGGCCGCGGTGGCAGCGCCGGCCTATCTGCGCCGCCGCCCGCCGCCGGCCACGCCGCAGGATCTGGCCGCGCACAATTGCATCAACCTGCGCTTTCCCACCCATGGCAGCCTGTATGCCTGGGAGTTCGAGAAGGCGGACCGGGCGCTGAATGTGCGGGTGGAAGGGCAGCTGACGGTGAACGAGATTGCCCTTGCCCGCCAAGCCGCGCTTGATGGGCTGGGCATCGCCTATCTGCCCGAGGATCATGTGCGCGCCGAACTGGCCAGCGGCCGCCTGCGCCGCGTGCTGGCAGACTGGTGCCCGCCCTTTGCCGGCTATCACCTCTATTATCCCAGCCGGCGCCAGCATTCGCAGGCCTTTGCCCTGCTGGTGGAAGCGCTGCGCTGGCGCGGATAGCGGCCGGCGGGCCCCTATCCGCGCCGGAGATCAGCCGGCGTAATAGCCCACGCCGACGATATGGTTGCCCACCCGCTGCACCAGCGAGCGCTTGTGCTCCACCCGGTTGTCGCCGCGGTTCAGCCACACATAATCCACCCGGCCATGGCCCTTGGCCTTGGCCACGTCGATCATCTCGCGCACCAGCGGCTTGCCTTCGGCATCCTTGGTGTCGATCGCGCTGGTGCCCACCAGCTTGGGATTGGCGCCCGAGGCTTCGTACACGCCATCGAGGCTGAACACGAAGACATAGAGTTCATGCGTGGTGTAGGCGCCCTGGGGCTGGTTGAATTCGGCAAAGGCCTTGTCTGGCCCGGCCGCCTTCAGTTCGGCCACCGCCTTGTCGAGCAGCCCCTGGCTCTGGGCCGAAGTGGCGTGGCCGGCGGCATCGGCGGCAGAAGCGATGGTGAGGGCACAGGCGCCGGCCAGCATCAGACGGGAGAAAGAAAACATCGACTGCATCTCCTTTATCGACGAGCCCAACCTAGCGCAGCCAGAACATGTCCGCCTTCGGACTTTGGTATTGCGTGCCGGAACAACTCATTGATTTAGTGCAGATAGCCGAAAGCGGCTCCGCTGTCTTAGAAGCAGATCAATGTTGCTGAAATAAGCCTTTGCCGGAAAGGCCCTGGCGCTTGCCGGGAATGTCAGCATCGGGCGCGATGAGCAATAAGGGCAAATGCGCAATTGCCGGGGGCGGGCGAAGGGCGGGCCCGCCCCCCGCCTCCGTTCAGCGCAACAGGTTGGCGCGGGCCAGTTCCACCACCTCGTCGCCCCGGCCGTTCAGCACGGCCTTGATCATGTAGAGCGTGAAGCCCTTGGCCATCTCGCCGGTCACCTTGGGGGGCATGGCCAGTTCCATGCGTTCCACTACCGCATCGATCACCACTGGCCCCGGATGGGCGAGCGCTGCGGCAATGCCCGCTTCCAGATCGGCCGGATCTTCTATGCGGATGCCCTTGATGCCCACGGCATTGGCCATGGCGGCAAAGTCGGGGTTTTCAAAGCCGGTGCCAAAATCGACAAAGCCGGAACTCTTCTGCTCCAGCTCGATGAAGCCCAGCGAGCTGTTGTTGAACACCACCACCTTCACCGGCAGGCCCAGCTGCTTCAGGCTCAGCATGTCGCCCATCAGCATGGTGAAGCCGCCATCGCCCGACAGCGAGATCACCTGCCGGCCGGGATGGGCGGCCTGGATGCCCATCGCCTGCGGCATGGCATTGGCCATGGAACCATGCCAGAACGAGCCGGTGAGCGAGCGCTGGCCGTTCATTTCCAGATAGCGCGCGCTCCACACCGTGGGCAGGCCCACATCGGCGGTGAAGGCGGCATCGGCGCTGGCCTTCTCGCTCAGCACGCGCATCACATGCTGGGGGTGCAGGCGCCCGCCGGGCTTGCCGGTGGCCAGCTTGTCGAGCGCGGTGCGCGCCTCGCGGTAATGGGCGATGGAGGCGCGCAGATGGGCATCCTGCGTTTTTTCGGCCACATGCGGCAGCAGCGCGGCCAGCGTTTCCTTCACATCGCCGATCAGCCCCAGATCCACTCGCGTGCGCCGGCCGATCACTTCGGGCCGCAGATCCACCTGCGCCACCTTGGCATTGTCGGGATAGAACTGGCGATAGGGAAAATCGGTGCCCAGCATCAGCAGCATGTCGCAGGCGCCCATCGCGTGATAGCCGGAGGAAAAGCCGATCAGCCCGGTCATGCCCACGCTGTGGGGGTTGTCCCATTCGATATGCTGCTTGCCGCGTAGGGCATGCACCACCGGCGCCTTCAGCGCCCTGGCCAGCGCCACCACCTCGTCATGCGCGCCGGCAACGCCGCCGCCGCACAGCAGCGTCACTCGCTCGGCCCCGTTCAGCATGGCGGCCAGATGGGCAATGGCATCGGCCGGCGGCACCACGCTGGGCCGCGGCGGCAGCAGCGAGAGCGCCTCTGGCCGGCTGATCGCGGGGATTTCCTTGAGCGCGATATCGCCCGGGATGACGATCACCGACACGCAGCGTTCGGCCACCGCGCGGCGGATGGCGATTTCCAGCGCGCGGGGCATCTGCGCCACATTCGACACCAGCTCGCAATAGGACGAGCATTCGCGGAACAGTTCCTCCGGGTGGGTTTCCTGGAAATAGCCCGAGCCGATCTCGGCCGAGGGGATGTGCGCGGCGATCGCCACCACCGGCACGCGGCTGCGATGGGCATCGAACAGGCCGTTGATGAGGTGCAGGTTGCCCGGCCCGCAAGAGCCGGCGCACACCGCCAGCTCGCCTGTGGTCTCGGCCTCGCCGGCTGCGGCAAAGGCGGCCACTTCCTCATGGCGCACATGCAGCCATTCGATGCCGCCGCGCCGGCGGATGGCATCGGTGAAACCGTTGAGGCTGTCGCCGACGATGCCCCAGATCCGGCGCACGCCGGCAGCGGCAAGGGTTTCGACCATCTGGTCGGCAATGGTGGGCATGGGAAAACTCCTGGGGGGATGGAGGGGGAGGGGGAGGAAGAAAGGGAGAGGTTCAGGCCGGGGCGCCGGGGTGGCGCGCATCGCGGCAGCTGTGGCCGATGCCGGGGTTGAACATGTTGCACGGGTCCAGCGCTTCGTAATGGGCGCTGAGCGCGGGCTTGGCGGCATAGAGGTGGCCGACATTGTGCTCGGCCGGATATTCCGCCCCGCGCCGGTCGAGCAGGGGCAGCATGCTCTGTTCCAGCACATGGCAATCCACGCCCTTGGCAACGATGTAATCCTGGTGGAACACATGGCACAGGAAATGGCCATAATAGAGCTTGTGCAGGATGGGCGCGGCGATGGCGGGGGGCAGTTCCTCCACCCAATCCTCGCAATTGCGCGGCAGGGCGATGTCGAGCGCGACGATATCCTCCACTGCGCGGGCATGCACGGCGCGATAGCGGATGGCAGCGCCGGCCGCGGCAAAGCGGTGGAGGAAGGCGGCCTCGGCCTCTTCTTGCGAGCATTCGAAGAAGCCGCCGGTGGCCGAGGGGAAATGCGCCCCCAGCCAGGCGCGCGCCTCGGCAATGCCGCCGCTGTCACCATCGGGGCCGGCCATGCGCAGCATCAGGTGGTGCTCATAGCGATCGCGCCAGGCCAGCAGGCGCGCGGGCAGGTGCTGGGGCAAGCGATCGGCCAGCCATTGCAGCAGCCGGTCGCTGGTGTGGGCGGGCAGGAAGGGCAGCGCATCCACCCGCGCCTTGGCGGCAAACAGCGCCGGCAGCCGGTCTGTGCCCAGCTTGCGGATGGCCAGGAACGTGTCCTTGCCATAGCGCGCGGCGATGTCGAAACAGGTGCGGTGGAGATATTCGCCCGCCACCGGCAAAGCGGCAAAGCTGCCGAGAATGGCGCGGCGCAGGGCAGTCAGCTCGGCCGGATCATTGGTGCCGATGTAGAAGACGCGGGTGGCCTTGTCCCGGGGGAAAGTGTCGAGCCGGACGGCGAACAGCATCACCTTGCCGGCACTGCCCGATGCCTCGAACAGCCGCGCCGGATCGGCGTTGAAGCGGGCCGGGGTGGCAGCATCGATCTCGCGCACATGGTCGGCGTAATTGTGGTCGGAGGCGGAGCGGTCGGTGGCGGGCGCCACATCGGCGGGGGTGAAATCCCCGCGCTCCAGCCGCGCCAGCATCGCCTCGGCCTCCTCGCCAAGGGCAATGCCCAGATGGTTCACCAGCTCCAGCCGGCCCCCGGCATCCACCCGGGCATACAGCGCCAGCTCGGTATAGGCCGGGCCCCGGCGCACCAGCGCGCCGCCCGAATTGTTGCAGATGCCCCCCAGCACCGAAGCGCCGATGCAGGAGGAGCCGATCACCGAATGCGGCTCGCGGCCCAAGGGCTTCAGCCGCGCCTCCAGATCATACAGGGTGGCGCCCGGCAGGCACACCACCTGCGCGCCATCGCGGATGAGGTGAATGCCGGCCAGCCGCCGCGTGCTGAGGATCACCACCGGCCGGTCATAGCGGCCATCGGGGGTGGAGCCGCCGGTGAGGCCGGTGTTGGCCGCCTGGGCAATGACGATGACGCCCGCTTCCACGCAGGCCCGCAAACAGCGCCACAGTTCCACCAGGCTGCCCGGCTGCACCACCGCCAGCACCGCCCCGGTGCCAAAGCGATAGCCGGTGCGAAAGCGCCGGGTGGCCTTCTCGCCGGTGAACAGATGCGCGCCGCCGACTATGGCGCCCAAGCGCTGTGCCAGCCCGGCAGGTGCGGCCGGGCCGGGGGGGATGAGGCTGTCGGCAGGAAGGGCGGGCATGAGGGCCGAAGCGGGGGCCGAAACGGGGGCCGAAACGGAGGCAGGCATGAGGGAGGCAGATCCTTTGCTGGGGCGGCTGTGGGTTTAGGCCCTGGCGCCCCATTCTGGAAATGAAACATCCGACTGCCTTGCATTCCCTGTGGGAATGGCAGAACATGGCGCTCATGGAATTGCGCAATCTCAAGGTCTTCGTCGAGGTGGTGCGCCAGGGCGGCTTCACCGAGGCGGCGCGGGTGCTGTTTTCCACCCAGTCCACTGTCAGCAAGGCGATCCGCGCGCTGGAGGAGGAGCTGGGCCTGCCGCTGCTGGAGCGCGGTTCACGCCGGGTGGCGGCCACGGCCGCGGGCGCGATCGTCTATCGCCAGGCGCTGCGCATTCTGGGCGCGCGCGAGGATCTGGTGAGCGAGATCGCCGAGCTGAAGGGCCTGCAGCGCGGCACGCTGCGGCTGGGCCTGCCGCAGGTGGGGGGCGATGCGCTGTTCGCGCCGATTTTCGCGCGGTTCCGCCAGCTTTATCCCGGCATCGAGGTGGAGCTGCGCGAATATGGCAGCGCGCGCCTGCGCGAATTGCTGCACAGCGGCGAGCTGGATCTGGCCGGGCTGCTGCTGCCGGTGCCCGATGAATTCGGCACGCAGGAGCTGGGCTGTGAGCCGGTGGTGGCGCTGCTGCCCGGCGGGCACCGGCTGGCGGGCGCCGCGCGGCTGGCCTTTGCCGATC
>DASRYE010000331.1:0-5900 GCA_035653915.1 Novosphingobium sp. | reverse complement strand
GGGCCGCCATAAAGGTCGCAATCGGGCTCGAAATAGCCCTGGCAGAAATCGATCAGGATCAGCGCCGGCCGCGCGCCAAAGCCGACGCGGGTGTTGTAGGCGCGGCGATAGTTGTCCAGCAGGTCGTCGGGGGCGGCTTTGCTCATGCGGCAGATGTCCTTGGAGGAGGCCGGGGCGGGGCCCCGGCCGTGTAAATGGAGCCTATTGCGTGGCTGCGCGCCAGCGCGGCTGGATGGGGGCGGGAAGGCCGGTTTCGGCCAGGCAATTGGCGCGCAGGGTTTCGATATCGGGGCCAAAATCGAAAGTGCCGACAGGGCCGCGGGCGGCGCGCATCTCGGCGCGCAGGGCAGCGGTTGCCCCGGCATCCACGCCGCCGTCTGTCAACACCACGCCATAGCGCCGCGCGCCAGCCACGCTGACCAGCCCCTGCGCCACTTCGCGCAGCAGTAGTTCGGGCGCGCGCTCCAGCGGGTCGCCCCAGCCGCCGCCGCCCCAGGTGATGAAATGCAGCCGGTCGCCTGCTTCCACCGGATACTCCTCCAGCTTGTTGCCGATTACCTTCTCGCTGCCATCGGCCTTCACCAGGATCTTCCTGGCCCGCGCCCCCGGCAGGCCACCGTTAACCCCCCAGGGCGGCACGAACCAGCGATCATCGTGGATGGCGATAACGCCCGGCTCGAGGAAGCGATAGACCATGTCGATGCCATTGCCGCCGCGATGCAGGCCCGGCCCGCCGCTGTCGGGCACGGTTTCATAACGCTCGATCACCAGCGGGAAGTAGCGTTCGAGGAATTCGTTGGGCACGTTGGTGAAGCCGGGGAACAGCGAATGGCCATCCGGCCCATCGCCCAGCGGCCGGCCGGGAATGCCGCCAAAGCCGATCTGGAACAGCTGGAACCACTGGCCGGCCTTGTCGGTGCCGGCATAGAACAGGTGGGGGCTGGAGGAAAAGCCTGCCGCATTGAGGAATTCCGGGGTCTTTTGCCCCAGCAATCCGCCCAGAATATCGAACAGGCGCCCGAGCGCATGGGTGCGACCCGAAAGGGCGGCCGGGAATTTGGGCTTCAGCAGCGATCCTTCGGGGATGCGCACGTCGATCAGCGGGTAATAGCCATCGTTGAACAGGATCTGCGGATCGAAGACCATGATCATGTAGATGCCGAAGAACATCTTCATCATGTTCTCGTTCAGCAGGAAATTGATCGAGGCCTGGCTTTGCGGGTCGGTGCCGGCAAAATCGAGCACCACCCGGCTGCCCTGTGGGCCTTCCTCGCGCCACATGGTGCATTTGATCTTGTAGGGGCCATAGCCCATGCCATCGTCGCAGATGTAATCCTCGAAGCTCACCTTCTCCTCGCCGATGGAAGTGGCGATGAGCTGCTGCATGGCGCGGTAATTGCGCTCCAGCAGCAGGTCGGTGGCGGCGATGAACACATCATCGCCAAAGCGGGCGGCCATTTCCTGCACCCGGCGCGCGGCCACCCGGCAGCTGGCGATCAGCGCGTTGAGATCGGCCTTGCACCAGTCGGGCGTGCGGCTCTGGTGCATGACGAGGCGCACCAGATCCTCGTTGTAGACCCCCTGCTTCCAGATCTTCACCGGCGGGATGCGCACGCCTTCCTGGAAGATCGAGGTGGCATCGATCGGCATGGATCCGGGCACCTTGCCGCCGATATCGCTCTGGTGGCCGAACATCGAGGTATAGGCGATGAGGCGCCCGTCCTTGAACACCGGCAGCAGCACCAGCCAGTCGTTGCAATGGGAGATGGCGCCGCCCACCGAATAGGGATCGGAAAGGAAGATCATGTCGCCTTCCTCCACCGTGCCTTCATAGCTTTCGAGGAAGGGGCCGATATAGCTGCCGAACTGGCCGACGATCATGCGGCCCTGGTGATCGGCGATGAGCGGGAAGGCATCGCCCTGTTCGCGGATGCCGGGCGACATGGCGGTGCGCACCAGCGTGGCGTCCATCTCGATGCGGGCGTTGCGCAGGGCGTTCTCGATGATGTCGAGCGTGACCGGATCGACGCTGACGGGGGCGAAGGGGGTGTCATTGGCCTGGATGATCTGTGCGGGCATGAAGGTGCCTCCTTCTCAGGCAAGAGTGATGAGGATGTTGCCGAGGTGATCGACAGTGCCGGTGCAGCCGGCCTCGATCAGCGTGGTGGAATCCATTTCCACCACAACCGCCGGGCCCGGGATGATGTCGCCGGCCAGCAGCCTGGCGCGATCGTAGATGATGGCGGGCACCATCGCGCCATCGGCCCACAGCTCGTGGTCGCGGATCTTGGCGCGTTCCACATGGCCGTCGGTTTGCGGCAGGGGCGGGGCGGGCAGTTCCAGCGCCGGGCCCATGGCCACGGCGCGCAGGTTCACCAGCTCGTGCGCGGAATCCATGTTGAAGGTGAACAGGCGCAGGTGCTCGGCATCGAAACGGGCGGTCACCGCCTTCAGCCCGTCGCGGAGCAGCGTTTCCGGGTCGATCGCCAGCGGCACCTCGAAGGCCTGGCCCTCATAGCGCACATCCAGCTCGAACAGGGTGGTGATGTCGGCCGGCGCGATGCCTTCGGCCAGCAGTTCGGCGCTGGTCTGGCCGGCCATCTCGCCCAGCAGGGTAATCACCGCTTCCTCGTCGGTATCGGCCAGGCGGCGGCTGAAGCTGCGGGCGGTTTCGGTGCGCATGCGGGTGGTGGCATCGCCCAGCGCGCACAGCACGCCGGGGCTGACCGGCGAGACAGCCGGCCAGCTGCCCATCAGCCGCGCCACCGCATTCACATGGAGGGGGCCGGCGCCGCCAAAGCCCATCAGCGCAAAGTCACGCGGGTCGTAGCCCTGCTGCACCGAGATCATCCGCAGGGCACCAAACATGTTCTCGTTGACGATATCGATGATGCCGCGCGCCGCTTCCATCAGGCCAATGCCCAGCGCATCGGCGATGGTCTGCACCGCCTTGCGCGCGCCCTCGCGGTCGAGCTGGAAGGTGCCGCCCAGCAGGTTTTCCGGCAGATAGCCCAGCACCACATTGGCGTCTGTCACCGTGGGCAGGGTGCCGCCCTTCTGATAGGCGACCGGCCCCGGCACCGCGCCTGCCGATTGCGGGCCCACCCGCAGCGCCCGCGTCAGTTCCGGCACATAGGCGATGGAGCCGCCGCCGGCGCCCACCGTTTTCACATCCAGCGCCGAGGCGCGCACTGAAAGATGGCCCACTTCGGTGGTGCGCTGGCGGCGCGCCTCCAGGTTCTCGATCAGCGCCACATCGGTGCTGGTGCCGCCCACATCCAGCGTGAGGATGTTTTTGATGCCGGCATTGCGGCCCACCCAGATCGCCCCGGTCACGCCGCCGGCCGGCCCGCTCATCAGCAGGTTGACGGGCTGTTCCCCGGCTTTTTCCGAGGACATCAGCCCGCCATCGGAGCGCAGCAGGCTGAGCGATCCGGCCAGCCCCGCGCCGCGCAGCCGGTTGCGCAGATTGTGCACATAATTGCCCACCACCGGCCGCACGCTGGCATTGGCCACGGTCGTCAGCGTGCGTTCGTATTCCTGCATCTCGGGCAGCACCACGTGGCTGAGCGAGACCGGCACGCCGGGCATGATCTCGGCCGCCAGTTCGCCCACCAGGGCCTCATGCGTACCGTTCAGATAGGCGTTGACGAGGCTGACGGTGAGCGCTTCCACCCCGGCGGCCTTGAGGGCGGCAAGGGCGGCGCGGATCTCGGCCTCGTCTGTCGCGGCGATCTCGCGGCCTTGCGCATCCATGCGGCCGGCGATCTCGATCGTGTCTTCCAGCGCGGCCAGCGGCTCGGGCTTGGGCCAGACGATCCAGCCGGCCAGCCCGCCGGGCACAAAGCTGCGGGCGATCTGCATCATCTGCCGATAGCCGCGCGTGGTGATCAGCCCCACCCGCGCGCCCTTGCCCTCCAGCACGGCGTTGGTGGCCACCGTTGTGCCATGCAGGAAGAACTCGATATCGGCCGGGCTGATCGCCGCTTTCGCGCAGATCGCCAGCGCGCCGTTCAGGATGCCTTCGGAACTGTCATGCGGGGTGGAGGGCGTCTTGTGGCGCCAGAACTGGCCGCTGGTCTGATCGAAAAGCAAGAGGTCGGTGAACGTGCCGCCCACATCAACGCCCAATCTGTAGGTCATGAGATCCCCGAATGGTTAGAGCCGAATCCCCGCGCGGGCTGATGGATGGGCCGGCGCAGTCTGGGAATGATAACGTTTACAAATTAATTGTACACAATTATCGCGTGAGGATCGTCGTTTGGCTGGCGGCTTGCACTTTGCATGCAGCGGCGGCATGAATGGCGCCCATGGCCAGCCCCCCCCAGATCAGCCGCTTTGCCCTTTATGGCGAGGGAAATGGTGCCATCGCGCCGGAATTCCTGCATATCGAATCGATTTCCTCGCGCTCCAGCCTTTATGAATGGACGATCTCGCCCCATTCCCATTCTGGCATTTTCCAGTTGCTGATGCTGGAAAAGGGCGGGGTGGTGCTGGCCAGCGATGCGGGCCGGGCGCGGCTGGCGCCGCCGGCGCTGGTGGCGGTGCCGGCGGGCTGCGTGCATGCCTTTCATTTCGACGAGGGCTCGGAAGGCTGGGTGCTGTCGATCGCGCTCGATCTGCTGAACGATCCGCGGCTGGGCTGGGTGCTGGAGCAATCGCCGCTGCTGGGGGCCGAGGTGCTGTTCCGCGCCTTTGCCGGGCAGGGCGCCGGCCGCCTGCCCGAGGCGATGGCGGGGCTGGCCGAAGGGCTGGCGGCGGGCCGCTCGGGCGAGCTGGCGCGCAGCGTGGTGGCGCAGCTGGCGGTGGTGCTGGCGCTGGCCGATGCGGCGCTGGAACAGGCCGGGGCAGGGGCGGCGCCGGCTGGCCATGGCGGCCGGCACGAGCAGCTTGTGCACCGTTTCCGCCGGCTGGTGGAGGCCCATTTCCGTGAGGGCTGGAGCGTGGAGCGCTATGCCGCCGGCCTTGGCGCCACGGCGCCCACGCTCACCCGCGCCTGCCGGCAGATGATCGGCAAGGCGCCGGGCGAGGCGGTGCTCGACCGGCTGCTGCTGGAAGCGATGCGCGCCCTGACCTACACCGCTGCGCCGATCAGCCAGATCGCCGCCGATCTGGGCTTTGAGGATCCGGCCTATTTCGCCCGTTTCTTCAAGCGGCGGGTGGGGATGACGGCCAGCCACTTCCGCCACAGCCGCGCCTGGCTGACACGTGAGGCGCATACCTGAAACCGGCCTTCAACGCCCCAGCGGCACCGCCAGATTGAGCTTCACCCGCAGGTTGGGCGGGGTTGCCAGCGCGGCCGGGCCCATCGTCACCAGATAGTCGGTCTCGGCGTTGAAGCTGGTGCCGAAAGGGTGGAACTGCAGCTTGGCCACCGCGCCCGCCACATGATCGGCCGGCGGCGCGAAATTGCCGAAAGTGCCCAGATCGCCGCGCGCCACCACGCCAAGGCTGAGCCGGTTGGCATAGGTGTACGACAGGTTGCCATCATAGGAGAGGGCCATGGGCGTGGCATGGGCCAGCGGCTTGGCGCCATTGAGATCCACCCGCATGGCCAGTTGGCTGGTCGAGCGATCGAGCCGCAGCCGGGTGCCCAGCGCATTGGCGGCCAGCGTGTTGCCATAGGAAAAGGCAAAGCCGGCCAACTCGGCGATATGGCCCTTGCCCAGCGGATCGAGCCCGCCGCCGGCTGTGGCCAGCGTGGGGCCGGCGCCGCGCAGCCTTTCGCGCTCGGCGATGGTCAGCGTGGCGGGCTGGGCGAGGCTTGCCATGCGGGCCGGCCAATCGGCCGCCAGCGCGAAATCGAGGGGGATGACGGGGATCGGCGGCGGATCGGGATCGGGCGGGGGCAGCAGCCCTGCCACCACGGCCGCAGGCGTCGCCAGCGCCACGCTGCCGGC
>DASRYE010000330.1:0-7032 GCA_035653915.1 Novosphingobium sp. | reverse complement strand
GGCCGGGTGGGGGCGCGGGCCGGTGCCGCAATCTCAACGCCGCTGGAAGGGGCTGATGCCGGCGCCCAGCTGGTTCTGGCGGATCACCAGCGGCGCGCCAGACCAATCGGCGACAAAGGCGTTGGCGCGCGAAAGGCCCGGGGCAAAGCGCGCCACATTGCCTTCCACCACCAGGCCGGCCGACGGGTGGCTACGGCTTTCGGCGGCAATGGCGATGAAGGTGGACCAGTTCTCCTTGTCGCGCCCCTGCACGAACCAGTTGCCGGCAATGCGCCCGGTGGCGCCGGCGCACAGGTCGATCATGTAGTTGGTGGTGTGGCCGGCGGTGTCGTCGAAGGAATTGTCCTCGATCGTCACGCGGGCGGCGCGGCTTTTGAGGTAGTGGCCGCCGCTGCCCGCCTCGAACCGGCTGCGGGTGACGGCAAGGCTGCCATAATCGCCGGTGTAGAGCGCATGGGCGCAGGAGAGGCCCCGGTCGCAGCGGCCCAGGTGGGTGAAGGTGGATTTGTCGATGGTGATGCTGGCGTGGGGGTCGTCGGCGGTCAGTATGCCTTCCTCGGAATCGCGAAACCAGCTCTGGCTGACGGCAAGGTTGCCCTTTTCCAGCCGGATGCCGGCGCCATTGCCCTCGGCCACGCGCAGGTTGGCAAAGGTCAGGCCGTCCACCCGGGCGGCTGTGCCGCGCAGCACCAGCGCGGCCTTGCCTTCGCAGATGGTGCCCGAAAGCACCACCTGGCCCGGCTGTTCGGCCACATAGGCGATGCTGCCGGCCTGCTGCACGGCGCATTCATGCCAGTTGCCGGCGGCGATGCGGATCGTGCCGGTATGGCCGCCGATGGCGTTCACCGCTTCCTGCAGCCGGGCAAAGTGGCGCCCGGTTTCGGCAATGGTGAAAGGCGCGGGGTTTTGCGCCAGCGCTGGCGGGGTGGCAGCAAGCAGGGCCATGGCGGCCAGCGGCGGGGCAAGGAAGCTACGCATGGCGCCTTATACCCCGCCCGGGCCCGCGGCCGAAGAGGCTGGCCGCGGGCCAAGTGTCCCTAATCGAGATTGGGGCGCAGCCAGCGCCGGGCCACTTCCACATCCACGCCGCGCCGTTCCGCATAATCGGCCAGCTGGTCCTCGCCGATGGTGGCAACGCCGAAATACTGGCTTTCCGGATGGGCGAAATAGAAGCCCGAGACGGCCGCCGTGGGCAGCATGGCCTGGCTTTCGGTAAGGGTGATACCGGTGTTTTCGGTGGCATCCAGCAGGTCGAAGAGGATCGGCTTCAGGCTGTGATCCGGGCAGGCGGGATAGCCGGGCGCCGGGCGGATGCCGCGATATTGCTCGCGGATCAGCGCCTCGTTGGTCAACTGCTCGCCGGCGGCATAGGCCCACAAGGTGGTGCGCACATGCTGGTGCAGCCTTTCGGCAAAGGCTTCGGCAAAGCGGTCGGCCAGGGCTTTCAGCAGGATGTCGCTGTAATCGTCGTGGGCGGCCTTGAAGGCGGCCAGATGCGGCTCGATGCCATGGATGCCCACGGCAAAGCCGCCCAGCCAGTCGCCCTCGGGATCGATGAAATCGGCAAGGCAGAAATTGGCCCGGCCGCGCGATTTGGCAAATTGCTGGCGCAGCATGGGCAGCACCGTGCCATCGGCCAGCACGATGTCGTCCTCGTCGCGCACGGCCGGCCAGAAGCCGCAGACGCCGCGCGCTATCAGCCACTTTTCCGCGATGATGCGGGCCAGCATGGCCTGGGCATCGGCAAACAGGCTGCGCGCGCTTTCGCCCACCACCGCATCCTGCAGGATGGCGGGATAGACCCCGGCCAGCTCCCAGGCGCGGAAGAAGGGCGTCCAGTCGATATACTGGGCGAGGTCTGCCAGATCCCAGTCGTCGAAACGGTGGAGGCCGGGCTGGGCGGGGGCGGCCGGCTTCAGCGCGAAATCGGGCGCAAAGGCATTGGCGCGCGCGTCGGCCAGGCTGACAAGCCTTGATCCGCCCTTGCCGGCGCGGGCCACGCGCACGGCTTCGTAATCGCTGGCGGTGGCCTCGATGAAGGCGCTGGCCTGGGTGTCGGAGAGCAGCTGGCTGGCAACGCCCACCGCGCGGCTGGCATCCAGCACATGCACCACCGGCCCCTCATAGGCCGGATCGATGCGCAGCGCGGTGTGCACCTTGCTGGTGGTGGCCCCGCCGATGAGGAGGGGCACTGCCGTCTTGCCCTGGTGGAGGCCGGCGCGGTTCATTTCCTCGGCCACCGTCACCATCTCGTCGAGGCTGGGGGTGATGAGGCCGGACAGGCCGATGATATCCACCTCTTCGGCCTGCGCCGTCTCGATGATCTTGGCCCAGGGCACCATCACGCCCAGGTCGATCACCTCATAGCCGTTGCACTGCAGCACCACGCCAACGATGTTCTTGCCGATATCATGCACATCGCCCTTCACCGTGGCCATCAGGATGCGGCCCTTGGAGCGGGCGCCGGCGTCCTTCTCGGTCTCGATGAAGGGGATGAGATGGGCCACCGCCTTCTTCATCACCCGGGCCGATTTCACTACCTGCGGCAGGAACATCTGGCCCGATCCGAACAGATCGCCCACCGTGTTCATGCCGCCCATCAGCGGCCCCTCGATCACCTCGATCGGCCGGCCGCCGCGTGCCGCGATGGCCGCGCGCGCTTCTTCCGTATCCTCCACGATGAAGGCGTCGATGCCCTTCACCAGCGCATGTTCCAGCCGGCGCGTCACCTCATAGGAGCGCCATTCCTCGGCTTCCTTCTCGGCGGCCTTGTCGCGGCCCTTGAAGGTTTCGGCAATGGCGATCAGCCGCTCGGTGTTGGTCTCGTAGGGGCTGCCTTCGGGCAGCGGGCGGTTGAGGATCACATCCTCGCAAGCCGCGCGCAAGGTGGGGTCGATCTGGTCGTAGATGTCGAGCTGGCCGGCATTGACGATCGCCATGTCCATCCCTGCCGGAATGGCATGGTAGAGGAACACCGAATGCATGGCCCGGCGCACCGGCTCGTTGCCGCGGAAGGAGAACGACAGGTTCGACAGGCCGCCCGAGATATGCACATGCGGGCAGGCGGCCTTGATCGCGCGGGTGGCCTCGATGAAGTCCACGCCGTAATTGTCATGCTCTTCAATGCCGGTGGCCACGGCAAAGATGTTGGGATCGAAGATGATGTCTTCAGGGGCAAAGCCGATCCCGGTCAGCAGCCGGTAGGCGCGGGTGCAGATTTCCACCTTGCGCGCCTCGGTATCGGCCTGGCCCTTCTCGTCGAAGGCCATGACGACGACCGCCGCGCCATAATCCATGCACAGGCGCGCATGATGCAGGAAGGCGTCCTCGCCCTCCTTCATGCTGATCGAATTGACGATCGGCTTGCCCGAGACGCATTTGAGCCCGGCCTCGATCACTTCCCACTTGGAGCTGTCGATCATCACCGGCACGCGGGCGATGTCGGGCTCGGCGGCCAGCAGCTTGAGGAAGGTGGTCATCGCCACCACGGCATCAAGCAGGCCCTCGTCCATGTTGACGTCGATGATCTGCGCACCATTGTCCACCTGGCTGCGCGCCACCTCCACGGCCTTGGCATAATCGCCGGCGAGGATCAGCTTCTTGAAGGCGGCCGAGCCGGTGACATTGGTGCGCTCGCCGACATTGACGAAGCGGGCACCCGAAGCGCCGCCTGCGGGGCGGGAAGAAGAAGAAGCGTTCATGCGTCTCACTCGACCATGGTGAAAGGTTCAAGGCCCGCCAGGCGGGTCACATGCGGCAGGCCGGGCGCATGGCGCGGCGCAAGGCCGGCCACCGCGCGGGCCATCGCGCCGATATGGGCCGGCGTTGATCCGCAGCAGCCGCCCAGAATGTTCACCTGCCCGGCATCGGCCCATTCCTTCACCAGCGCCGCGGTGGTTTCCGGCAGCTCGTCATAGGCGCCCAGCTCGTTGGGCAGGCCCGCATTGGGGTAGACCATGATCAGCGTATCGGCGATCTCCGACAGCAGCTTCACATGCGGGCGCAATTGCGTGGCGCCGAAGGAGCAGTTGAGCCCGATCGTCAGCGGCCGGGCATGGCGCACGGCATACCAGAACGCCTCCACCGTGTGGCCCGACAGGTTGCGGCCGGAAAGATCGGTCAGCGTCATCGACAGCATGATCGGGATCTCGCGGCCCAGCTGCTGTTCCACATGGCGCACGGCCATGATGCCGGCCTTGGCGTTCAGCGTGTCGAACACGGTTTCGATGAGGATGAAATCAGCCCCCCCTTCCACCAGCGCCGCCACCTGCTCGGCATAGACATCGACCAGCGTGTCCCAATCCACCTCGCGATAGCCCGGGTCGTTCACATCGGGGCTGAGCGAGAGCGTTTTGTTGGTGGGGCCCACACCGCCGGCCACAAAGCGCGGGCGGCCATCGCGGGCGGTATATTCATCGGCCACGCGGCGGGCGATCTGCGCCGAGGCGATGTTCAGTTCGCGCACCAGATGCTGGGCGCCATAATCGGCCTGGCTGATGCGGTTGGCGTTGAAGGTGTTGGTCTCGGCCAGATCGGCGCCGGCCTCGAAATAGGAGCGGTGGAGCGCCTCCACCACATCCGGGCGAGAGAGCGACAACATGTCGTTGTTGCCCTTCTGCTCGTGGGCAAGGCCCAGCGTGCCGGCGAAATCCGCCTCGACAAGGCCCAGCTTCTGGAATTCGGTGCCCTGCGCGCCATCGGTGATGAGCAGGCGTTTGGCCGCCTGGGCCAGCAGGGCGGCGCGGGCGGGGGAGGGGGCAAGGGTCATGCGAGGGTCTCCGCGCGGGGGGCTATCGCTTGCGGGCGCACGCCCAGCAGGTGGCAGATGGCATAGGACAGTTCCGCCCGGTTGAGCGTGTAGAAGTGGAAATCGCGCACGCCGCCGGCATAGAGCTTGCGGCAGAATTCGGCGGCCACGGTGGCGGCCACCAGCTGGCGGGCGGCGGGCAGGCGGTCCAGCCCGGCGAACAGGCCGGCCATCCAGCCCGGCATGGCCGCCCCGCAGACCGCGGCAAACTTGCTGGCCTGGGCAAAATTCGTCACCGGCAGGATGCCCGGCAGTATGGGGGCATGGATGCCGGCGGCGGCCAGCTTGTCGCGGAAGCGGAAGAAGGTTTCCGGCTCGAAGAAGAACTGGGTGATGGCGCGGCTGGCGCCGGCATCGAACTTGCGCTTCAGATTGTCGATATCGGCGGCGACATCGGCCGAATCAGGGTGCTTTTCCGGATAGGCCGCCACCGAGATCTCGAACGGGGCGATGGCCTTGAGGCCGGCCACCAGCTCGGCGGCATTGGCATAGCCTTGCGGGTGCGGCACGAAGGGGGCGCCGGGCTGGCCCATGTCGCCGCGCAGCGCAACGATATGGCGCACGCCTGCCTGCCAGTAGCTTTCGGCCACCTGGCGGATCTCGTCCTTCGACGCATCGACGCAGGTGAGATGGGCGGCAGCCGGCAGATGCGCCTCGGCGATGATGCGCGCCACCGTGTCATGCGTGCGATCGCGCGTGGTGCCGCCCGCGCCATAGGTGACCGAGACGAAATCCGGGTTCAGCGGGGCCAGCGTTTCCACCACATCCCACAGCTGGGCCATCATCGCCTCGCTCTTCGGCGGGAAAAACTCGAAGGACACGCGCACATCGCCGGGCAGGCCGGCAAACAGCGGTGCATCGAGCGCCTTGCGCGCTTCGCTCAGCGCCTCGTAACTGGCGATCATGGGAAAAGGGCCTTTTCGGTCTGTGGTATGGGGGTGGGCTCGGGGCGGCGGGTGCCGGTCCAGATCTTCACGGTCAGCTCGGCGCCGGGGATCGCCAGCGGCTCTGCCGCATCGAAGCCGGCGCCGGCAAACAGCGCCTGCATCTGCCCGTCGGCAAAGCCCAGGCGCGCATGGGCGTGGGCATCGCGCAGTTCCTCGCGGGTGTGGGCGGCCAGATCGACCACGGCCAGGCGCGCGCCGGGGCGGGCCACGCGGGCGGCCTCGGCCAGCACGGCCTCGGGCGCCTGGGCATAATGCAGCACCTGATGGAACAGCACCGTATCGAAGCGCGCCGGGCCAAAGGGCAGGGCGGCAAAATCGCCCTGCACCAGATCCACGCTTTCGGCCGGCAGATGCTGCAGCCGGGCGCGGGCGATGCGCAGCATGTCGGGGCTCTTGTCAAAGGCGGTGACATGGGCGGCGGCAGGCGCAAACAGTTCGGCCATGCGGCCGGTGCCGGTGCCGATATCGAGCAGCGCGCCCAGATCGGTGCCCAGCGCCCGGGCCAGCGCTGCTTCCACCGGGGCTTCCTCGCCCAGCAGGCTGCGCATGCCATCCCATTGGGCGGCGTGGCGGGCAAAATAGGCGGCCGCGGCGGCCTCGCGCCCGGCGCGGATGGCGGCCAGCTGCCGGCGATCACGCGCGCACACTTCGGCAAAGCCGGCATCGGTGCCTTCCGCCTCGGCCAGCAGGCGGGCCACCGCGCCGCCCAGGCCCTTGTCGGCGGGCAGGCCCAGCGCGCTTTTCAGGAACACCCAGCTGCCTTCCTTGCGCCGTTCGGCCAGCGCCGCCTCGCACAGGATGCGCACATGGCGCGAGACGCGCGGCTGGCTTTGCCCCAGCACTTGCGCCAGCTCGCCCACGGCCAGCTCCATGGCGCATAAGAGGCGCATGATGCGCAGCCGGGTGGGATCTGCCAGCGCGCCGAGGAGGGGATGAATCAACATGGGTGTCTGTTCTCGCTGGGGCGCATATAAAGATATCTTTATATGATTGCAACCGCCACGCGCGCCCGCTTTCCCCAGCCAAACGCGGCCGGCCCCTGCCGCCCTCTTGCTGCCCGCCTGCCGCTGGCGCTAGAAAGGCGCCAGTCCTCCCTCGCATGCCCCGCCCCCAAGGAGAAGCCCATGCGCCGCCACCCTCTGCTCCCCGCCGCTTTTGCCCTTGGCGCCCTGCTGGCGCTGGGCGCTTGTGGCCATCATGGCGAAGAAGCGGCGGCCGATGCCGGCAGCAGCGTGGAAATGCCGGCTGAAGAGGCGATCAGCGGCGTGGCCGCGGTGC
>DASRYE010000329.1:0-6884 GCA_035653915.1 Novosphingobium sp. | reverse complement strand
GCCGCTGGCGCATGGAACTGGCGATCTGGTGGCGCGAGATCGACCGGCTGCTGCTGGTGCTGGTGCTGGCGCTGATGGGGGTGGGCACGCTGGCGGTGGCAGCGGCAAGCCCGGCCAGCGCCCGCCGCCTGTCCACCGCGGCCACGCATCTGGATGATCTGCATTTCTTTGCCCTGCAGCTGCGCTGGCAGGCGGTGGGGCTGGTGGCGCTGTTTGGCCTGGCCCTGCAAAAGCGCGAGACGGCGCGGCGGCTGGGCATTCTCTTCGGCTTTGCCATGCTGGCCGCGCTGCTGCTGGTGCCGGTGGTGGGCAGCACGGTCAATGGCTCGCGCCGGTGGCTGGGCATGGGCATCCTCTCGCTGCAGCCGTCGGAATTCCTGAAGCCGGCCTTTGCCATCCTGCTGGCCTGGGTGCTGTCGTGGAAGCAGCGCGATCCGCGCCTGCCGGTGATGACGATCTGCTGCGCGCTGATGGCGCTGGTGGCGGGCCTGTTGATGATGCAGCCCGATTTTGGCGCCACCGTGCTGTTTGCCTGCGTGTGGTTCGTGGAGATATTGCTGGCCGGCCTCACCTTGCGGCGCATTGCCATGGTGGGGGCGCTGGGGGTGGGCGGCGTGGGCGCGGCCTATCTCTTCTATGCCAACGCGCGCAACCGGATCGACAGTTTCCTGTCGGGCGGCACGGCTTACGATCAGGTGGATCTGGCCCATCACACGCTGGTGGGCGGCGGGTGGACAGGCACCGGCCTGTGGCTGGGCACCCAGAAGCTGCGCCTGCCAGAGGCCCATACGGACTATATCTTCTCGGTCATCGGCGAGGAATTCGGCCTGTTGGCCTGCGCCCTGCTGGTGGCGCTGTATATGGCGATCGTGGCGCGGGTGCTGGTGCGGCTGGCTGATCGGGAAGAGGATTACTTCACCCTGCTGGCGGCCAGCGGGCTGGTGGCCCAGCTGGGCGGGCAGGCCTTCATCAACATCCTCGTCAACCTGCAATTGTTCCCTTCCAAGGGCATGACGCTGCCGCTCGTCTCTTATGGCGGGTCATCCACCGTGGCGCTGTGCGCCGGGGTCGGATTCCTGCTCGCCATCACGCGGCGCAACCCCTATCTGAGCCGCGACCCCTTCGCCCGCCCGGGCCAGGGCTTCGCCGCGGGACATCATCGATGAGTTTTGTGCAACGCCATTATGTTCTGGCCGCCGGGGGCACCGGCGGGCATCTCATTCCCGCCTTCGCGCTGGCCAGCGAGCTGATGGCGCGCGGCCACCATGTGGCGCTGATCACCGATGCGCGCGGCGCTGCCATTCCCGGCAAGCCCGATGGGCTGGCGGTGCATGTGCTGCCGGCCGGGCGCTTCCAGGGCAGGAACCCGGCCAGCTGGCTGAAGGCGGTGCGCGCGATCATGGCCGGCCGGCGCATGGCGCTGCGCCTGTTCGACAGTTTCCAGCCTTCCTGCGTGGTGGGCTTTGGCGGCTATCCGGCGCTGCCGGCGCTGCTGGCGGCGCGGGCGGCCGGCATTGCCACGGTGGTGCATGAGCAGAACGCGGTGCTGGGCCGGGTCAACCGCTTCTTTGCCGGGCGCGTCAATGCCATCGCCACGGCGGCCGAGCAGGTGGACAGGCTGAAGGCCGCCCATGCCGGCAAGGTGCATCTGGTGGGCAACCCGGTGCGCACAGAAGTGCTGGCGCTGCGCGATCGCCCGTTCCCGGCCTTCAGCGAGGATGGGCTGCTGCGCATTCTGGTGACCGGCGGATCGCAGGGGGCAAGGGTGCTCTCGGAAGTGGTGCCCGATGGGCTGGCGATGCTGCCGCCGGCCCTGCGCACGCGTCTGCAGGTGACCCAGCAGTGCCGTCCGGAAGATATCGATGCCGTGCGCGCCCGCTATGCCGCGCATGACATTCCCGCTGAACTGGGCACCTATTTCGAGGATATGGCCGGCCGGCTGGCCGATGCGCATCTGTTCATCGGCCGCGCCGGGGCCAGCACCATTGCCGAGCTGACCGCCGTTGGCCGCCCGGCGATCCTGGTGCCGCTGCCGATCGCGACAGACGACCACCAGGCCGCCAACACGCGCGAGATCGTGGCGGCGGGCGGCGCGCGTTCGATCCGCCAGGCGCGCTTCAGCGCGGTGGAGCTGGCCAAGCAGATCCTCGCCATGGCCCAGCACCCCGAAACGCTGGCCAATGCCGCCCATGCCGCATGGAACTGCGGCTATCCGCGTGCGGCGCAGGATCTGGCCGATCTGGTCGAGAGTTTTGGCGGGGCACCGCTGATGGATGTGATCCGGCTGGGCGGCAAGCGCCGCGCCAGCGGGCAGGAGCAATTGGCATGAAGGGCGTAGGCGTCGAGATCGGCACCATTCATTTTGTCGGCATCGGCGGCATTGGCATGTCGGGCATTGCCGAGGTGATGGCCAACCTGGGCTACAAGGTGCAGGGCTCCGACATTGCCGAGGGCTATGTGGTGGAAGGCCTGCGCGCGCGCGGCATTACCGTGTTCATCGGCCACAGCGCCGACAATCTGGGCGATGCGGCGGTCGTCGTCACCTCGACAGCGGTGAAGCGCGACAACCCCGAAGTGGTGGCAGCGCTGGAAGCGCGCATTCCGGTGGTGCGCCGGGCCGAAATGCTGGCCGAGCTGATGCGGCTGAAGAACACCGTGGCGGTGGCCGGCACCCATGGCAAGACGACGACCACCTCGATGGTGGCAGCGCTGCTGGATGCCGGCGGAGTGGACCCGACGGTGATCAACGGCGGCATCATCAATTCCTATGGCTCCAACGCCCGGCTGGGCGCCAGCGACTGGATGGTGGTGGAAGCCGACGAGAGCGATGGCAGCTTCCTGCGGCTGGATGGCACGATTGCCGTCGTCACCAACATCGATCCCGAACATCTCGACCATTACGGCTCGTTCGACAAGGTGAAGGCGAGCTTTGTCGAATTCATCGAGAACGTGCCCTTCTATGGCGCGGCGGTGCTGTGCATCGACCATCCCGAAGTGCAGGCGATCATCCCCAAGGTGCGCGATCGCCGCGTCATCACCTATGGCTTTTCCGCCCAGGCCGATGTGCGCGGCGAGAGCGTGACGCCGATCCCCGGCGGCAACCGCTTCACCGCCGTGCTGCGCGCGCGTGATGGCAGCTTCCAGCGGATCGAGGGGATCGAGCTGCCGATGCCCGGCCGCCACAATGTGCAGAACGCGCTGGCGGCAGTGGCGGTGGCCAAGGAAATGGGCGTGGCCGATGCGGTGATCCGCACCGGCTTTGCCAAGTTTGGCGGTGTGAAGCGGCGCTTCACCAAGGTGGGCGAGCTGGATCTGGGCGGCGGCGATCCGGTGGCGATCATCGATGATTATGGCCATCACCCGGTAGAGATCCGCGCCGTGCTGGCGGCCGCGCGCGAAGGGGTGAAGGGCCGCGTCATCGCCGTGGTGCAGCCGCACCGCTTCACCCGGCTGCGCGATCACATGGGCGAATTTGCCGGCGCCTTCAACGATGCCGATATCGTCTATGTGGCGCCGGTCTATCCGGCGGGCGAGCATCCGATAGCCGGCGTGCATGCCGCCGCGCTGGTGGAAGGGATCAAGGCGCGCGGCCATCGCAGCGCCCATCAGGTGCAGGGCGCCAGCGAGCTGGCGGCAACGCTGGCCGGCCAGATCCGCCCCGGCGACATGGTGGTGTGCCTGGGCGCGGGCGATATCACCAAATGGGCCGCCGGCCTTGGTGCCGGCATTGCGGCCGCGCGGGCCGAAGCGGCGGGCGCGGCCTGATGGGCTTTGTGCCGCCTCCTGTGGCCGGCCGGTTGACGGCCGATGCGCCGCTGGCGCCGCTGGTCTGGTTCAAGTCTGGCGGGGCGGCGCAATGGCTGTTCGAACCGGCCGACGAGGCGGATCTCTGCGCGTTCCTCAAGGCCCTGCCGGCCGATGTGCCAGTGATGGCGCTGGGGCTGGGCAGCAACCTCATCGTGCGCGATGGCGGTGTGGAGGGCGTGGTGGTGCGGCTGGGCAAGGCCTTTGCCGGCGTTGCCGCCGATGGCCTGCAGCTGACCTGCGGCGGCGGCACCAGCGGCATTCTGCTCTCCTCCAGCGCGCGTGATGCCGGGATTGCGGGGCTGGAATTCCTGCGCTCCATCCCCGGCACGGTGGGCGGCTTCGTGCGGATGAACGGCGGCGCCTATGGCCGCGAAGTGGCCGATGTGCTGGTGAGTGCGCGGGTGGTGCTGCGCAGTGGCGAAGTGGCGGATTGGCCGGTGGAAAAGCTGGCCTATGCCTATCGCCATTCGGCGCTGCCGGAAGGGGCGATAGTGGTCAGCGCGGTGTTTGCCGGCCATGCCGGCGATCCTGTCGCCATCCAGGCCGAGATGGACCGCATTGCCGCCGCGCGCGAGGCCAGCCAGCCCCTGCGCAGCAAGACGGGCGGCTCCACCTTCAAGAACCCGCAGGGCGCGCGGGCCTGGCAGCTGGTGGACAGCGCCGGCTGCCGGGGCCTGGCGCTGGGCGGTGCGCAGGTCAGCGAGAAGCACACCAATTTCCTCATCAACACCGGCGATGCCACCAGCACCGAGATCGAGGCGCTGGGCGAGGAAGTGCGCCGCCGGGTGCAGGAACAGTCGGGCATTGCCCTTGAATGGGAAATCAAGCGCGTGGGAAAAGCGAAGTGAGCCTGCCGAAATTGCATGTGGCCGTGCTGATGGGCGGCTGGTCGTCGGAGCGGGCGGTGTCGTTGATGAGCGGCACGGGCGTGGCCGAAGCGCTGGAAAGCCGCGGCCATAAGGTAACGCGGATCGACATGGGCCGCGATGTGGCCCAGCGGCTGGCAGAAGCGGCGCCCGATGTGGTGTTCAATGCCCTGCATGGCGCCCCCGGCGAGGATGGCAGCGTGCAGGGGCTGATGGATCTGATGGGCCTCACCTACACCCATTCGGGCCTGGCGACTTCGGCCGTGGCGATGGACAAGGAGCTGACCAAGCTGGTGCTGGTGCCCCATGGCATCCCCATGCCGGGCGGGCGTTCGGTGCGCTCTGAAGAGCTTTACGCCGGCGATCCGCTGCCGCGCCCCTATGTGCTGAAGCCGGCCAGCGAGGGTTCGAGCGTGGGCGTGGCGATCGTGACCGACGAGAGCAATTGCGGCAACCCCATCCGCGCCGATGTGCAAGGCCCCTGGCAGCATTTCCCGGTGCTGATGGCAGAGCCTTTCATCCGCGGCAGGGAGCTGACCACTGCCGTGCTGGCCGGCGCCGATGGCCCCCGCGCCCTGCTGGTGACCGAGCTGAAGCCCAAGAGCGGCTTCTATGATTTCGACGCCAAATACACAGATGGCCTGACCGAGCATGTGTGCCCGGCCGAGATCCCCGACGATGTGGCCGAGGCCTGCAAGGCGATCGCGCTGAAGGCCCATGTGCTGCTGGGCTGCAAGGGCACCAGCCGCGCTGATTTCCGCTGGGACGACACGCGCGGGGTGGAAGGGCTGTTCCTGCTGGAAGTGAACACCCAGCCGGGCATGACCCCGCTCAGCCTGGTGCCCGAACAGGCGCGCCATCTGGGCATGGCCTATGCCGATCTGGTGGAAGCGATCATCGCCGAGGCGCTGGCCGATGCCGCGCTGCGGGCGGCCGCGCCCACAGGCCACTAGGGAAGGGGCGCCGGGGGGCTGGCCATGAACCGCAAGATCACCCGCAAACCCACCAGCGCCCGCCGCGCTGCCCAGCGGCAGGGCGCGGCGCGCAAGGTGGAGGCGGCGCGCCTGCGCACCGGTTCCGTGCTGGACCGGGCGATGGCGCTGGTGCCGCTGGGCGAGGAAGGGCTGCACAAGCTGTTCCTGGGCGCCATTCTGGTGGGCGCTGTGGGGCTGATGGGGCTGGTGGCGGTGCTGGCGGGCGTGCCGGCGATGGCCGAGCAGCATGTCGCCCAGATTGCCACCCATGCCGGCTTCGAGGTGCGCCATGTGGAAGTGCGCGGCACCCATCACCTCAACGAATTGCGCGTGTATGAGCGGGCGCTGGCCCAGCGCAACCGGGCGATGACCGAGGTGGATCTGGCCGCCCTGCGCGCCGATCTGCTCGATCTGTCGTGGGTGAGCGATGCGCGGGTCTCGCGCCAGCTGCCCGATACGCTGGTGGTCGATATCGTCGAGCGCCAGCCCCATGCGGTGCTGCGCCAGCCCGACCGGCTGGTGCTGATCGACGAGACCGGCCACCTGCTGGAGCCGGTCTCGCCGGCGCGGGCGAAGGGCCGGCTGGTGCTTTCGGGCGCCGGGGTGGAAGGCCAGGTGCAGGCGCTTTCCGGCCTGCTGGATGCAGCGCCTGCGCTGGGCCCGCAAGTGGCCGAGGCGCAATGGGTGGGCAACCGGCGCTGGAACCTCCTGTTCAAGACCGGCCAGATGCTGGCCCTGCCCGAGGGCGACACCGAGGCCAGCGCCGCGCTGGTGCAGTTTGCCCGCATGGATGGCACCAACCGCTTGCTGGGCGGCAAGGTGGTGGCCTTCGACATGCGCTCGCCCGACCGGATTTATCTGCGCGTGCCGGGCAGCGGGGCGGCCGCCAGCGAGGCCGCCCGGCCCGCTGCCGGCGCTTCTGCCGCCGCCAGCGCAACTGCCACTGCCACAGCCAGCAAGGGGGCCAACTGATGCCCAATTCCCGCCCCCAATCGCGCATCGCCCGGGTGATCGGCGCGGTCAATGTCGGCTCCTTCCGCATCGCCGCGATGATCGCCGGCGTAACGGAAAGCGGCGAGCTGCTGGTGCTGGGCAGCGGCCATCGCGCCGCCCAAGGGGTGAAGCGCGGCTATGTGATCGACATGCGTTCGGCCACCTATGCCATCCGCGATGCGATCGAGCGGGCCGAGAAGATGGCCAACACCTCGGTTTCGGGCGTGTGGGTGGGCACGGCGGG
>DASRYE010000328.1:0-6631 GCA_035653915.1 Novosphingobium sp. | reverse complement strand
CTGATAGACGCGCACCGAGGGCTGCTTGTTGAAACCGTCGGTGCCAAGGCCCCGGATCGACATGTTGGGCGGGCCACCACCGCCAATGATCGTGGCCGCCGAATAGCCGCCGGTGGATTGCTGGATCACCACGCTGGGGGTGGCCTTGATGGCATCGGCAACGCTGGTTGCGCCTTTGACCTGCAGGCTGTCTCCGGTCAGCGCGCTGATCGACAGGGCCGCCTTCTGCAGGTTGACGCTGCGCCTTTCGGCCGTGACGATGATATCGCTTGCCGCAGGCATATCGGCGGCGGGCGCACCGGCGGCAGGTAGCTGGGCAGCGGGCACTTGGGCAGCAGGCGCCACCTGTGCCTGCGCCGCCGAAGCCTGAGCCAGAACCGTTGCCATGGCGGCCAAACCCACGGGCCTTATCAGTTGCATGTATCGCTCTCCCTTATGCGGGCCCCGGACTTTTCCCACCCGCCAACGGGCGATATCTGCGCCAGGTACCCGTTCCGACGGCCCCCGGCCGATCTGGCCGCGCCGTGCTGTTCTCCTTCTATCGCCCCGCCCTTCGGGGCTGCTTCATCTGAACAGATGAGCCTCGCGCCGGGCCCGCCAGGGCACCTGTGCGCGGCCCCGCCCGACATCGCTCTTGATTTCTAGTTATTTTCGAACATAATTCAAATGTTCAATTTTATAGAAATAATGCACAAAAGGAGAGGCAATGCGACAGGCTGAGCAACCCGGCTGGAACCGCCGCGTCCCCCTCGCCGCGCTGGGCAGCGCGCTGCTGGCCTGGGGCACGGCGGCGCAGGCCGCGCCGGGGGCCGATCACCTGATGCTGATGTTCAACGCCCCCGCCGGCGATCTGGCCGCCTATCAGAACTGGTACGACCATATCCACGCGCCGGCGATTCTGGCGGTTCCCGGCTTTGTCGATGCCCAGCGGGCCGAGGCCGCACCGCCGGGCCCCTTGCCCGACATGGCACCGCCCAGCCCCTTCCTGATCCGCTACCGGCTGCGCAGCGCTGATCTGGCCGCCACCTTCGCCGCAGTGCCCAAGCCTGATCCCGCCCATCCGGCACCCATCGCGCCGGGCGGTTTCGCCCTGGTCTTCGATGCCCTGGGCACCGAACGGCGAGGGGCGGGCGCCCTGGTGTTGCCGCATCTCGGCCCGCCCGCCACCTTCGATCTCTATGTGCTGGAAAGCCCGCGCGAAGGCGAGGAGAGCGCCTTCAACCAGTGGTACGATCAGGCCCAGCTGGCCCGCATGCTGGCCACGCCCGGCATCGTCAGCGCGCGGCGCTATGTCCGCAGCCCCATCCAGCGCGATCGCACCAGGCCCAGCCCCCGCTATCTGGCCGCCTATCGCATCGTCAGCAACCGGATCGATCTGGTGCTGGCCGGGCTGGCGCGGCAAGGCGCCCTGCAGCCATCGGGCGAAACCGTTGACGCGGGCGCCTCCATGCGCTTCCTCTATCGGCTCTGCGGCCCCCTCATCAACCACTCTGGCCAGTTGCCTGCCCCGGCGCGCGCGGACAGCGGCAGGAAGGAATAACGCACTTGACCAATACCGCCAGCAGGGCACCGGCCAACGGCAAACCCGGGCGCCGGCCCAGAACCCGCCCCGCCCAGGCCGAACCACAGGCCGACAGCACAGAACCCAGAAAGCCCGGCCCGCGCGGCGCGGCCACCGGCGATACGGCAACCGGCACCGACGAATTATGCGCCAGGCTGCGCGAAGACATCGTGCGCTGCGTGCTGCCGCCCCATGCCCGGCTGAAGTTCGGGGATCTGCAGCAGCGCTATGGCGCGGGCATCGGCTCCCTGCGCGAGGCGCTGATGCAGCTCACGGCCGAGGGGATGGTGATCAGCGAATCCTTTCGCGGCTTCTGCGTCGCGCCGATCTCGCTCGACGATCTGCAGGACCTGACCGAACTGCGCGTCGAGTTCGAAAACCGGGCCTTGCGCGCCTCGATCCTGCTGGGTGACGACCAGTGGGAAGCGCGCATCGTGGCCGCGCTGCACATGCTGAACAAGATCACCCATATCGGGCCGGATTCCAGCGACAGCGAAATGGCCGAATGGGAAGAGCGCCATGGCCGCTTCCACGAGGCCCTGCTTTCGGCCTGCCCGTCGCGGCGCGTGATGCAGATCCGCAAGACGCTCTACGATCAGGGCCGGCGTTATCGCAACCTGGCCCTGGCCAGAAGCGGCGCGGTGGAAGTGCATGCCTATCAACACCAGGAACTGGCCAATCTGGTGCTGGCGCGCGATGCCGATGCGGCCTGCGCGCTGATGACCAGCCATATACTGGAAGCGGCCAACAATGCCGGCCGGCTGGTGGACTAGAACCGCCCGGCCGGCCCGGCACTGCGCCGTCAGCCCCGCGCGGACCGGCGGCTGCGTTCGGAATGGAGGGCAAGGCACAGGCCGATCGCCATGGCCAGCGCCATCACCCCGGTGAGAAAGGCGAAAAAGCCCCGCGCATTGAGCATCAGCAGCGTGGGCGCCCAGATCGCCATGAGCGCCGCCAGAATGCGCCCGAACGCAATCACCGAGCCTTGCGCGGTGCCCAGCAGCGAGGCCGGGAAGAATTCCTGCGCCCACACCTTCATGATCCCCTCGAAGGCCAGCGCCCCGCCAAAACCGGACAGCAGCGAACTGACGAACAGGCTCGGCACGGTCACGCCCAGCACCGCCGGCACGGCGAAACTGGCAATGAAAGCCAGCCCGCCCGAAACAAACCAGCCCAGCCGGTTGCGCCCATCGACCACCCGCATGAACAGCATCATGGCAATCAGCCCGACCACCATCACCGACATATAGGCCGCAGAATAGAGCCGCAGCGTGCTGCCGGCCACATTCACGAACATGAAGCCAAGGAACTGGGCCTTGATGCTGGCGGCCACCTGCGCCAGCCCGTAAAAGGCGGCCAGCCCGGCGAACAGGGCCAGATAGGGCTTGCTGGTCAGCTCTGCGAATTGCGAAAACCCCAGCTGGCTGGCGCCGCCCGGCCGCGGGCCGGCATGCCCTGCCGCCCAGACCGGGGATTCCGGCAAGCGCCAGTGCATCGCGGCCACCAGCACCGACATGACGATCAGATGGACAAACAGCAGCCGCCCCCCCGCCACGCCGATATCCGACACCAGCGCAATGATCAGCTGGGTCACCAGAATGCCGACATTCCACAGGACCTGCGAAAAGGTGAGCATCCGGCCGCGCGCGCCGGGCGGCGCGAATTCCCCCACCAGCGCCAGCGAGGCAGGCAGCGAGGCACCGACAAAAAAACCCAGCAGGATCACGCCCGCCAGCAGCACGCCAAAGCCTTGCGCCAGGGCCATCACCGTGCAGCCCAGAACCAGCCCGAGCAAGGTGAGGTTGAACACCCGCCTGCGGCCGTAATTGTCGCTCAGCCAGCCCCCCAGCAGCGCCCCCAGCGCCACCAGCAGGCCCAGCGAGGACGACAGATAGCCGATCTGCAGGCTGCCCAGCCGGAAGGCATGCTGAAACATCACCAGGGCCACGCCCGTCGACACCACAGCGCTTGCATCGATATAGGACACCATGCCCGCCAAGGCAGCAACATACCAATCCCGCCACGTTGGCAGGGCCTGCGCGTCAGCCATTGCATTGCTCTCCCGACGGATGGCCTGTGCCCGGCGGGCACGGCCATCCCGTTATTTTCCACGATTTTTTCGAAGACCTGTCTATCCGTCCTGGCGCTGCGAGGAAACCCATGGCTGCTGCGATCTGGGCAGGGGCACCGCAACCCCGCGCGTGCCCACCTTGTTGCGCAGCACGCCAATGCCCTCGGCCTCCAGCTCCACAACGGCCCCTTCGGGCATCCAGCGGTCCTGTTCGCTGCCGCTGCCGCCCGGCACCGTGCCGGAAGTGAAAATGTCGCCGGGCACGATCGTCTGCGTCTGGGTGACATAGGCGATCAGCTCTTCAAAGCTGCAGCGCAGCCGCGAAGTCGTGTCGGTCCACAGCTGGCCGTCGATCCGCGCGGTGAGGCGGGCGTTCACGACATCGAACTCGTCCGGCGTGGCGATGCACGGCCCCAGCGAGCTGGCGAAATCCTTGCACAGGCCCGGCCCCATGTTGATGCTCATTTCGCGCTGCTGGAAATCGCGCATGCTCCAGTCGGTGTAGAGGGTGAAGCCGAAGATATAAGGCTGCGCCTCTTCCACCGCGACATGGCGCCCGCGCTTGCCGATCACCGCGGCCAGCTCCAGCTCGTAGTCGAACTTGCCGGTCAGCTCTGGCCAGGGGATCAGATCGTTGGGGCCATAGACCTCCATCACCGTGGTCTTGTAATAGGCCGGCAAATTGTACCATTCGGGCGGAATACGCACCAGCGAAGGCTCCATCCCGCCGATCTTTTTCTTCATCGTTTCAATCGAATCCAGCATATGCTGCTCGGACAGGGAAAAATTGCGGATCGAGCGCGGCACCGGCAGCGGGGTCAGCAGGTCGACATCGGCGCTGGCAAAGGAGACGGTGAGCCCGCCCAGCACCCGCTCGCCATGGCCTTCCACAAAGGCCAGCGCCTCGCCCAGCGCATCGAGCGCCGGCGCCCCTGCCTCGATGAACGCCAGCAGGCTGGAGGGGCATTCGGCCTGCGCCCGGCGCGCCGGCCCCGACACACCGCGATCACGCAGCAGGGCCTCGCGCGCGGCGCTGATATCGATGATGGTATCGGCGCTGCCCAGCACGCCTGCCCGCCTGATCGGCCCGATGAGCGAGGGAATTTCAAAAGTCACGAAACGCATGGCGGTTGGTCCTCTTCAATGGCGCAGGGGAAAGCACAACAGGCACAGGCGCGCGCATGCCGCCGGCAGAGGCCGCCGGGCAATCGGGCGCGATCATCCCCGATGCGCAAGGGGGGCAGGCGAAAGCCCGCCGCTTATTTCTTCAGCATTTTCCCATGGGGAATTTCACCGGGGGTCGATTGTGCCGCATAGCATTCATGGGCAAGGCTGGCCCGGATCGACCTGGCGAAGGCTTCGCGATAGGGCTGGATCAGCGCTTCACGCGTCATCCGGCGGTGGATGCGCGAGGCGGTCATGATCTTGGTGCGGGCGATCTCCCAGGCCCGCTCCAGCACCTGTTCGGCCGGCAGCACCTCGGCGAACACGCCGAACTGCAGCGCCTGGGCCGCGCTGATCTCGGTGCCCAGAAACAGCGCCGAGCGGGCCAGATTCGGCCCGAAGAACTTCTCATAGAGGATATTGATGCCGTCTGTCGGCGCCACGCCCGCTTCCTGGTAATGGCGATCGATGATCACCGTCTCCTCGCTGGCGATCACCACATCGGCCAGCAGCACGATTTCCGGGTGGATCGACACCGCGCCATTGATCGCGGAAACGACCGGGACGGGAATGTCGATGATCGCGCCGGGAACGCGCGTGGCCGCGCGCCACCACCAGTCGTAGGTCACCAGCCGGGAATGGTCGGTATCGGAGGCCAGCACGGTTTCGGCATCGAACTCATCCAGGAAGGAATCGCCGGTGCCGGTGATGATGATGCATTCATTCTCCGGATCCTGGGAAATATCGGCGCAGAACGGCACCAGCGCCGTATGCATCGCCTCGTTCCAACGCCAGGGCCCGCCATTCCAGTGAAAGCGCACTTCCAGAATGCCATCTTCCCGCCTGAGATGCGCCAGATCGGCCCAGGTCTCCCGATATTGCTCCAGATGCGTGCGATAGGGGACCGTCTTGTCGAATTTGTAAGACATATCTTCCTTTCCGTTTTCAGCTCGTGCTGGCAACCGCGCACGTCGGCACCTTTCCCACCTGCGATGGCTCGCTTCCTGTCGGGCATCTTGTTGCACATCCGCACAGGCGCTGCCTCATCCAAGCGGATGAGCCGGCGCCTGTGCAATGCTTCATTGGCGATCGAGAGCCCAGGCCACGACATAATCCCCGGCCCCGGGCGTGCCCATGCTGCCCGATGCCGTCTGGACGATGTACTGGCGGCCACTGCGCGGCGAGACATAGGTCATCGGCGTGGCGTTGGCCCCCACCGGCAAGCCGCCCTCCCACAGGATCCGGCCGTTTCTGACATCGAGCGCCCGCATCACCCGGTCTGTCGCGCTGCCGAAGAAGACAAGGCCGCCAGCTGTTGCCAGCGATCCGCCGCGCGTGGGCATGCCCAGCGCGAAGGGCACGCCAAGGCGAAAACCGAAAGGCGCTGAATCCCGCGTCGTGCCGATTGGCACCTGCCAGACGATCTGGCGCCGGCGCAGGTCTATCGCCGTCATCGTTCCGAAAGGCGGGCTGCTGCACGGAATGCCCAGCGCCGAGAAGAACGGCTGGCCCGATGCCAGATAGGGCGTGCCATATTGCGGATATTTCGCCAGGCTGCCGAAGATATCCGCCCGGCCATCAGCCCGGCGCGGGATCAGGCGGAACACCACCGGCACCCGGATATCGTTGACGATGAGATAATCGAGCGGCCGGAAAAGCGTGGCGCCGCCCCAGTTCATGCCGCCCAGATTGCCCGGATAATGCAAGGTCGGCTGTTCCGATTGCGGGGTGAAATCACCCTGATAGCGCATCTGGCGGAAGGCGATGCGGCAGGCCAGCTGATCGAAGATCGTCATGCCCCACATGTCCTTTTCGCTCAGCGGCGGGCGGCGGAT
>DASRYE010000327.1:0-8893 GCA_035653915.1 Novosphingobium sp. | reverse complement strand
CGGGTATTGGCCTGCCAGCCCAGCCGGTGGAGCAGCGGCGTATCGTCCTCCTGCTCGGGATAGCCCAGGCACAGGTAAGCGGAGAAGCGCCAGCTCGGGGGCACGGCGCAGATCCGCTCCACCGCCGCGCCATCAAGGATGGAAACCATGCCCATGCCAATATCGCGCACCCTTGCCGCCAGCCACAGCGTGTGGATCGCCATGGCGGTGGATTGGTCCAGCGTTTGCGGCAGGGTGTGGCGGCCAAGGCCATGGCCCTCGGCCGGATCGGCAAGGGTGAAGACCGCCAGCTGCAAGGGCGCGGCATCCAGCCCGGCCAGCTTCAGCCGCAGATATGCGGCGCGGCGCTCGCCGGTGTAGGTGTCGGCGGCGTCGGCGGTGCAGGCCTCGAAACTGGCCCGCACCGCCGCGCGCGCGCCGGCGCTCTCCACCCGCACCACCCGCCAGGGCCGCGCATTGCCCACAGAAGGGGCCAGCTCCATCGCCGCGTGGATCGCCTCGATCACCGCCTCGTCAATCGGCGTGGTGCGGAAATGGCGCACATCGCGCCGCCAGCGCAGCACCTCTTCCAGCACGCGGGCATCCTGCGCGGTAAAGCTCATTTCAGCACCATCGGCAGGCCGGCGGCCACGAACACCACCTGGCTGGCCGTGGCCGCCAGCTTCTGGTTGAGCCAGCCCGCCTCGTCGCGGAAACGCCGGGCCAGCGCATTGTCGGGCACGATGCCAAGGCCCACCTCATTGGCCACCAGCGCCACCGGCACGGGGGCGGCGGCCAGCGCGGCGGCCAGCGCGGCGCTGGCAGCGGCAATATCGGCCTCGGCGAGGATCAGGTTAGTCAGCCACAGGGTCAGGCAATCGACCAGCACGCCATCGGCGCCTTGAGCCGCCTCGCCGATCGCCTCGGCCAAGGCGATGGGCGCCTCTATCGTGTGCCAGCGGGCATTGCGGCGGGCGCGGTGGTGGGCGATGCGGGCGGCCATCTCGTCATCCAGCACCTGCGCGGTGGCGATATAGGCCAGCCGGCCATGGCGGCCGGGCGGCAGCGCTTCCAGCCACTGTTCGGCATGGCGGCTCTTGCCCGAACGGGCGCCGCCCAGCACCAGCAGGCTGGTCATGCGCGGGGCTCCCCGGCGATGGCGATCAGCGCGTCTATGTCCATATGTCGTTCCAGCTCTTCTGCCAGTTCATCCAGCGCCGCATCCACCGTGGCGGCATGATCGGCGCCATGGCTGGCAAGGCCCAGCCGCGCCAGCAAGGCGCCCCGCAAGGGCGGCGCTGCCAGCAGCCCGTGGCAATAGCTGCCCAGCACCCGCCCATCCGCACTGATGGCGCCATCGGCGGTGCCATCGGCCAGCCGGGCGAAGGGGCGGGCCGCGCCGGGGCCAGAGGTGACGCCCATATGCATCTCATAGCCGGCAAAGCCCGCGCCCAGCGCCTCGCCGGTCACTTCGCGCAGGGCCTTGGTGCCGGCCAGCGTGGTCTCCACATCCAGCAGGCCAAGGCCGGCAATGGCGCCTGGCGGCCCTTCTATTCCCTGCGGATCGGCAATGGCGCGGCCCAGCATCTGATAGCCCCCGCAAATGCCCAGCACCATGCCCCCGCGCCGGTGATGGGCGAGGATGTCGATATCCCAGCCCTCTTGGCGCAGGAAGGCCATGTCGGCGATGGTCGCCTTCGATCCGGGCAGCACCACCAGCGCGGCGCTGGCCGGCAGGGGCTGGCCGGGGGGCACCATCACCACATCGAGGCCGGGCTCTGCGCGCAAGGGGTCGAGATCATCGAAATTGGCGATGCGCGGCAGGATCGGGCAGGCCACCAGCCGGCGCCCCCCTGCCTGCGGGCGGGCGCGTTCCAGCACCACGGCATCCTCGCTGGGCAGGCGCGCGCTGGCCGCCAGCCAGGGCACCAGCCCCAGACCGGGCCAGCCGGTGAAATCCTCGATCAGGCGATAGCCATCGGCAAACAGCGCCGGATCGCCGCGGAACTTGTTGATGACAAAGCCACGGATCATCGCCGCATCCTCGGGCGCCAGCACCGCCCTGGTGCCGGCCAGGGCGGCGATCACCCCGCCCCTGTCGATATCGCCCACGAGCACCACCGGCACGCCGGCCGCGCGGGCAAAGCCCATGTTGGCGATATCGCCCGCGCGCAGGTTGATCTCGGCCGGGCTGCCGGCGCCTTCCACCACCACGATATCAGCCTCGGCCCGCAGGCGGGCAAAGCTTTGCAGCACATCGCCGAGGAGCGCGCGGCGCGCCTCGCGGAAATTGGCAGAGCCCAGCGTGCCGCGCACCTGCCCATGCACCACCAGCTGCGAGGTGCGATCGGCCTGGGGCTTCAGCAGCACGGGGTTCATGTCGGTGTGGGCGGGCACCCGCGCGGCGATCGCCTGCAGCGCCTGGGCGCGGCCGATCTCGCCGCCATCGGCCGTGACGGCGGCATTGTTCGACATGTTCTGCGGCTTGAACGGGCGCACCGCCAGCCCGCGATTGGCCAGCGCCCGGCACAGCCCGGCCACCAGCACCGATTTGCCGACATCAGAGCCGGTGCCCTGCAGCATGATCGCGCCCATTGCGGCTTCTCCTTCAGGCGCAGGCCGCGGCAAGCAGCATGGCCGTTTCCAGCAGTTCTATCCCCGCGCCATGGCCATCGCCCGAGATGCCGCCGATGCGCCGCCTGAGCCACAGGCCCCACAGCATTGCCGCCGGCGCCGCCACCAGCAGCGCCGGGCACCAGCGCCAGGCAGCGGCAATGGCCAGCAGGCTCCACAAGGCCAGCACCCAGCCGCGCGCGCCGCCCGCCATGCGCGCGCCCAGCCCCGCATGCAGCGGCGGCAGCGCCAGCGCCCAGCCCAGCGGGGCGATCCGCGCGATGGCCGGCACCAGCACCAGCAGGGCAGGGCTGTGGCCGGCCAGAAACAGCCTGAGCGCCACCAGCTTGGCGATCAGCTGCAGGCCGATCGCCACCACGCCAAAGCTGCCGATATGCGGATCGGCCAGCACGGCCGAGAGGCGCTCGCGGTTGCCATGGGCAGCGCCGGCGCCATCGGCGATATCGCCCAGCCCATCCAGATGGAGGGCGCCGGTGATCCACACCCAGCCGATCAGCGCCAGCAGCGCGCCCGCCCACGGATCGCGCCGCGCGCCGGCAAAGGCCGCAGCTGCCACCAGCGCGCCCACCACCACGCCCGCCAGCGCGAACCAGCGGATGGCATGGGCAAAATCCCGCTCGCTGGCGGCGACGGCCGGCAGCGGCAGGCGCGTGAGGAACTGAAGGGCCAGCAGCGCTGCCTTCACTGCCCGTCGGCCTTCACAGCTTGCCGGCCACGGCCGCCTCGGCAAAGGTGGCCATGCCATTATGCGCGGCCAGCGCCGAGCGCACGACCTGCGCCGCCACCGCCGCCCCGGTGCCTTCGCCCAGCCGCATGTTCAGCGCCAGCAGCGGCGCCTTGCCGAAGCGTTCCAGCAGGCGGGCATGGCCCACTTCGGCCGAGACATGGCCGGCCAGACAATGATCGAGCACCGCCGGCCGTTCCGCCGCCAGTGGGGCCAGCGCTGCGCAGCAGATGAAGCCATCCAGCAGCACCGGCACGCGCGCGGCCCGCGCGGCCAGCATGGCGCCCGCCATGGCGACGATCTCGCGCCCGCCCAGCCGCCGCAGCGTTTCGAAAGGCGAGGCGCAGAACGGCCCATGCAGCGCCAGCGCGCCAGCCACTGCCGCGCATTTGCGGGCATGGGTGGCGGCATCGATGCCGGTGCCATGGCCCACCCAGTCTTCCACGGCGCCGCCATAGGCCTGGGCGGCAAGGGCGGCGGCCGGCGTGGTGTTGCCAATGCCCATCTCGCCGACGATCAGCAGATCCAGCCCGCTGGCCACAGCGCCGGCGCCCGCGTTCAGCGCATCGAGGCAGTCGGCCTCGCTCAGCGCCGGTTCGCGGGTGATGTCGCCGGTCGGCCAGTCCAGCGCCAGCGGCACCACCGAGAGGCTGGCCCCGCAGGCTGCCGCCAGCGCATTGATCGCCGCCCCGCCGTGGTGGAAATTGGCCACCATCTGGGCGGTCACCTCGGCCGGATAGGCGCTGACGCCGCGCGCCACCACGCCATGGTTGCCGGCAAACACGGTGACCGCGATCCGTTCGGCGCGGGGGTGTTCGCGGCCCTGCCAGCCGGCCATGAACACCGCCACTTCCTCCAGCCGGCCCAGCGATCCGGCAGGTTTGGTCAGCTCTGCCTGGCGGGCGGCGGCGCGGGCGGCGGCGGCGGCATCGGGCGCGGGCAGGGCGCCAAGCAGATCGGTGAGATCGGCGGGGCTGGCAAAGCGGATCATGGGGCAACGGCTCCTTCGGGTGGAACGCGGTGGGGTTCGCGGCAGACGGGCAGGCCCTTTAGCCCATCTGGCCCAACTGCATAGGGGGCGCCCGCCGGGCGGACAAGGCCGCTTGCGCCAGCAGCGGCGGCGGCCGGCGCGCAGAAGGGCCATGGCCAGGGCGGCGGGCAGCAGGGTGGCGGGGGCATGTCTGGTCCCTCTGGCAACATTCAGGCGACATCCGGCGCAGGCCACAGGGCCCACGCCGGCACGGCTGTCGTTCGATCAGGGGAAACCCCGCCAGGCACCGCACACCCTGTCGGCACCAAGAACGACTGCGGCAGGCAGGTCTCCTGGCTTGCGGGTCAACGCCTTGCCGGCCGCCTTCTCGGGAGGGGGCTCCCAATGGCATGTGGCCGGATGGCTCGCCGCTCACAGTTGCAGGGGCAGCGCCAGGACTTGCACCCGGCTTCCCTTTTGATCCCCCGGCGGGGAACCTGTCGCGGCTGGCTGGTTATCGCGGCGGGGGCGCCGTGGCAAGCCCCCTGCGTTCAGGCTGTGAAGCGCGCGAAGCTGGCGGCCATGCGGGCGCGGTCGGGCAGGCGGCCGGTGAACACCTCGAAGGCATCGGCCGCCTGCCCCACCGCCATTCCCCGCCCGTTCAGCGTGCGACAACCGAGGGCCCGTGCCGTTTTCAGCAAGGCGGTTTCGAGCGGGAAATAGATGATGTCGGCCACCCAGTGATCGGCGCGGATGGCCTCGGCCGCGATCGGCAGGCCGGGGAATTTGGCCATGCCGATGGGCGTGGCGTTGACCAGGCCATCGGCGCTGGCAGCGGCGCTGGCGGGCGCGTCGGTCAGCTCCACGCGGGCAGCGCCATAGGCATCGGCCAGCTGGCGGGCCAGCGCCTCGGCGCGGGCCATGTCGGTGTCGGCCAGGATCAGCCTTTGGGCGCCCAGCTGCCCAAGCAGCGCATGGGCCGTGGCCGAACCCGCCCCGCCGCAGCCCAGCTGCAGCACGCGCGCCACAGGGGCGTCCGGCAGGCCGCTGGCAAAGGCCTCGGCAAAGCCTGTCACATCGGTGTTGTGGCCAATGGTGCGGCCGTGGATGAAGGCGATGGTGTTGACAGCGCCGATGGCCGCCGCCCCCGGCGCCAGCTCATCGAGCAGCGGGATCACCGCCTGCTTGAACGGAAAGGTGACATTGAGCCCGGCAAAGCCGATGCGCCTGGCCGCCGCGATCACCTCGGGCAGCAGCTCGTCGCTCCAGCCGCGGTCGGTGAAATCGAGCAGGGCATAGACCATGCGCAGCCCCTGGGCATCGGCCTCGCACTCATGCATCCAGGGCGTGCGGCTTTCAAGGATGCCCCGGCCGACCAGCCCTGCCAGCACGCGCCCCGGGCCAATGCCCGCCACCTTGCCACCGGCCGCAGAAGAGGAAGGAGAAATGGGCATGGGCTGGGCGGCTCCGCTGGGCAGGAAGGGGAAAAGATCCGCCCCGAAGGAGAGAGGGCTTCGGGGCGGCAAGGCAGGGTGGATGATCAGAACTTCGAGCGCAGGCCAATGCTGACGACCCGGCCCAGCGGATTGGCGCTGAACCCGTCGTAGCCGACATTGCCGTTGGTGGTGACGGTGTTGACGAAGGGCGGGGCCTTGTCGAACAGGTTGGTGATATCGACGTAGAGATTGGCCTTCTTCAGCGCGCCGATATGTTCCAGCGTGTAGGCCGCATGCAGGTCGATGGTGGTGAAGGCGCCGACATGATCGCCGCCGCCCACCGGCACGCCGGCGGCATTGCGGACAATGGGATTGACCACCCCCGAGCCCCACCAGGTGTAGGGGCCTTCATAATTGATGCCCAGCACCGCGTTGAAGGGGCCCTTGTCGTAGGCGATGTTGGCGCGCCCTTCCATCTTCAGCGAGGGGAAGGTGGTGTTGAAACCGGCCGTGCCCAGCACGCTGAAATGGGTGCCATCGGCGCCGAACCACTGTTCGAACTTGGTCTTGCGGGTGAAGGAGCCATCCAGCGTGAAATGGCCGATCTTGCTGTCGAAGCGATACATCGCTTCCACATCGATGCCCGAGACATTGAGGTTGAGCACGTTGTTCTGGGTGTAGTTGTAGATGAAATAGGCAGCGGTGGTGGCGCCCGATTGCGGCAGGCTGCCTTGCGCGGCGGCGATCTGCTGCACGGTGGCGCCGGCCGGATACAGCGTCAGCAGGTTCGACAGGCTGGCCGCGGTCAACGCATAGACGGTTTGCGGGGCGGTGATGCCGTTGCGCAGTTCGTCGTTCCAGTAGGTCATGCTCAGCTTGAAGCCGGGCAGCTGCACGGGGGTGAAATCGAAGCCGATGCTCCAGTCCTTGCCGGTTTGCGGCTTGAGGCGGGCATTGCCGCCCGAGATCACCGCGCCCGTCACGCTGGTGAGGTTGCAGGTGGTGGCATTGCACACAGCGCCCGGAATGCTGGCAGCGCCGGGATAGAGCGAGAGCGGCACGGCAGCGAGGCCGCCCGGCAGGGTGGAGAGGTTGTTGGCGCCGGTGGTGTAGGTGAAGGCGGATTCGCCCGTTTGGCCAGAGGAATTGGCGCCAATGCTGGTGAGCGCCGGCGCCACGAAAGAGCGCGACCAGTTGCCGCGCAGCTTGATCCCGCGCACCGGCTCGAAATTGGCGGCGAGCTTGGGGTTGGCGGTGGTGCCGAAATCGCTGTAGCGATCATAACGGCCCGAGATGTTGAGATCGATCGACTTGACGAAGCTGTCCTTCACCAGCGGCAGATACAGCTCGCCGAACAGCGAGGTGACGTTGCGGCCATAGTGCAGGCGCAGGAAGGTGGAATTGCTGCTGGCGCCGCCCAGGCCATTGAGCGCGGTGTGCGACTGGTCGATCGCATAGCCCAGCAATTCGCCGCCCACCGCCAGCTTGGCATGGCCGCCGGGCAGGCGGAAGAGATCGCCGCTGGCCTTCAGATAGGCGTTCCGCACGGTCTGGAAGGTGGAATAATAGGTGGTGCTGTCGGTGAGCGCTGCCAGCGTTGCCGAAGAGGTCTGGCCGGTGAAGGGATCGAAGGCGTTGGCGCTGGTCAGGGTCTGGCTGTTGGCCACCGTGGCGCCGTTCACCGCGGCCGAGGTGTAGCCGTTGACGGCCAGCGCAAAGGCGGCGGTGTTCAGCGTGCCCGAATTGATGATCTGCGAATGATCGCGCCCGATCAGGCCGCCCAGATTGATCTGCCAATGCGTGCTGAGATCATAGATTGCATCGAGATGGCCGTAGAAATCCTCGGCGCTGCCGATGGCCTTGGCGCCGGTGCCCAGCAGCTGGTTGGCATCGAAGTTCAGCGTATAGGAGGTGGGCGTGCTGCCGCCCAGGTTCAGCGACTGGAAATAGGGGTTGATCGAGCGGCCCGAAGGCGGCGTGGAACCCTGGCCATAGATGGTGGCCGTGGCGGTGCCGCGCGAGATGTTCTGGGTGTTCTTGCGGTAGGAATAGTCGAAATCGGCCACCAGGTGCAGCTTGTCGCCCACATCCTGGCGCACTTGCATATAGGCGGTGTGGCGCACTTCTTGCGGCAGCAGATCCCAGGCCGTGGGCGTGCAGCCGCCGCCGGCCTGCGAGCCATAGCCGGCCGGCTCGGTGCTGTAGGCAGAGCCGGTGTTGTAATAGGTGTTGCCGCCCGAGGTGATCGAGGGGCTGGCGCATTTGTTGCTGGCATTGGCATTGTTGCCGCCGCGCCCGGCAAAGTTCACGCTGCTGGCATAGCCGCGCGCCGAGGCCGCCAGGCTGGAGCGATAGGAATAGGAATAGGCGGCGAGGAAGGAGCCGGTATCCCAGGTTTTGCCGGCCAGCACAGAGGCGCTGAAGGTGTTGTAATGATCGGCAAAGCCCTTCTGCACATCGGCTTCCAGGCCATTGAAGTTCTTGCGGGTGATGAAGTTGATCACGCCCGCCACCGCATCCGAGCCATAGACCGAGGAAGCGCCATCGGCCAGCACTTCCACCCGTTCCAGCGCGATGGTGGGGATGATGTTGGGATCGGCCAGCATGTGGTTGGCGCCCGAGGTGGGCAGGCGGTGGCCGTTCATCAGGATGAGGGTGGAATTGGAGGCCGAGGCGCCCAGGCCATGGATGGTGGGCGCATTGGTGCCGGAATTGTCGGACGAGCCGAAGCCGCCCTGGCTGGGGGCCTGCAGGCCGGTCACGGCCGGTGCCGATTTCAGCACCTGCTGGATGGTCTGCGCCGAGGTGTTGTCGATCTGCGCGCGGGCCAGGGTGGCCAGGTTCGAGCCGACCGGCGCCACGCCCTTCAGGCTGGAGCCGGTGACGACGATCTCGGCAGCGGCGGGGGCATCGGCTGCGGCATCGGCGGCATTGCCGGCGGGCGCGGGGCGGGCGGCCTCCTGCGCGGCAGCGGCAGCGGCCCAGCCCAGGGTGATGGCGATAAGCGAGGTGTGTGCGGCAAGCCGCATCTTTCCGTTCATGGCGTTGCCCCTCCCAGGGCGATTCCGGCCGGGTGCCGGTGTTTATGAACTAACTGGTACATACAACTTAGAGGCGCGTCAATCCGGCAAGGTCTTCGCCTTTGGTCTG
>DASRYE010000326.1:0-17466 GCA_035653915.1 Novosphingobium sp. | reverse complement strand
CCGCCGAGGATTTGCTGGCATAGTTCCACAGCCGCGCCAGCCCCGCCAGCGAGGGCACCGTGCCATGCTGGCGCACATGCGCTTCCAGCGCCGCGCGGCATTCGGCCAGGCCGTGCCCGGGCGCCACCTGCCGGCCCATGGCGCCCTAGCCCAGCACGGCGGCGCCAAAACGCTCCACATGGCAGGCCAGATCGCCATAGAGCTTTTCCAGGCACATCAGCCGGCGGAAATAATGGCTGATGGCATATTCATCGGTCAGGCCATAGCCGCCATGCAGCTGGATGCCCTGGCGCGACACCAGCTGCCCCGCCTCGCCGACAACGATGCGCGCCGCCGCGATCGCCGCGCCGCGCGCGCCGGCCTCGTCCTCGGCATGGGCCAGCGCGTGATAGAGCATGGAGCGGGCCTGATGGGCGGCCACGAACATATCGGCCAGCATGTGCTGGATCGCCTGGAACGAGCCGATTGCCACGCCGAACTGGCGGCGTTCGGTGGCATAGCGGCCGCAGATCTGCACCGCCGCTTCCATCGCCCCCACCGCCTGCGCCATCAGCGCCACCGAGGCCCGGTCGATCGCCTCGGCCAGCACCGCCTCGCCGTGCTCCGGGCCCACCAGCAAGGCCGATGCCGGCAGCGCCACGCCTTCCAGCCGCAGATCGGCCGCGCGCGTGCCATCGATCAGCGGATAGGCCTCCAGCGCCAGCCCCACGGCATCGGCCGGCACCAGGAACAGGGCCAGCCCCGCCTCCCCCGCGATTGGCGCCGAGACAATGAGCAGCCCCGCCGCCGGCGCATCCAGCGCCAGCAGCTTGGCGCCCTGCAGCACAAAGCCCGTGCCATCGCGCCGGGCCAGCGTGCCTCCGTCGGCCTCCTGATGCGCCACTTCCTGATGGGCCAGGGCCACGCGCAGCGCGCCGGTGGCGATCTCGCCCAGCAGGTAGCGGCCCTGCGCTCTATCCGCCGCCTGTTTCAGCAGATGATCGGCCAGCACCGCCGTGCTGACATAGGGCTCTGTCGCCAGTGCCTCGCCCAGCGCCACATTCAGCAGCGCCACATCCTCCAGCGATCCGCCCAGCCCGCCGGCCGCTTCGGGCACCGGCAGCGCCAGCCAGCCCAGCTCGGCAAACTGCGCCCAGCGCGCCTCGTCGAAACCCAGCGGCTGGTGGCGCTGCGCGCGCCAATATTCCACGCCCGCGGTGGCGGCCAGCAGCCGCTGGGCACTGTCGAGCAGCATGGTCTGAATATCGGATTGGGCAAAATCCATGGTCTGCGAAAGCCCCCTCAAAGCCCGAAGGCGAGTTTGGCGAGAATGTTCTTCTGCACCTGCATCGAGCCGCCATAGATGGTGGAGGCCCGGGTGATCAGCGCCACGGTGGTGCGGCCGGGCACATAGTCTGGCCAATCGGGCGTGGGCGCGGGCGGCGGTGCCGGCGCCGGATCGAAGAAGCGCAGCGCCCTGGTGCCCAAGAGATCGGCCTGCAGCATGGTCACTTCCTGCTGCAAGGCGCTGCCCCTGATCTTCAGCACCGAGGCGGCGGCCGCTTCCGGCACGGCCAGCGGCTCATGCGCCAGCACCCGCAGCACCGACCATTCCAGCGCGATGAGATCGGCCTCCAGCCGGGCGAAGCGGGCGCGGATGGCCGGATCATCGGCCAGGCGCCGGCCGCCGGCCTGTTCGGTGCGGGCGATCTGCCTGGCGCGGGCCAGTTCGCGCTTGCTCCAGTAGATGAAGCTCGATGTGGTGCGCTCGTGTTCGAGCAGGAATTTGGCATAGGTCCAGCCCATGCCCGGCTCGCCGATCAGCTGGTCGGCCGGCACCTGCACATTGTCGAGGAACACCTCGCACAGATGCGCCTCGCCGTTGATCTGGGGGATCTGGCGCACGGTGATGCCGGGCGTGTCCATGCGGATGATGAGGAAGGAGATGCCGCGCTGGGGCTTTGCGCTTCTGTCGGTGCGCACCAGGAAGAAGCCCCAGTCGGCATGGGCCGCCCCGCTGGTCCAGATCTTCTGGCCATTGACGACATAGGTGTCGCCCACCAGCTCGGCCGAGGTGCGCAGCGAGGCCAGATCCGATCCCGAGCCCGGCTCGGAAAAGCCCTGCGCCCACATGGTGGCGCCCTCGCGGATCATCGGCAGGAAGCGCTCGCGCAGATAGGGCGAGCCATAGGTGTAGAGCACCGGGCCCAGCATATGCGTGCCGCCCCAGTCGAATTCGGGGGCATCGGCGGCATAAAGCTCCTCGTTGAAGAGGAACAATTGCATCGGGCTCCAACCGCAGCCGCCAAATTCCACCGGCCAGTGCGGCACCGAGCGGCCATGGCTGTGAAGAATGCGCATCCATTCCAGCAGATCGGGCACGGCGGCATTGTTGGCCACCTTGCGGCGCTGGCGCTCGGCCATGTCGGCGGGCAGCACCTGGCGGATGAAGGCGCGAATCTCCTGGCGGAAGGCCTCAAGGGCAGGATCTGGGCGCAGTTCCATCGGATTGGCTCCGTTTCGCGAATAGGAGGCGGTTCAACCGGCCTCGGCAAGGATGAGATCGGCGGCTTTCTCGGCGATCATCATGGTGGCGGCGTTGGTGTTGCCCGATACCACAAAAGGCATCACCGAGGCATCGGCCACCCGAAGGCCCGCCACCCCGTTCACCTTGAGCGCGCCCGACACCACCGCCTCTACCCCTGCCCCCATCGCGCAGGTGGAAGTCTGGTGATAGCCGGTGGAGCCGCTGGCCCGGGCAAAGGCGAGCAGATCCGCATCGCTTTCCAGCGCCGCGCCGGGGGTCAGCTCATGGTCGAAGAAGGGCGCCAGCACGGGGGTGGCCATCACCTTGCGGGCAATCCGCAGGCAGGCCACCTGCGCGCGGCAATCGGCCTCATGCGCCAGGAAATTCGGCCGGATCGCCGGTGCCTCGCGGAAATCGGCGCTGCGCAGGTGGATCGAGCCCACCGATTGCGGGCGCATCACATAGCCGCCCACGGTCATGCCGGGCTGCCGTTCCATCGTCATCGCGCCATCGCGGGCCAGCGCCTCGAAATCCACCGTTGCCGGGCTGGCGAAGAACTGGAGATCGGGCAGATCGAGCGCACCATCCGATTTCAGGAAAGCGGTGAGGTTGGAGCCGCCCAGCGCCAGCAACCCGGTGCCGGTGAAGGCCAGGCGCAGCAATTGCCCCAGCAGCGCCCCCCCGCGCGACAGTTCGTTGAGGCTGGGGGTGCCGGGTTTCAGCCGCGCGCGCACCATGGCGGCGAAATGATCCTGCAGGTTCTCGCCCACGCGGGGGCTGTTGGCCACCACCGCGATGCCCAGCGCAGCCAGCCGCTCTACAGCGCCAATGCCCGACAGTTCCAGCAATTGCGGCGAATTGATCGTGCCGCCGGCAAGGATCACCTCGCGCCGGGCGCGGATCACCTGCCGCTGGCCGGCGCGTTCATATTCCACGCCCACCGCCCGGCGCCCCTCGAACAGCACGCGGGCAGCATGGGCATGGGTGAGCACGCGCAGGTTCGCTCGCCCCATCGCCGGATGGAGATAGGCCGTGGCGGCAGACACCCGCCGCCCCTTGCGGATATTCACCCGCACGCGCGCCACCCCTTCGCGGGTGGTGCCGTTGAGATCGGTGCTGACCGGCGCGCCCGCCTCGGCAAAGGCCTGGGCCATGGCATCGAACATCGGGTGCTGCATGGGCACATCGCCAATGTCGAGCAGGCCCTCGCCCTCACCGGCGCTTTCACCGGCACCATGCTGGCGCTCGATGCGATGGAAATAGCGCTCCGCCTCGGCCCAGTTCCAGCCGGCCAGGCCCATCTGGCCCCAGCGTTCGTAATCCTCGGGCAGGCCGCGCACCCACAGCATGCCGTTGATCGAGGACGAGCCGCCCAGCACCTTGCCGCGCGGGAAGACATGCTGGCGCCCGCCGGTGCCAGGATCGGCCTCGGTGAGATAGTTCCAGTTCACCCGCCCGTCCTTCAGCATGCGGGTGAAGCCGGCGGGCAGGTGGATGTTCAGCGTGCTGGCGGCCTGAGCGGGGTTCAGCAGGTGGCGGCCGGGGCGGTCATCGCCGCCCGCTTCCAGCACCGCCACATTGTGCCGCCCGCCGGCGCTCAGCCGGTTGGCCAGCACGCAGCCGGCAGAGCCTGCCCCCACGATGACATAATCCGCCCACGCATCCGGCGCGGGGCCCCTTGCATCCGTCATCCACTCACCTCGTTCCTGTATCGCCCAGCATTGGCCGCCAAGCCCCCTCGCCGGCAATGGCCTTCATGCGCCAGCGGGCGATCAATCGCGTTTGTGATAGGTGCCGGCCTGCCATCGCAATCGCGCTTGCGCCGGCGCTATGGCCATGCACCAATTATCCCATAAACCAAGGAAGAGGTTGCAGATGACGGCGCTGTTCTCGCTGGCGGGGCGCACAGCCATGGTAACGGGCGCCTCGCGCGGGCTGGGCAAGGCGATCGCGCGCGGGCTGGCCGGGGCCGGCGCCGCGCTGGTGATGGCCGCGCGCGATGCCGGCCGGCTGGAGGAAAGCGCCGATGAACTGCGCGCGGCCGGCGCCAGCGTGCGCACCATCGCCTTCGACCTGGCCGACCTTGATGCCGTGCAGGCCGCCACCGACCGGCTGCAGGCCGATGGCGCGGCGGTGGACATTCTGGTGAACAATGGCGCCATCGGCGGCTGGGGGCCGCTGCATGGCTCCACCCTGCCGCACTGGCAGACCATGTTCGATGTGAATGTCGCCTCGATGTATCTGCTGTGCCGGGAAATGTCGAAAGGCATGGTGGAACGCCGCTGGGGGCGGATCGTCAATTTCGGCTCCTATGTGTCGGCCACCGGGCGGCCCAACCTTGCCGCCTACACCGCCAGCAAACATGCCGTGCTTGGGCTGACGCGCGCCATCGCGGCTGATCTGGCGCCCCACGGCGTCACCTGCAACGGCATTGCCCCGGGCTTCTTCGCCACCGACATGGCCGCCCCCACCGTGGGCCATCCCGAGCGCGCGCGCATCTTCCGCAGCGCCATCGCGCTGGGCGATTTCGGCGATCCGGCGCAGATGGTGGGGCCGGTGCTGTTCCTTGCCTCCGAAGCCAGCGCCTATGTCACCGGCCATATGCTGCCGGTGGATGGGGGCGTGGCCAATATCCTCTCGCTGCCGGTGGTGGTGGAGGCCTGAGGCCCCCCTGCTCCCTTCCATTCAACAAGGACCTTGCCCATGACCGACACGCTGCTCAACCTTGCCAGCCCCGACAAGCTGTTCATCGGTGGCGACTGGACCGCCGGCACCGGCGCCGAGCAGATCGCCATCATCTCGCCGGCCAGCGAGGAAGTGGTGGGCCGCGTGGCCAAGGCCACCACCGCCGACATGGACCGCGCCGTGGCCGCCGCCCGCCATGCCTTCGACCATGGCCCCTGGCCGCGCCTGTCGGGCGCCGAGCGGGCCGTCTATCTGCGCCGCATCGCAGCCGAAATGGCCCGGCGCGCCGATGATTTCGCCCGCGCCTGGTCGTTGCAGGTGGGCATGCCCTATGCCCAGTCGGCCCAGGTGGCGCCGCATATGGGCGGCTATTTCACCTATTACGCCGGCCTTGCCGAACAGGGCTTCGAGGAGGTGCGCCAGCCGCTGATGGGCGGCCATGCCATCGTCGTGCGCGAGCCGGTGGGCGTGGTGGTGGCGGTGGTGCCGTGGAACGCGCCGCTGGCCACGCTGGCGCTGAAAGTGGCGCCGGCGCTGGCGGCGGGCTGCACGGTGATTGCCAAGCCCTCGCCGGAAACGCCGCTGGAAGCGCTGATCCTGGCCGAATGCGTGGCGGCCGCCGGCGTTCCGGAAGGGGTCTTCTCGGTGCTCACCGCCGATCGCGACGTGTCGGACCATCTCATCCGCCAGCGCGCGGTGGACAAGGTGAGCTTCACCGGATCGACCGCGGCGGGCCTTCACATTGCCTCTGTCGTCAGCGGCCGGGGCGGGCGCATCACCACCGAGCTGGGCGGCAAATCGGCCGCCATCGTGCTGGAGGATGCCGATATCGCCACGGTGGTGGCCGGCATCATGCCCAATCTGGTGGGCCTGTGCGGCCAGCAATGCGCCGCCTTCAGCCGCATCCTGGTGCCCCGCGCCCGCAAGGAGGACGTGGCCGCCGCGCTGGCCGCGGCCATGGCCCATGTGGCCGTGGGCGATCCCTTTGCCGAGGCAACGCAGATGGGCCCGCTGGTCACCGGCCGCCAGCAGGAGCGGGTGCTGGGCTATATCGAGAGGGGCAAGGCCGAAGGGGCGCGGGTGATCACCGGCGGCGGCCGCCCGGCGCATCTGACAAAGGGCTGGTTCGTCGAGCCGACGCTGTTTGCCGAGGCCACCAACAGCATGACCATCGCCCGCGAGGAGATCTTCGGCCCGGTCGGCACGATCATCGCCTATGACAGCGAGGCAGAAGCCATCGCCATCGCCAATGACAGCGATTATGGCCTGTCTGGCGGGGTGTTCACGCCCGATGCCGACCGCGCCTATGCGCTGGCGCGGCGCATCCGCACCGGCAATTTCGGCCATAACGGCCGGGTGATCGACTATACGATCCCCTATGGCGGCTTCAAGCTGTCGGGCGTGGGGCGCGAGGGCGGCGTCGAAGGGCTCCACGGGTTCACCGAGGTGAAGGCCATTTTCATGGCCCAGCTGCCCTCGCATCTGTCGGCATGATGGGGCAAGGCAGCGATCCGATGACCGACACCATTCCCGCCCTTCTGCGCCACGCCGCCCGCCAGTGGGGCGAGCGGGCCGCGCTTGTCTCCCAGCAGGATGGCGCCACCAGCTATGCCGAGCTGGACCGCCAGGCCGATCTTGTCGCCCGCGCGCTGATCGCCGATGGCGCCCGCCCGGGCGAACGCGCCGCCATCTGGGCCCCCAACATGTGGGAATGGGTGGCCGTGGCGGTGGGCATCCAGCGCGCAGGCGGCGTGCTGGTGCCGCTCAACACCCGGCTGAAGGGCGGCGAGGTGGCCGATATCGTGCGGCGCGGGGGGATCACCCGGCTGTTTGCCATCGGCACCTTCCTGGGCCGTTCCTATCCGCAGATGCTGCGCGGCGAGGCGATGCCGGCCCTGCGCCGGCGCATCGTGCTGCGCGCCGCCCCCGCCGAGATGGGCGCGGGCGAGGAGAGCCTGCAGGCCTTCCTGGCCCTGGCCGCCGCCACCAGCCCGGCCGCCCTGGCCGAGCGCGAGGCCGCGGTGGGCCCCGACACGCCCAGCGACATCATGTTCACCTCGGGCACCACCGGCGCGCCCAAGGGGGCGCTGTTCAGCCATCGCCGCTCGCTGGGCGGCGGGCGGGCCTGGGCGGGCATCTCGCGCCAGACCGCCGAGGACCGCTACTGCGTCTTCGGCCCCTTCTCGCACAATGCCTCCTACAAGGCCGGCTGGGTGGCCGGGCTGATGACCGGCAGCACCGTGTTCTGGCCCGAGGCCTATGATGCGGTGAGCATTCTCGATCTCATCGCGCACAACCGCATCACCGTGATGCCGGCGCCGCCCACCGTCTTCCAGGAAATGCTGGCCCACCCCCACTGGCGCGACTGGGATCTTTCCAGCTATCGTTTCCTGTCCACCGGCGCCACCGTAGTGCCGATCGAGCTGATGAAGCGCCTGCAGGCCGAAACCGCCATCGCCGAGATCACTACCGGCTATGGCATGACCGAATGCTGCGGCTCGGCCACCCACACCCGCCCGGGCGATCCGATGGAACGCGTGGCCTACACGGTGGGCACCGCCATAGCCGGCACCGAAATCCGCGTGGCCGGCGCCGATGGCCGCCCGCTGCCCACCGGCCAGCCCGGCGAAGTGCTGATCCGCGACGACAAGCTGCTGATCGAATATATCGACAATGCCGAAGCCAGCCTGGCCGCCATCGATGCCGAGGGCTGGCTGCATTCCGGCGATGTCGGCTATCTGGATGCCGATGGCTATCTCACGCTGACCGACCGGCTGAAGGACATGTATATCGTCGGCGGGTTCAACGTCTATCCGGCCGAGATCGAGAAGCAGATGACGGGGCTGCCCGGCATCTTCCAGTCGGCCATCATCGGCGTGCCCGATCAGCGGCTGGGCGAGGTGGGCCATGCCTTTATCGTGCGCGATGCCGGCTCTACCATCACCGCTGCCGAAGTGATCGCCTGGAGCAAGGCGAACCTGGCCAATTACAAGGTGCCGCGCGGGGTTACCTTTGTGGATGCGCTGCCGATGAATGCCACCGGCAAGGTCACCAAATTCGCCCTGCGCGCGCTGTTGCAACAGGGCTGAAACGGGGGGCCGGGGCGAACGGGAAAGGGCCGGCGGCACATCCGCCGGCCCTTTTTCATGCCCTGGATCAGATGCCCCACACCTGGGCGGCATTGGCGCCCAGGATGCGGCGCGCCTTCGCCTCGCCCAGCTGATCGTGGATGCGCCGGAAGATCGCGTCGGAATGGCCCATCACGCCTTCGGGGTGGGGATAGTCGGTCGACCACATCACCCGGTCGGCGCCGATCCGGTCGATCTGCTCCATCGCCACATCATCCTCCATGAAGGTGGTGTAGCAATGGTTGAACCAGTACCAGCTGGGCTTGTGGGCCAGCTTCGGGCGCAATTGCGAGGCATAGTCGCGCGCCACCTTGTCGGCGTTTTCCAGCGTGCCGGCCACCCAGCTTGCCCCGCCCTCGGTGAACACCACGCGCAAGGCCGGGAAGCGGTCGAACACGCCGGAGAACACCAGCTGGCCGAACAGGCCGGTGAACGGCATCAGATTGGCATTGAGATTGGCCCCCAGCGAGCCGCGCCCGCTATATTGCAGATAGGCGCCGATGTGAAAGGAAAGCGGCAGGCCGCTGTCCTCGATCGCCTTCCACATCGGATCCATCGCCCGGCTGTTATAGCGCACCCCCTTGGGGCTGACGGGGATGTCGATCGCCTTGTAGCCCAGCGCCTTCAGCTTCTGGAGATAATCACCGGTGGCCTCGGGCGTGAAGAAGGTGGGCAGCAGCGCCACCGGGAACAGGCGCGCAGGCGCCGCCGCCCGCCATTCGGCCGCCCATTCGTTGCACACATCCACGCAGCGCAACCAGAAGGCCTTGTCGGGCATGCGGATCAGGCTGTTCAGCCGGCCGTGGTAGATGAGCGCCGCATCGATCCCCTCGGCATCCATGTCGGCCAGGCGCTTGTCCACATCCCAGAAGCCCTCGCGCCCCTCGGGAAATTCCGGCGGCAGGCCCGGCACGTCATAGGACTGGCCATCCACCTCGAGGTGAAAGCCGGTCTCGTCGCGCCAGTATCTGGGGGCGCGGTCGCGGTCGGCGCCCTTCAGCCGGTCCTGCCACAGGCCCACCGGCTCGATCAGGTGATCGTCGCTGGAGATCACCCGCAGGCCGGCGGGCCGCTGCCAGCTGAGCGGCGGCATCACCCGGTCGCGCGGCCAGGGGGTTTCGATCAATCCATCCATTCCTCAACTCTCCCGATGCGCCCCAATCCTCAGGGCCATGCGCGGATCATGCTTATGTGTGCGCGGGCGGCGCGCAATCGAACGGGGGCTTGCCGGCCGAACTGTTCACCCATGCGATGAATCAGCGCCCGCAAAAGGCCGGCGGGCGCTTTTCGAGGAAGGCAGCGGTGGCCTCGCCGTAATCCTCGGTGAAGGTGCCGAGAATCTGCGTGCGGTTCTCGGCCGCCAGCGCCGCCTCGAAGGAGGCCGCATCCAGGTTCTCCCACATCAGCTTCTTGGTGTGGGCCACGGCATAGGGGCTGTTGGCCAGAACCTGGCGGGCATAGGCCAGCGCCGCCTCCACCAGCGCTTCGGGCGGGTGCAGCGCCAGCACCAGCCCCAGCCTTTCGGCCTCTGCTGCCGGCAAAGGGCGGCCGGTGAGGAGGATGTCGAAGGCGCGCGCCGCGCCGATCATCCGCGGCAGCAGATAGCTGAGGCCGCTTTCCCCGCCGGTGAGGCCAATGCGCACCGCCGCCACCAGGAATTGCGCGGCCGGGCTGGCCAGGCGCACATCGGCCGCCAGCGCCAGCGCCATGCCCGCCCCCACCGCCGGCCCGTTCACCGCCGCCACCACCAGCTGCGGCATCGCCCGCAGGCGGCGGCCGATGCCGGCGAACTGTTCCTGCCAGTGCAGCTTCTCGATCACGCCGCTGGCGCCGGTGCGGTTGCGCTGGTTGGCGGCCTGCATGTCCTGGCCCGAACAGAAGCCTCGCCCGGCGCCGGTGAGGATCACCGCCCGGCAGGTGGCATCGGCGGCAATCGCATCGAGCGCGCCGTTCAGCCGGGCGACCATTTCGCGGGTCAGCGCGTTCAGCCGCGCCGGCCGGGCCAGCGTGACCAGGCAGACATCCGCCTGCGGCCGGCTGACGAGGATGCTCTCCCCGGCCGCCTCTTCAGCCGACATCGCCCGGCACCCCCTTGGTGCTGATGCGGTGGAGCAGGCGGCGCTCGCCCGGCGCATTGGAATACGCGATCGGCGAGGCGCAGTGCACCGTGCCGAAATTGTCCCACAGCACCAGATCGCCGGGCCGCACCTTGTAGCTGATGCGATAGGCGGGGCTGGCCACATGGCGGCGCAGCTGGCGGATCAGCGCGGTGGCCTCGGCATCGTCCATGCCGTTGATCGCATAGGCCGTGCCCGAGGTGAACAGCCCCTTGCGGCCGGTGACGGGGTGGACCATCACCAGCGGATGTTCGGGCGCATCGGTGGCGCGGCGGGGGCGATCGGGATCGGGCTGGCTCTCGCCCTCGATCCAGGGCGCGCGGCCCAGCTCGTGGCGGGCCACCAGCCCATCCAGCCTGGCGCGCATCTCGGCCGGCAGATCGGCATAGGCGGCCGATGTGCTGGCAAAATGCGTCTCGCCGCCGGCATCGGGCGCCTCCACGCCCAGCAGCATGGTGACAGCGCCGGGCTCGGCCTCGTAGCTGCTGTCGGAATGCCAGTGCACGGCGCCATCGCGCTGGCTGGCGGGAATGGCCGGATCATTGGAGATATGGATGATCTCCGGGTGATCGGGATCGCGGTGCTCGGGGATGAAGAAGGCCAGCGGGCGGCCGAAATGCCGGGCAAAGTGCACATATTGCGCCGGGCTCAGCCGCTGGCCGGGGATCACCACCACGCCGCGATCGAACAGCAGGGCGGCCAGCGCCTGCATCGTCGGCGCGCGCATGTCCTCGGCCAGATCCAGCCCTGTCACCCGCGCGCCAAGGCAGGGCGAAAGCGCCTCTGCCTGCCTTTGCCTCACCATCCTCGCCTCCTGTGTTGTGATGCCCCAAGGAGTGCCGCGCCCGCGCCCGCGCGCAAGCGCCATGGCCCCGGCGCGGGCCACAGTTCACATGCGTGATATGCGCGGCCGCTCAGCCAGAGGGGGCATCGGCCAGCCGGCGCAGCAGGCATTCCTGCGTGGTGGTGGCCACCAGCCGGCCATCCCGCGTGAAGATCTGCCCCTGCACCAGCCCCTGCCCGCCGCCCGCGGAAGGGCTGTGGGTGTGGTGCAGCAGCCATTCGTCGCAGCGCACCGGGCGGTGGAACCACAGCGCATGATCGAGGCTGGAGATCAGCAGCACCCGGCTGTTGGTGGGCAGCGCGTGGGATATCGCCGCCGCGCCGCCCAGCCAATAATCGCTGGCATAGGCCAGCAGGCACTGGTGCAGGCGTGGATCGGCAATCTGCGCGGCCCCCTTCAGGCGAAACCAGAACGCCCGCTGCGGCGTGGCCGGCCGGCCAAGGAAATAGGCCTCGGGCGCGATGGGGCGCATCTCGATCGGCAGCGCCCCGCCGAAATTGCGGATCGCCGCGCTGTCCAGCCGGTGAGCATTCGCGGCGATGAAATCGGCCAGTGGCGCCACATCCTCGGGCGGGAGCACGGCGGGCATGGCGGCGGCCTGATGGGCGAAACTGTCCTCCTCGGCATGGAAGGCGGCCAGCAGCGTGACGATCAACCGCCCCTGCTGGCGCACCTGCACCTGCCGGTTGGCAAAGCGGCGGCTGTCGCGCAGGGGCAGCACCTCGTAATCGAGCGGCAGATCCAGCCGGCCCGGCGCCAGAAAGCAGGCATGCAGCGAGGCCAGCGGCAGGCGCTCCACCCCGGCCACCGCCGCGCACAGCGCCTGGCCGATCATCCGCCCGCCAAACACCGTGCCGATATGGTTGGCCGCCCCGCCCGCCGCCGTGAAGCGGCCGGGCCCTGTGGCCACCAGATCGAGAATGGCGGCAGCGCCGGGGCTGCCATCGGCCCTGTTCATCCGCCCAGCCCCAGCGCGGCGCGCGCGGCCAGCACCGTGTCCATCTCCTCCAGCCCGCTCAGCGGCGTGTCATAGCCTTGCGCCTCCTCGATCCGGGCGAGCTGGGCCAGTACGTCCTCCGCTGCCGGCGGGGCGGCGCCATCGTGATACCAGCCTTGCGTCAAGCCAATGAAGATCCGCGCATATTTGCCCCCCAACACCGAATACATGTGCTGCGAGCGATCGCACTGGCGGCTGGCCATATAGGTGGCCAGCGCTGCCACATGGGCCGGGCTCATCGCCTGGGCGAAATGACGGGTGCGCGCGCCGGCCGCTTCCAGAAAGGCGATGTCGGGCCGCTCGTGCAGGGGGGTGCCGCCCAGCCGCCCGCCCTGCGCATTGGGAAACAGCGCGTTGACGGCAATGCCCGGCGGCGCTTCCTGGGCGATCACGTTCATCAGCCCGATCAGCGCGGTTTTCGCCGCGCCGTAATTGGCGCGGAACGGATTGCCGAAAACGCCCGATTGCGAACTGACCAGCACGATGCGCCCATAGCCCTGCCGCACCATCTGCCGATAGGCCGGCTGGCACACATGGAAGGCGCCCTTGGCATGAACGGCAAACACCGCCTCGATATCCGCCTCGCTCAGTGCGCCAAAGGCACCATTGCGCTGGTTGCCGGCATTGGAGATCACCGCATCCACCCGGCCAAACGCCGAAAGCGCCGCCGCGATGATCGCCTCGCCGCCAGCGGCCGTTGCCACCGTGTCGTAATTGGCCACCGCCTGCCCGCCGGCCGCGCGCACCTCGGCCACGATGGCATCGGCATAATCGGGCGTGCCGCCAGCGCCCGTGGGCGCGCCGCCCAGATCATTGGCCAGGATCGCCGCCCCGCGCCGCGCCAGATCGCGGCAGAAAGCCGCCCCCAGCGCGCCCCCCGCCCCGGTGACGACCACCACCTGCCCGCTGAAATCAATCTTTTCCATGCTGCCTGCCTTGCCTGTTGCGGCAGGCAGCATGGCTGGCGGGGGCCCCGGGGCCAATGCGGGGGCGGCTGATTTCAGCAATGTGATGGCGGGCGCTTCAACCGGGCTTGGGTTCCGATGCCTTGAACAACATGCGGGCCAGCGCCGCTTCGGCGGCGGCCTCGTCGGGCGCGGCATCGGGGAAGAACCAGTCGCCAAACAGCACCGCGCCCGCCAGCATGCCAAAGGCATAGCGCACGAGCAGTTCGGGCGGCACATCAAAGGCCAGGCCCGCCGCTTCATATTGCCCGCGCATGCGGCTGACGGCGCGGGTGAAGTAATCGTCCAGCCCGTGCAGGGCCGGCTCGTCCCTGTCGCCGGCGGATTTGACCAGCGCGTGCAGCATATCGGCATTCTCGCGGAGGAAGGGATAGAGCGACTGCACGAAATGGGCGCTGCGCAATTCGCGGTCGGGCGGCATGCGGTCGCTGGCATCGAGAAAGGCGCTGAAGCGGGCATTGAACGGCGCGATCACCGCCTCTGTGAACAGCGCGGCCTTGCTGCCGAAATTGTTGAAGACGAGCGGTTCGGCCACATCGGCCTGGCGGGCGATCTGGCGGGTGGTGGCCCCGGCATAGCCGCGAGTCGCAAATTCCGCCCGGGCGGCGGCCAGGATGCGCGCGCGGATCTCGGCGCTGGTGCGCCGGGGGCGGCGCGCCGGGGGCCGGTTTTCTCCCGTTGCGGCCTCTGCGGCGATCTCCTGTGCCATGCGCGCAAATTCCCCTTTGTCAAAACCGCCGGCCATGATAAATAGTGTTTGCTATCTAAAAATCCAGCAAGAAGCACCCCTGCTCCGGGCAAGCGCCCCACCATTCGCCAGCCGGCCGATGCGTGCAAGAGGCTCTCAAGGGGCACAGGGGTTTAGATGTGGGGAGTGATATGACCAGGCAATATGACATGGTGATCCGTGGCGGCACGATCGTGGATGGCACGGGCGCGGCGCCTTTTGCAGGCGATGTGGCGATTTCGGGCGGGCAGATTGCCGCGGTGGGCCAGGTGGATGGCACCGGCGCCGAGGAGATCGACGCCAGCGGGCTGATCGTGACCCCCGGCTTTGTCGATGTGCACACCCATTACGACGGCCAGATCACCTGGGAAAACCGCCTTGCCCCCTCCTCCGACCATGGCGTGACGACGGTGGTGATGGGCAATTGCGGCGTGGGCTTCGCGCCGGTGCGCCCGGGCGATCATCACCTGATGATCAAGCTGATGGAAGGCGTGGAAGACATCCCCGAAGTGGTGATGGCCGAAGGTGTGCCCTTCAACTGGAGCAGCTTTCCCGAATATCTCGACGCGCTCGACCAGCGCGAGGCCGATGTCGATTTTGCCACCCAGATCCCGCACAGCCCGCTGCGCGTCTTCGTGATGGGCCAGCGCGGCGCCGATCTGGAACCGCCGACGCTGGACGACCTGGCCGAAATGCGCCGCTGCGTGGCCGAGGCGGTGAACGCCGGCGCGCTGGGCGTGGCCAGTTCGCGCAATCTGTTCCACCGCTTCCGCTCGGGCGCGCTGGCGCCTTCTGTCACTACCGAGATCGACGAGGTGGTGGCGCTGGCCCAGGGCCTGCGCGATGCCGGCGGCGGCATCTTCCAGTGCAACCCCAACCTCGACAATGACGCCGAGACCGAACTGGCGCTCTTCCGCCAGATCACCGAGGCCACCGGCTGCCCGGTCACCTTCAGCCTGATCCACATGCCCACCCGCCCGGATAACTGGAGCCGCTATATCGCCGGCATCCGCCAGGCGCGGGCCGATGGGCTGCCGATCCGCGCGCAGTTCATGCCGCGGCCGATGGGGGTACTCTATGGCCTCGATCTCAGCTTCAACCCCTTCTCGCTGAACCCCAGCTTCCGCGCCATTGCCACCCTGCCGCTGGCCGAAAAGGTGGCCGCGATGCGCGATCCGGCGCTGCGCGCGCGCCTTATCGCCGAAGAACCGGAAGACCCCAACCCCGCCTTTGTCGGCCTGATCAAGGCGATCAGCGCGCTCTATCGCATCCAGGATCCGGCCGACTACAATTTCGCCTGGGAAGACAGCCTGCAGGCCGAGGCCGCCCGGCTGGGCAAGCCCGTGCGCGAAGTGATCTACGATGCCCTGCTGGAAGACGAGGGCCATGCGATCCTGTGCGCCTATTCTTCCGACGTGCCGGATTATCTGGCCTCCACCGCCGATCTCATCGGCGATGAGGGCACCATTGTCGCGCTGGGCGATGGCGGCGCGCATTACGGCATGATCTGCGATGCGGCCTACACCACCTATCTGCTCACCGGGCGCATGGGCCGCGATGGCATAGACCTGCCGCGGGCGATCCGCGCGCTCACCAGCATTCCCGCCGGCTCTGTGGGGCTGAACGATCGCGGCGTGCTGGCGCCGGGCTACAAGGCCGATGTCAATGTGATCGACCTGGGCCGGCTCAGCCTCCACCGCCCGCGCGTGAAGGCCGATCTGCCGGCGGGCGGCAAGCGGCTTTCGCAAAAGGCGCAGGGCTATGTCGCGACTATCGTCAGCGGCGCTGTCACCTATCGCGAAGGCGCGGCCACCGGCGCCCTGCCCGGCCGGCTGGTGCGTGGCCGGCGTGAAGGCCCTGCCACCCAAGCCGCTGATGCCAGCGCCAAGGCCATGGCCTGAACACGGCAACAGCACCCCGGGGAAAGGGGGCGGCAGTGCTGCCGCCCCCTTTCTCGCCTCAATCGACGATGCGCTTCACCTGCCGCTCCCGGTCCAGCGCCGGATCGAGATAGCGGCCCACCTTGTAATCGCCCATGATGGTGGTGCGCCGGGCGCGGCGGGGCACATCCAGCGGCACGCCATTGGCCAGGTGGATCACCCGCCAATTGTCCCACACCACCATGTCGTTGCGCTGCCAGTGGTGGAAATAGGCAAAGCGCTCGTCCACCAGCGCGCGGGCCACTTCGGCCAGCAGCGCATCGCTTTCGGCCCGCGCCATGCCCAGCACATAGCGCGCATGCATGGGCGACAGCTTGAGCACCTTGCGCCCGGTTTCCCGCTGGGTGATCACCAGCGGATGCACCACCGGCGGGAAGTCGTATTGCGGCTCTCTGCCCGCTGTAGCGCCCGGGGTGGCGCGGGGCAGCGGGCGGATGTCGTCCGGAAAGCCGAACTGGCCCGAGGCGAAATCGGGGTTGAAGGCATAGACCACTTCCAGCCCCTCGATCCGTGCCTTGAGGTCGCCCGGCAGCCGTTCCCAGGCGCCGATCCCGTCGATGAAGCCGGTCTCGCCCATGCGCGCGGCGGGCAGTTCCATGCGCAGCACCGCGCCCCGCACGATGGTGGGCATGAAGGACTGGTCCCAGTGCCAGCCGATCCAGCCGGCGCGATCGCTGCCGCCCACATTGTAATGCTGCTGGAAGCGCGGGTTGCGGTCTTCGGGGTCATAGGCCAGCGTCATCATGAAGCGGTTGTCGGGATCGTTCATGTCGGCGGTGGCGGCCGGTTCCATCTCGCCGAACAGGCGGCTGAGGCGCATTTGCGCGGCATCGTCATGCGCCTGGTTGCGAAAGACCAGCACGCCGGCAGCGATCCACATCTCGCGGATCGCCTGTTCCTGGGCGGGGCTGAGCGGGCCGGTCAGGTCGATGCCGGTCACTTCGGCGGCAAAGCCCGGGCCCAGCGGATGCAGGCCGATGCCCGCAGGCAGCCGGTGGGCAAGCTCGATGGTCTGGGTCATGTCGGTTCCTCTCCTTGGCGGGCGTTCTCGCCCTTGCCGGCCCACTCTATCGGTGGCGGCAAAACGGCGGAATACGGCCATTGCTGAAAGCACTGTTCAACGATCGGCAATAATCCCGGCCATCGCCCATCTGATCCCTGCCCGCCCCCCGCCGCCGCCGATTGAGGCCCCCGCCGCGCTGTACTAGCCTTGGCGGCCAATGGATGCCGGCCCGGCCGGGCCCCCATATATCGCCGGCCCGGCCGGCCCCCATGTATCGCCGGCCTGGCCGGCCAGAGCGGAGTGAGCTTGCCGACATGACTGGACGTTCGATCATCGTAACCGGCGGTTTTGGCGTGCTGGGCCAAGCGGTCTCCGCCGCCTTTGCCGCCGCCGGAGACCGGGTGGCGCGGGTGGATTTTGCCGCTGCTCCTATCGGCGGCGCACCCGCGGGCGGCCTCGATATCGGCGGGGCAGACCTTGCCGATGCCGCCACCGCCGCCCGCGTGGTGGCCGATGTGGTGGCCGCGCAAGGCGGGCTGGATGTGCTGGTGAAT
>DASRYE010000325.1:0-8774 GCA_035653915.1 Novosphingobium sp. | reverse complement strand
GTGCACCGCGTGCCTTACGGTACGCACCTGCTGCACAAGACCGGCGCCACCGTGGCGCAGGGCGAGCGGCTGGCCGAGTGGGATCCGTTCACCACGCCGATCATCACCGAAAAGTCGGGTGTGGTGAAATACCAGGACCTGATCGACGGCCGCACGCTGACCGAGCAGGTCGACGAAGCCACCGGCATGTCGAGCCGCGTGGTGACCGAAAACCGCGCCTCGAGCCGCGGCAAGAAGGAAGACCTGCGTCCGCGCCTCACCCTGCTGGATGATGCGAGCGGCGAAGCTGCCCGCTACATGCTGGCGCCGGGCACCACCTTGTCGGTGGAAGATGGCCAGGTGGTGGAATCGGGTGACGTGGTGGCCCGTGCCAGCCGCGAAGCTGCCAAGACCCGCGACATCACCGGCGGTCTGCCGCGTGTGGCCGAACTGTTCGAAGCGCGTATCCCCAAGGATAATGCGGTGATCGCCAAGATCGCCGGGCGCATCGAATTCGTCCGCGATTACAAGGCGAAGCGCAAGATCGCCATTGTGCCGCAGGAAGGCGAGACGGTTGAATACCTGATCCCCAAGAGCAAGGTGATCGACGTTCAGGAAGGCGACTGGGTCAAGAAGGGCGACAACCTGATCTCGGGCTCGCCCAACCCGCATGACATTCTGGAAGTGCTGGGGGTTGAGGCGCTGGCCGAATACCTCTGCTCGGAAATTCAGGAAGTCTATCGCTTGCAGGGCGTGAAGATCAACGACAAGCACATCGAGGTGATCGTTCGCCAGATGCTGCAGAAGGTTGAGATCACCGATGGCGGCGACACCACCCTGCTGGCTGGTGAGCAGGTTGACCTGGAAGAAATGAACGAAACCAACGCCAAGCTGGCCGAGGGCTTCCGCCCGGCCGAAGGCAAGCCGGTGCTGCTGGGCATCACCAAGGCTTCGCTGCAGACGCGTTCGTTCATCTCGGCCGCGTCCTTCCAGGAAACCACCCGCGTGCTCACGCAGGCGGCCGTGGAAGGCAAGAAGGACAGCCTGATCGGCCTCAAGGAGAACGTCATCGTCGGCCGTCTCATCCCCGCCGGCACCGGCGCGGGCATGAACCGCATGCGCGTGGCCGCCTCCAGCCGCGATGCCGCCATTCGCGCGTCGTATCGCAAGCTGCAGGAGCATCTGATCGCGCCTGCCAGCGCTGCCGAAGAGCATGCGGCGGAGCTGGCCCAGGGGCCGGAAGCGGCAGGGATCGTTGATCCGCTGGCGCCGATGGAAGGGGAAACCCATGGCCTCGACGCGGATGCCGGCGAATATCTGATCAAGGGCGACGAGGCCGAATAAGCCTTTTCGCGCTTGCGCCAGAAACACCCCGCCGCGGCCACCGGGCTGCGGCGGGGTTTTCTTTGGGGGCCATGGGCTTGTCTATCGCCTTGCCCCCCGGCGATTGGCCCCCTAAACAACCCCCACCATGCCCGATACGCTGAAGATCACCCTCGCCCAGATGAACCAGTCCGTTGGCGATCTGGCCGGCAATGCCGATGCCATTCTGGCCGCGCGCGCGCGCGCCGCGGAGGCCGGCGCCGACCTTATCGCCTTTCCCGAGCTGAACCTCATTGGCTATCCGCCGGAAGATCTGGTGCTGAAGCCGGCGCTGGTGGAGCGGGCGGCCGCCGAATTGCAGCGCCTGGCCCAGGCCACGGCGGGCGCTGGCCCGGCCATGCTGGTGGGCAGCGTGTTCGTGCAGGATGGCGCGCTGCACAATGGCGTGGCGCTGCTGGATCAGGGGCGCGTGGCGGCCACCCGCTTCAAGCACGAACTGCCCAATTATGGCGTGTTCGACGAGCCGCGCGTGTTCCAGCCCGGCCCGCTGCCAGAGCCGATGATCTTTCGCGGCACGATGATCGGCGTGCCCATCTGCGAGGATATCTGGCACCCCGATGTGTGCCGCCATCTGGCTGATTTTGGCGCGGAAATCTTCCTGTGCCCGAATGGCAGCCCGTATGAGATCGACAAGGATGCGCTGCGCATCGATGGCGTGGCCAAGCGGCGGGCGGTGGCGGCCAAGGTGCCGCTGGCCTATCTCAACCGCGTGGGCGGGCAGGATGAGCTGGTGTTCGATGGCGCCAGCTTTGTCGTCAATGGCGATGGCGGCCTGGCGGTGCAGATGGCCGACTGGGAAGAGCAGGAAGTGCTGACCAGCTGGACCAAGACCGCCACCGGCTGGCGCTGCGACCGCGGCGAGATCGCCCCGCAGGCCGACCATGCCGAGGGCATCTATTCAGCCATGGTGCTGTCCTTGCGCGATTATGTCACGCGCAACCGCTTCCCCGGCGTGGTGCTGGGCCTGTCGGGCGGCATTGATTCGGCGCTGTGCGCGGCGATCGCCGTGGATGCGCTGGGCGCCGACAAGGTGTGGTGCGTGATGCTGCCCAGCCGCTACACCAGCACCGAAAGCCTGGTGGATGCCACCGAATGCGCCCATATGCTGGGCCTGCGCTATGACACGGTGCCGATCGTGCCGGCGGTGAAGGCGTTTGACGAGATGCTGGGCCCGGTGTTTGCCGGCCGCGCGCCCGATCTGGCCGAGGAGAACCTGCAAAGCCGCATCCGCGGGGTGACGCTGATGGCGCTGTCGAACAAGTTCGGCCCGATGCTGGTGACGACCGGCAACAAGAGCGAGATGAGCGTGGGTTATGCCACCATCTATGGTGACATGAACGGCGGCTATAACCCGCTGAAGGATGCCTATAAAACCACCGTCTTCATGCTGGCGAAGTGGCGCAATGCCCACCGGCCACGCATTGGCCTTGGCCCCAACGGCCCGGTGATGCCCGACAATATCATCTCCAAGCCGCCCAGCGCCGAGCTGCGCCCCGACCAGAAGGACGAGGACAGCCTGCCGCCTTACGACCTGCTGGATGCCATGCTGATGGGGCTGGTGGAGCAGGAGAAGAGCGTGGAGCAGCTGGTGGCCGAGGGCTTTGCGCGCGACACGCTGGTGCGCATCGAGCGGCTGCTGCATCTGGCCGAATACAAGCGCCGCCAAGCCCCGCCGGGAGTGAAGCTGGGCAGCCGCAACTTCGGGCGCGACCGGCGCTATCCGATCACCCAGGCCTTCCGCACGGCCTGAGGAGAGGGGCGGGCGGGGGCGTTGGCCCTCGCCTTTTGCCCCTTGCCCCCTTATAGCCCGCGCATGACGACGATCACCCGCTTTGCCCCCAGCCCCACGGGCCTGCTTCATATCGGCAATATCCGCACGGCGCTGCACAACTGGCTGCTGGCCCGGCGGGCGCAAGAGGCGGGCGAGGGCGGGCGCTTCCTGCTGCGGATCGACGATACCGATCAGGAGCGCAGCCGCGAGGACCATGTGGCGGCGATCCGCGCCGATCTGGCCTGGCTGGGGCTGGATTATGCCGGGGAAGTGCGCCAGTCCGCGCGGTTTGACGTTTACGAGCGCGCCTTTGCCCGGCTGGTGGCCGAGGGCCGCGTCTATCGCTGCTATGAAACGGCGCAGGAGCTGGACCTGAAGCGCAAGGTGCTGCTGGGCCGCGGCCTGCCGCCGATTTACGACCGCGCCGCGCTGGCCCTGACCGAGGCGGACCATGCCGCGCAGGCGGCCGCCGGCATCGCTCCCCACTGGCGCTTCCTGCTCGATCATGACACGCCGATCGCCTGGGTGGATGGCATTCGCGGGCCCCAGCATTTCGAGGCGCGGCAGATGTCGGATCCGGTGATCCGCCGCGCCGATGGCTCCTGGCTCTACATGCTGCCCTCGGTGATCGACGATATCGACATGGGCGTGACGCAGGTGCTGCGCGGCGAGGACCATGTGACCAACACCGCCGTGCAGGTGCAGATGTTTGCAGCGCTCGGCGCGCCGGCCCCGGCCTTTGCCCATGAGGCGCTGCTGACCGGCGCGGAAGGCAAGCTTTCCAAGCGGCTGGGCGCCACCGGCATGGCTGAATTTCGCGCCGCCGGCATCGAGCCCGAGGCGATCATCGCCCTGCTGGCGCGGCTTGGCACCAGCGATCCGGTCGATCCGGCGCTGGGGGTGGCAGAGCTGGCGGCCACGTTCGATCTGTCGCGCTTTGGCCGGGCGCCGGCGCGCTTCGACGAGGCGGATCTGGCGCGGGTGAATGCCGCCATCCTCCACCGCCTGCCCTTTGCCCAGGTGGCGCCGCGCCTGCCGGCCGGCATGGGCGCGGCGGCGTGGGAGGCGATCCGCCCGAACATTGCCACGCTGGCCGAGGCGGGCGTGTGGTGGCAGCGGATCGCAGAGCCGGCGCCGGTGGCTTTCACGGGCGAGGACGCGGCATTCCTGGCAACAGCGGCCGAAGTGCTGGCTGGCCTTGCCTGGGGCGAGGGCATCTGGGCGGCGCTGACAGGGGCGCTGAAGGAAGCCACCGGCCGCAAGGGCAAGGCGCTGTTCCAGCCCCTGCGCCTGGCCTTGACGGGCGAGGGGCATGGGCCGGAAATGGCCGCTCTGCTGCCACTGATCGGCCGGGAGGCGGCCTTGCTGCGCCTGGCGGCGGCGGGCGCTGGCGCCGCCTAGGCGGCTTCCTCCACGCTTTCCTCGCGGGCCGCTTCCAGCAGGCGCTTTTCCACCGCGCGCAGGCGGCTGGCGCCATCCACCTTGCCGCCGATCAGATCGGTGACATAGAACGTGTCCACCGCCCGTTCGCCATAGGTGGCGATATGGGCGGAATGGACGATCAGCCGCGCCTCGAACAGCGCGCGGGCCAGCCGGTTGAGCAGCGCGGGCCGATCGCGCGCGGCCACTTCCACTACGGTGAAGCGGTTGGAGGCGTCGTTGTCGAATTCCACGCGCGGGCGCACCTCGAAGGCTTCGGCGCGCGGGCGGGCCAGCGGGCGGGCGGCCAGCTGCGGGGTCAGCTTCACACGGTTGGCCAGCGCATCGGCGATCGCGGTCTTCAGCCGCTCCAGCTGCAGCTTTTCCGAGAAGGGGCGGCCCAGCGGATCCTGCACCAGGAAATTGTCCACCGCTATGCCGTTGCGGGTGGTGTGGATGCGCGCATCGATGATGTTGCCGCCAGCCAGGTGAATGCCGCCGGCGATGCGATAGAACAGGCCCGGATGGTCTGCCGCGATCACCATCACCAGCGTGGCGGCGCGGGTGGCGTCATATTCGGTGGTAACGCTTAGCGGCACCTTGCGGTTGGCGTCATACTGCCTGAGGTTCATGATGATGACATCCTCGGGCTCGGCGATCCAGTAGGCATCGCCGAACAGGCCGCCATGATCGTCGAGCAGGGCGCGTTCGGGCCCCAGCCGCTCGGCCACGGCGGCCTGCTTGGCCGCGATCCGCTCTGGCCGGCGATAGCCGACATGGCCCAGGCGCAGCCGCTCTTCGGCGGCGCGATAGAGTTCCTGCAGCAGCTGGCGCTTCCAGCCGTTCCACACCCCCGGCCCCACCGCGCGGATATCGACAATGGTGAGCAGCACCAGCTGGCGCAGCCGCTCCAGCGATTCCACCACGGCGACGAAATCGGTGATCGTCTTCCAGTCGGCCAGGTCGCGCTTCATGGCGGTGGCGCTCATCAGGAGGTGCTGGCGCACCAGCCAGCTGACGAGCAGCGTCTCCTCATCGTCCAGCCCCAGCCGCGGGCACAGCCGCAGCGCGATCTCGGCGCCCAGCACGCTATGATCGCCCCCGCGCCCCTTGGCGATATCGTGCAGCAGCACCGAGACATAGATCGTGCGGCGCGAATGCAGCTTGTGGATGATCTCGGTGGCAAGCGGGTGGTCTTCGGCCAGCTCGCCCTTCTCGATGCGGGCGAGCAGGCCGATGGCGCGGATGGTGTGTTCGTCCACCGTGTAGTGGTGATACATGTCGAACTGCATCTGCGCGTTCACCCGGCCGAATTCGGGGATGAAACGGCCGAACACGCCCGCCTCGTTCAGCGCGCGCAGGGTGGTTTCAGGATCGTTGCGGCTGGTCAGCAGATCCATGAACAGGGCATTGGCGCGCGGCTCGCGGCGCACATCGGCATCGATCAGGCGGGCATCGCGAGTGATCGTGCGGATGGTTTCGGGGTGGATTTCCCAGCCGTTCTCGTCGGCCAGGGCAAAGATTTCCAGCATGCGGATGGGATCGCGGGCGAACCAGTCGTCGGCCGGGGCGGCGATGCGGCCGCCGGCCACCTTGTAGCCCTTCACCAGCCGGGTGCGGTCCTTCATCCGCGCCAGGAAGCCGCGGCGCTGTTTGCTGGCAAACTGCTCGTCGAGCTGGGCGAGGAAGACGCCGGTGAGGCTGCCCACCTGTTTGGCCTGCAGGAAGAAATACTGCATGAACCGCTCCACCGCGCTTTTGCCCGGCCGGTCGGAGAAGTTCATGGCATGGGCCACCTGGCGCTGCAGGTCGAAGGTCAGGCGGTCTTCGGCGCGGCGGGTGATGGTGTGGAGGTGGCAGCGCACCGCCCAGAAGAAGTTTTCCGCCCGGCGGAAGGCGCGATATTCCTCCTGGCTCAGCAGGCCCACATTCACCAGCTCGGCCGGCGCCTGCACCTTGTGGATATATTTGCCGATCCAGTAGAGCGTGTGGAGATCCCGGAGGCCGCCCTTGCCCTCCTTCACATTGGGTTCCACCACATAGCGCGAATCGCCCAGCCGCTTGTGGCGCTCGTTGCGCTCGGCCAGCTTTTCGGTGACGAACTGGCGCTCGGTGCCGGCCACCACCTCGGTGAAGAAGCGGCGGCGCGCTTCCTCGAACAAAGGCTGGTCGCCCCACACATAGCGCCCTTCCAGCATGGCAGTGCAGATGGTGATGTCGCTCTTCGACATGCGCACCATCTCATCGAGGCTGCGGCTGGAATGGCCCACCTTGAGGCCCAGATCCCACAGGAAATAGAGCATCGCCTCGATCACCTGCTCGCACCACGAGGTTTGCTTGTGGGGCATCAGGAAGGCGACATCGACATCGGAATGGGGCGCCATCTCGCCCCGGCCATAGCCGCCCACGGCCATGATCGTCAGCCGCTCGCCGGTGGTGCGGTTGGCCACCGGATAGACGGTCGTCGTCACATGGTCGTAGATCACCCGCAGCAGCTGGTCGACGAGGAAGGCCTGCGCCTCGGCCACTTCATGGCCGGCAGAGGGGCGCTCGGCCAGGCGCCGGGCGATCTCGGTGCGGCCGGCATCCAGCGCGGCGCGCAGCAGTTCCACCACCTTTTGCCGCGCCGAAGGCCCGCAGGCCATCACCGCCTCGCCGATCGCCACGGTAAGCGCGCGCCGGTCGATCACCGCGCGGGGATGGGAAATGCGAATGGCGTTCATGCGTCAGGGGCGCCTTTACCGGAAAAGAATGCAGGGCAGCACAGCCTCTTACCGCTTTGCCGCGCTTTCGCCTAGCAGGGGCGTGGTGCATCGCCGTGCAGGGCCGCGCCTGGCATCCCAAACGCACTTACATCCGTAAAGGTGCTGTGCCACAAGGCCGCCGTCTGCCCGCAAGGGCCCTTGCTTGGGTTTGCCGCGATGTCGTTTCACTTGCCTGCCTTGTCCGCCTTGCTGATGGCCGCTGCTTCCAGCGCCGTGAGGGCGCCGATCTATTGGGAGGATCTGGGCCTGACCCGCGGCATCAACCTCGGCTTTTTCACTATCCGCTGGTATTCGCTGGCTTATCTGGTGGGCATTGTGCTGGGCTATCTGCACCTGTCGCGGATGATCCGCCGGCCGGGCAGCCCGCTGGCCCAGCGCCATGTCGATGATCTGTTCTTCTGGTGCACGCTGGGCATCATTGGCGGCGGGCGGCTGGGCTATGCGATCTTCTATGGCCCGCAGCTGTTCGATCACCCGCTCGATCTGCTGAAGCTGTGGCAGGGCGGCATGAGCTTCCATGGCGGCTTTATCGGCGTGGGGCTGGCGATCGGCTATGTGTGCTGGCGCAATGGCCTCAGCTTCCTGCGCGTGGCCGATTATATCGCCCCTTGTGCGCCGTTTGGCCTGTTCTTCGGGCGGCTGGCCAATTTCGTCAATGGCGAGCTGTGGGGCCGGGTGGCGGGCGCCGATGTGCCCTGGGCGATGGTGTTCCCCGACCGCGATGCCGGGCCCCTGCCGCGCCACCCCAGCCAGCTGTATGAAGCCGGGCTGGAAGGGCTGGCGCTGGGGCTGATCATGCTGGTGCTGTTCTGGGCGACGAAGGCGCGCTGGCGGCCGGGCTTGATGATGGGCACTTTCGTGCTGGGCTATGGCTGCGCGCGCTTCACGGTGGAATATTTCCGCGAGCCCGATGTGCAGCTGGCCGAATTTGCCGCGCGCACCGGCCTGTCGATGGGCCAGTGGCTGTGCGTGCCGATGATCCTCATCGGCCTGTTCTTCGCCGGCCGGGCGCTGCTGCGGCCGTCGGTGCAGCCGGGCCGGGCGATGCCCCCCGCATGAGCGCAGCAGGCGGGCTGGCGCAGCGGCTGGCGCGGGCCATCGCGGCGCAGGGGCCGATCAGCCTGGTGGCCTTCATGGGCGAGGCCAACGCCCATTACTATGCCACGCGCGATCCGCTGGGGGCGGCCGGCGATTTCACCACCGCGCCCGAAATCCACCAGATGTTCGGCGAGATGCTGGGCCTGTGGCTGGCCGATGTGTGGCAGCGCGCCGGCGCGCCGCAAAACGCCGCCTATGTGGAGCTGGGGCCGGGGCGCGGCACACTGGCGGGCGATGCGCTGCGGGTGATGGCCCGCTTTGGCTGCCGGCCAGAGGTGCATCTGGTGGAAACCTCGCCGGCCCTGCGCGCGGCGCAGGCGCGTGTGGTGCCGGTCGCGCATTGGCATGATGATCTTTCC
>DASRYE010000324.1:0-2633 GCA_035653915.1 Novosphingobium sp. | reverse complement strand
GCCGCTGGGGCTGAAGGCGCGGGCGCTGCTGGCGCTGGCGCTGGCGCTGTGCGGCGCGCTGGCCGGTTTTGGCCTGGGCCGCCTGCTGGGCCGCAGCCACCGCCGCGCCATCACCGAAAGCGAGGCCGAAGCGCCCGCCATGCGCGCCCGCGCTGCCCAGCCTGTCGCCCAGGCGGCCGCCAAGCCCGAGCCGATGCGCGTGCGCCGCGCCGATGCCCACCCCGATGCCCCCGCCCGCCGGCCGATCCGCGCGCATGAGGAACTGGGCGAGGAAGGCCTGCCGATGCCGGCCGAGGCGCCGGTGATCGCCGCCGCCCCGGTTATCATGCCAGAGCCCGAGACGGCGCCTGCCGTTATCCTGGCGCCCGCGCCGGCAACGGTGGCCGAGGCGCCCGCCCTGCCCCGCATGCAGCCGCTGGCGCGCGAAGCCTATGAAATGCCGCCGGCGCCGCCCGCCTCCGCGCCCGAGGCGCCTGAAGAGGAAGCGCCGGTGGGTGCCGAACGGCTGTGCGCCACCCCGCTCGATCATCTCTCGCAGGTGGAACTGGTGGAGCGCCTGGCGATTGCCATGCAGCGCCGCCGCGAAGCTGCCGAGCAGGCCGGAGAGGGCGGCCAGCAACGCGCGCCTTCGCCCGCCACTACCAATATCGCCGGCATTCTGAAAGCGATCGACGCGATGAACGGCCGCGCCAGCGCCAATGACGCCGGCGTGAGCGGGGCCGAGGAAGCCCCCGCCCCGCCCGCCGGCCGCTGGCGCCGCAGCCTGGCCGTGGGCGACAGCAGCGGCTGGATCGAGGAAGAGGCCGAAGCGCGCCCTGCCGCCTCCGCCCCGGCCCCCGATGCGGAAAGCACCTTGCGCTCGGCGCTCGCCTCCTTGCGCGAGCTGCGCTAGGCGCGTTTGGCGGCGGGCGGGCGGGCGCTGGCCCGGGCCCGGCCGCACAACATGACCCAGCCGGCATGATGAGGCTGGCGCTCCGGGCCGGCTGGCGCTTCTGCCACGCTCTGGCGCTGATTCGCATCGGCACAAGCTTTCGCGGTTGCAAAAGCGGCGTTCGGCCGTCATGGGAAAACCTGCGCGATCTGTGCCGCTTTGCGAGCGTACGATTCGCGTTTTTAGAACAGGGTTCATTTTCGTGGTCGCCACACAAAGGGTGGCGCCCCTGAATGATGCAGGAAAGATAATCGATGGGATTTCCGCAAGGCCAAGGGCTTTATGATCCGCGTAATGAGCATGACGCATGCGGTGTGGGCTTTGTTGCCCATATCAAAGGCGAAAAAAGCCACGCCATCATTACCCAGGCGCTGGAAATTCTGAAAAACATCGACCATCGCGGCGCTGTTGGCGCCGACCCTCTGCTGGGCGATGGCGCCGGCATTCTGATCCAGCTGCCCGATGCCCTGCTGCGTGACTGGGCGAGCGGCGCGGGCGTTTCGCTGCCGCAGCCGGGCGATTATGGCGTGGCAATGTGCTTCCTGCCGCAGGACAAGGCGAGCCAGGACTTCATCGTCGAGACCTTCGAGAAGTTCATCGCCAAGGAAGGCCAGAACCTGATCGGCTGGCGCGATGTGCCCGTCAGCACCCCGGGGCTGGGCAAGGCCGTGCTCGAATCGATGCCGGTGATCCGCCAGTGCATCGTGGGCCGCGGCGAAAGCTGCGCCGACCAGAACGCTTTCGAGCGCAAGCTGCTGGCGATCCGCAAGCAGACGCAGAACCCGCTGGAGGCGCTGGCCGCCAAGCACGGCCTGCCGGGCATCACCGAACTCTACATGCCCAGCTTCTCGACGCGCACCATCGTCTACAAGGGCCTGCTGCTGGCAACCCAGGTGGGCAGCTTCTACGACGATCTCACCAACCCGCTCACCGTCTCGGCGCTGGGCCTGGTGCACCAGCGCTTCTCGACCAACACCTTCCCGAGCTGGAAGCTGGCGCACCCCTATCGCTTCATCGCCCATAACGGCGAGATCAACACCGTGCGCGGCAATGTGAACTGGATGAACGCCCGCCGCCGCACGATGGAAAGCGAGCTGCTGGGCCCTGATCTCGACAAGATGTGGCCGATCATCCCGCATGGCCAGTCGGACACGGCCTGCCTCGACAATGCGCTGGAGCTGCTGGTGGCCGGTGGCTACAGCCTCGTCCACGCGATGATGATGCTGATCCCGGAAGCCTGGGCCGGCAATCCGCTGATGGATGGCAAGCGCCGCGCCTTCTACGAATATCACGCCGCGCTGATGGAGCCCTGGGATGGCCCGGCCGCCGTGGCCTTCACCGATGGCCGCCAGATCGGCGCCACGCTGGACCGCAACGGCCTGCGCCCCGCCCGCTTCCTCGTGACCGACGATGATCTGGTGGTGATGGCTTCCGAAAGCGGCGTGCTGCCGATCCCGGAAGAGAAGATCGTGCGCAAGTGGCGGCTGCAGCCCGGCCGCATGCTGCTGATCGACTTTACCGAAGGCCGCATCATCGAGGATGAGGAAATCAAGGCGAGCCTGGCCGCCGCCGAGCCCTATGAGGAATGGCTGGCCAGCGCGCAGTACAACCTGAAAGCGCTGGAAGTGGTGGAGCCGGAACTGGCTGCCCTGCCGGTGGAGACGACCAGCCTGCTCGATCGCCAGCAGGCCTTCGGCTACAC
>DASRYE010000323.1:0-12512 GCA_035653915.1 Novosphingobium sp. | reverse complement strand
AAGGCGCCCCCGCCACTGGACGCACCACTGGACGCGGGAGCCCCCAGCGCCTATCTGGCCGGGCATATGGCTATCTCCTTCGTCAAGATGCATGGGCTGGGCAATGATTTCGTCGTGCTCGACGGGCGCGGGCAAAGCCTGCCGCCCATCGATCGCGCGCTGGCCAGCGCCATTGCCAACCGCCACACCGGCATCGGCTGTGATCAGCTGATCGTGCTGGAGCCTTCGGCCGGGGCCGATCTGCGCATGCGCATCTTCAACCCCGATGGCGGCGAGGTGGAGGCCTGCGGCAATGCCACCCGCGCGGTGGGCCTGCTGCTGGGCCAGGCCGCCAGCATCGAGACGCTGGGCGGGCGGCTTTCCGTCTCGCCGGCGGCGGCGGGCATTGCCGCTGCCATGGGCCGCCCGCGCTTTGGCTGGCAGGCCATTCCGCTGGCCTATGCGATGGACACGCTGGCCATGCCGGTGAGCTGGGAGCACGAGGGCACCACGCTGGAAAGCCCGGTGGCGGTGAATGTCGGCAATCCGCATGTGATCTTCTTTGTGGCCGATGCCGATGCCGTGCCGCTGGCGGCCATGGGCCCGGTGATCGAGCTGGATCCGCTGTTTCCCGAGCGAGTGAACGTGAATGTGGCCAGCGTGCTCTCGCGCAGGCATATCCGCCTGCGGGTGTGGGAACGCGGCGCCGGCCTCACCCGCGCCTGCGGCACCGGCGCCTGCGCCACGGCGATTGCCGCCATGCGCCGGGGCCTGGTGGAGCGCGAAGTGACGGTGTCGCTGCCCGGCGGCGATCTTGTCATCGGCTGGGGCGCGGATGACGGCATCACCATGACCGGCCCTGCCAGCGAGGCTTTCCGCGGCCAGTTCGACCCCGCAGCGCTGACCGCCTGAGCCGATGGGGGCCGAGATCATCTCGCTGGGCTGCCGCATGAATCTGGCGGAAAGCGAGCGGCTGCGCGCGCTGCTGGGCGCAGCGGAGGATCTGGTGGTGGTCAACTCCTGCGCGGTTACCGCCGAGGCCCTGCGCCAGACCCGGCAGACCATCCGCCGCGCCCGCCGCCAGCATCCCGATGCCCGGCTGGTGGTGACCGGATGCGCTGTGGAAGTGGAGCGCGAGGCGATTGCCCGGCTGGGGGTGGACGGGCTGGTGGCCAATGCCGCCAAGCTGGATGCCAGGGCCTGGAACGTGCCTGCCCCGGCCCGCCTGCTGCCCCCGCCCGGCGCGCACACCCGCGCCTTCATCCCGGTGCAGAACGGCTGCGACCATGCCTGCACCTTCTGCATCATTCCGGCCGGGCGCGGGGCCAGCCGGTCGCAACCGGTGGCGCAGGTGCTGGCCGAGGTGGAGGCCCATTGCGCCCAAGGCGCCCGCGAAGTGGTGCTGACGGGGGTGGACCTGACCGGCTGGGGGCAGGATTTTGGCCAGCGGCTGGGTGATCTGGTGGCGGCCATTCTGGCGGCCTTTCCGGCGCTGCCGCGCCTGCGCCTGTCCTCGGTCGACGGGGTGGAGATTGATCCGCTGCTGCTGGAGCTGCTGGGCAGCGAGGCGCGGGTGATGCCGCATCTGCACCTCTCCCTGCAGCATGGCAACGACCTCATCCTCAAGCGCATGAAGCGCCGCCACAGCCGCGCCCAGGCGCTGGATCTGGTGGCAGGGCTGAAGGCGCGCCGGCCCGAGATCGCCGTGGGCGCCGATATCATCGCCGGCTTCCCCACCGAGGACGAGGCCGCCCATGCCGACAATCTCTCGATCATTGCCGCAATGGGCATCGTGCATGGCCATATCTTCCCCTATTCGCCGCGCCCGGAAACGCCTGCGGCCCGCATGCCGCAGCTGCCCCGCCCGCTGATCGCCGCGCGCGCCGCCGCCTTGCGCGCGGCCGTGGCAGAACAGCGCGCGCGCTGGCAGGCGGGCCTTGTCGGCCAGCCGGCGCAGGTGCTGGCCGAGCGCGATGGCACCGGCCACACGCCCGCCTTTGCCCGCATCGCCCTGCCCGCCGGCACGCCCGCCGGCACGCTTCTCACCCTGACCCCCACGCATATCCACGAAGGACTTCTGGCATGAGCGCCGACAGCTGGAGCAGCCGCATTCTCGGCGGCTTGGCGAAAACCTCCGAACGCTTCACCGGCAATCTGGCCGGCATTGCAGGGGGCAACCGCCTCTCCGACGATCAGCTCGACGATCTGGAGGATGCGCTGATCCTCTCCGATGTGGGGCCGCGCGCGGCCGCCCGCATCCGCGGCAAGCTGGCCGAACGCCGCTTCGAACATGGTGCCGACGAGGCCGCCATCCGCATGGCCGTGGCCGAGGAGATCGCCGAGATCCTGCGCCCGGTGGCCAAGCCCCTGGATGTGACCGCCTTTCCCCGCCCGCATGTGGTGCTGGTGATCGGCGTGAACGGCAGCGGCAAGACGACGACCATCGCCAAGCTGGCCCATGTCTTCCAGGAGCAGGACTATGCGGTGATGCTGGCCGCTGGCGACACCTTCCGCGCGGCGGCCATCGGCCAGCTGGGCGTGTGGGCCGGGCGGCTGGGCGTGCCCATCGTGAAGGGCCCGGAAGGCGGAGACCCGGCGAGCGTGGTGTTCGACGCGGTGAAGGAGGCCACCCGGCTGGGCACCGATGCGCTGGTGGTGGATACTGCCGGGCGCCTGCAGAACAAGCGCGAGCTAATGGACGAGCTGGCCAAGATCCGCCGCGTGCTGGGCCGGCTGAACCCGGCCGCGCCCCATGATGTGGTGCTGGTGCTGGATGCCACCAATGGCCAGAACGCGCTGGCCCAGATCGAGGTGTTCCGCGAGGTGGCGGGGGTGACGGGCCTGGTCATGACCAAGCTGGATGGCACCGCGCGCGGCGGCGTGCTGGTGGCCGCGGCCGAGCAATATGGCCTGCCCATCCATGCCATTGGCGTGGGCGAGACAATCGACGATTTGCGCCCCTTCGATCCCGATCTGGTGGCGCGCGTGATCGCGGGGGTAGCGTGATGAGCGAGCAGCAGGCCCCGCAGGCCAAGAAATCCTCGCACTGGCTGAACCTGGCCATCGATTATGGCCCGGTGGTGGCCTTCTTCATCGCCTGGCGGCTGCTGAAGCCGGCCGGCGAGGCAGCCGCGCTGCCCGATGTGGTGGCCGTGACCAAGAGCACGGTGGTGTTCATTATCGCCACGCTGGTGGCGCTGGTGGCCTCGAAGGTCTGGCGCGGGCGGGTAACGCCAATGCTGTGGCTGTCGACCGTGCTGGTGGTGGGCTTTGGCGCGCTGACCATCTGGCGGCAGGACGAGACCTGGATCCGCCACAAGCCCACCGCCGTTTACCTGCTGTTTGCCGCCATGCTGCTGGCTGGCTGGTGGCGCGGGCGGCCGACGCTGAAATATCTGCTGGAAAGCGCCTTTGAAGGGCTGAACGAGCTGGGCTGGATGAAGCTGTCGCGCAATTGGGGCTTCTTCTTCCTGTTCCTGGCCGCGCTGAACGAGGTGTTCGCCTATCCCGGCTGGTTCACTTTCGACCAGTGGCTGCGGGCCAAGCTGATGGTGTTCATGCCGGCCTCCTTCCTGTTCACCTTCGCCCATATGCCGATGCTGCTGAAGCACGGGCTGGGCGAGGAGAAGTAGGCCCCCTTCCCCGCCTTGCTGGCGCATAGAAAAAACCCCGGCCCTTTCGCAAGGACCGGGGTTATTCTGTAGCTTAAGCTCTGCGATCAGCCCTGCTGGTCGGCCTTGGCAGCGCCGGTGCCGGCGAGGTTGTCTTCGACGAAGGCCCAGTTCACGTGGTCGAGCAGCGCGTCGAGGTAGTTCGGGCGCGCATTGCGATAATCGACGTAGTAGGCGTGTTCCCAGACATCGAGGGTGAACAGCGGGGTCACGCCCTCATAGGCCACGGGGGTGTCGGCGTCGTGGAAGCTGGTCACCTTCAGCTTGCCGTCTTCCAGCACCAGCCAGCCCCAGCCGCTGGCAAAGTGGCCAGCGCTTTCAGCCTTGAGCGCCGCCTTCAGCGCGTCGATGCCGCCGAGGTCAGCGTCGATCTTGGCGGCGAGCGCTTCCGAGGGGGCCTGCTTCTCGGGGCTGAGGCCCAGCCAGTAGAAGGTGTGGTTCCAGATCTGCGCCGAGGCGTTGAACAGCTTCTTGTTGCCGGCGGCCTTGGCGGCGGCAATCACGTCGAGCAGGCTCTTGCCTTCCAGCTCGGTGCCCTTCACCTGGTCGTTCGCCTGGGTAACATAGGCATTGTGATGCTTGCCGTGGTGATAATCGAAGGTCTCGGCAGACAGCACGCTGCCGAAAGCATCCTTGGCATAGGGAAGTTCGGGAAGGACGAAAGCCATGGCTATGCTCCAATCAAGGGGAAAAAGTGTCCGCGAGGCGCTGTTTTAGAGAGGCTGGCGCCGGGCGCAACCGCCCCCGGTGCTGGCGCCCCCAAAGAATTTCTATGCAGCCGGCGCCGCTCTCAGATTTCCACCTGGCTGCCCAGTTCCACCACGCGGTTGATCGGCAGGTGGAAGAACTCCATCGCGCTGGTGGCATTGCGCAGCATCCAGGCGAACAGCTTTTCGCGCCAGATGGCCATGCCCGGCTTGGAGGAAGAGATCAGCGTCTGGCGCGAGAGGAAGAAGCTGGTCTTCATCATGTCGAAGGGCTCGCCACACATGGTTACGTGCTTGAGGGCGGCGGGCACATCGGTGTTTTCCAGGAAGCCGAAGCGAATCACCACCCGGTAGAAGCCCTGGCCGATCTCGGTGACGGCGATGCGCTTTTCCTCGGGCACATAGGGCACTTCCTCGATCTGCACGGTGAGGATCACCACCCGCTCGTGCAGCACCTTGTTGTGCTTGATGTTGTGCAGCAGCGCCGAGGGCACGACGAGGCTGGAGGAACACAGGAACACCGCCGTGCCCGGCACGCGCACGGCGCTGGAATGGGCGCTCTTGGCGAAGATTTCCAGCGGCAGAGAGCCTTCGGCCATGTTCTCGCGCATCAGCTCGCGGCCCTTGGCCCAGGTCGTCAGCATGCTGAAGATGAGCAGGCCCACCACCACCGGGAACCACGCCCCTTCGAAGAACTTGGCGCTGCCCGCCGCCAGATAGGCGAAATCGACCAGCAGGAAGAAGGCCAGTGCCAGCCCCGCCTTCCATGTCGCCAGCTTCCAGATGCGCAGCGCCACCACGCCCAGCATGCCGGTGGTGATGAACATCGTGCCCACCACCGCCAGGCCATAGGCCGGCAGCATTGCCGCCGAGCTTTTGAACGAGATCACCAGTGCGGCCACCATGCAGGCAAGGAACCAGTTGATGGTGGGCACATAGATCTGGCCGGCCATATCGTGGCTGGTGTGCTTGATGCGGAAGCGCGGAATATAGCCCAGCTGGATCGCCTGCTGGGTGACCGAATAGGCGCCCGAGATCACCGCCTGGCTGGCGATCACCGTGGCCAGCGTGGCCAGCACCACCAGCGGCAGCTGCAGCTGGGTGGGCACCATGTTGAAGAAGGGGTTCGACGAGGCCGACGGCGTGGAGATGAGCAGCGCGGCCTGGCCCATATAATTGAGCACCAGCGCCGGGAACACCACCACCAGCCACGACAGCGTGATCGACTGGCGGCCGAAATGGCCCATGTCGGCATAGAGCGCCTCGACGCCGGTGATCGCATAGACCACCGCCGAGAGCGACAGGAACGAGATCACCGGATGGGCCTTGAAGAACACCCAGATGTAGAGCGGGTTCAGCGGCTCCCACAGCACTTGCGGGTGCAGGCGGATGTTCCACAGGCCCATCGCCGCGATCACCGCGAAATAGACCAGCATCACCGGGCCGAACAGCTTGCCCACCTTCTCGGTGCCGCGTGACTGGATGAGGAACAGGCCGATGAGGATGACCAGCGCGATGGGCACGATGAAGGGGTGGAATTCGGTGCTGACAACGTCGAGCCCTTCCACCGCCGAGATCACCGAGATCGCCGGGGTGAGCATCGAGTCGGCATAGAACAGGGCGGTGGCCAGCAGGCCGCCCACCACCAGCAGCCCCAGCCCGCGCGTGCCCGGCACCTTGCGGTTGATCAGCGCCAGCAACGCCAGGCTGCCGCCCTCGCCGTTGTTGTCGCAGCGCATGACGACGAAGACGTATTTCAGCGTGACGACGATCACCATCGTCCAGAAAATCAGGCTGATAACGCCATAGATGTTGAGAATATCGATCGGCAGCGGATGCTCGCCGGTCATGATCGCCTGGATGGCATAAAGCGGGCTGGTGCCGATATCGCCGAACACCACGCCGATCGCGCCCACCGCAAGGGCAGTCAGACTGCCATGTTGATGTTCGGAACCGGGCCTGGTCGGACCATATACCTGCGTCTGTTTGCCCGCAGCCTGACCTTCAATCGCAACGCTCATTTCAGCGCCCCTGTATACGCTTGTCATCCCGGCGGCCCGCACAGCGGACCTTGCTCCGGGATGAACGCCGGCGGCCCTTAGCAGGGCCCATGAGCCGCCGCAACACGCCTCATGAGGGCCAATGCGCGAGGATCAGTGTTGTGCCTGCATCTGGCGTGCCAATACGATCAGCCGGTCGAGGCGCAGGATGCGCTGGGCGATGTGATCGCGCCAGGGGGCGTTGGCGGGGGCATTTTGCACCACATTCAGCCACAAACCGCGCGCTTCCTCGAAGCGGCCGCTGCGGGCCAGCGCCAGCCCCAGGAAATAGGGCGGGCCGGGCGCGCGCGGATCTGTCTCGGCGGCGCGACGGAAGGCCAACAGAGCGGCGGGCGAAAGATTGCCCTCTGCCTTGGCCACCAGCGCATTGGCCATGGCCAGCCAGGCCTGGCTGTCTTTCGGATCGGCATCGGTGGCGCCGCGCAGCACGGTGATCGCATCGGCATACTGGCCGTGGCGGGTCAGCGCGTCGGCAATGATGAGGTGTTTGTCGCCCTGGCCCGCATCGCCGGCCAGCAGCAGCCTTTCGGCCACCATGCCAGAGGCCATGTCGGGCGCATCGGCGCTGCCGGCGGCGGGCGATCCGGCAAGGCCGGGGTGGCCCTGCCAGCCATAGCCGGCAAGGCCGATCAACAGGGCGGCGGCCAGCGCCTCCCAGCCCACACGCGGCGCGCGCAGCGCCACCAGCGCCAGAAACGCCGCCAGCGCCACGGCCACAATCGGCAACCAGGCGATCATGCGCCCTTCCCTTCCGCCTTTTGCGCAGCGCCAAAGCGGCGCCCCAACATCACCGCACCTGCCAGCAGCAGCAGCGCGGGCCCGGCAAACAGCGGCCAGGTGAGCGCCGAGAGCCGCGGCTCGTAAGACACATAATCGCCATAGCGGGCGATCAGCCATTTGCGGATATGCTCCGGGTCTTCCCCTGCGGCGATGCGCAGGCGCACCTGGTTGCGCATGTCGCCGGCGATGGTGGCATCCGAATCGGCGATCGACTGGCTCTGGCAGACAAGGCAGCGCAGCGTTTCCATCAGCGCCTTGGCCTTGGCCTCCTGCGCCGGATCGGCCAGCTGGCGATAGGCATAGGGGGCCGGCGGCATGGTATCATCGGCCAGCGCCGGCGTGGCGGCCAGCAGCAGGGCGGCGGGCATGACAGCTGCGCGAATCACGCGGCTGCGAATCAGATGGCTGCGAATCATTGGCCCGCCTCCTTCAGCTTCTGCAGGATCATCGGCACCTGTTCGGGCCGGATATCGCCGATATGCTGATAGCGGATCACCCCATGGGCATCGACCACGAAGCTTTCCGGCACCCCCGAGGAGCCGATCGCCAGCTGCACCGCGCTGATGTCATCGGCGCCGATGCGGGCATAGGGGTTGCCATTGGCGGCCAGGAAAGCGGCGAGATCCGCCTTGTGATCGCGGATGGCGATGCCGTCCACTTCCACGCCTGCGCGGGCAAGATCGGCCAGCACCGGCGCTTCCACCCGGCAGGGCACGCACCAGCTGGCAAAGATGTTGAGGAGGCGCGGATGGCCGCCCTGAAAATCGCCCGCGGCAAGGCCCGGCTGGCCATCGGCGGCGGGCGGCAGGGTGAACGCCGGCAGCGCCTGGCCGATCTGCCGGCTGGGGATGTCGGTGTTCTTGGGCGTCAGCAGCCCCACCACCACCAGCGCCACGAAAGCGGCAAACAGGCCCAGCGGCAGCCACAGCGCCCAGCGCACACCCTTGCCCTGTGTGGCGGCCATCACTGCTCTCCCTTGGGATGGTTGCGGCGGAAGGCGATCTTCTCCTCCACCCGGCGGCGGCGGATATCGGCCGCCACCCGGCCCAGCAGCGCCAGCACGCCGCCCAGCGCCACCAGCAGCCCGCCCAGCCAGATGGCCGGCACGAAAGGCTTCCACCAAAGGCGCAGCTGCCAGCGGCCGGTGGGCGCGCCCTTGTCGTCGCGCACTTCATCGCCCAGCACGGTGTAGAGCTGGCCATCGGCGCGGGTCAGCAGGGCCGAGACGGGGGTTGTCTGCGCCGGCGCCCAGAAGCTGCGCGATTGCGGCGTGAGCGTGTGCACCGGCCCATCGGCGCGGTGTGCCTCAAGGCGGGCTTCCAGCGCGGTCCAGTTGGGGCCGGCGATGGGGCCAACGGTGGCCAGGCGCACTGTCCATGGCCCCACGCGGGCGCTCTCGCCCTCGCGCGCGGCGATCAGCGTTTCCTGGCTGAAGGCGCTGTCGCAGGCCATGCCGAACAGGCTGATGGCAATACCCAGATGCGCGGCCACCATGCCCCACAGCGGCAGCGGCGCATGGGCCAGATTGCGCCCCTTCAGCGGCAGCAGGCTGGCCACGGCCAGGCCCGGCGCCAGCGCCAGCCCCACCAGCGGCAGCCCCGCCGGCACGCCCAGCACCAGCGCCGCCACCAGCCCGGCGGCCGAGGCCAGCGCCGGCAGCGCCAGCAGCCCCCGTACCCGCGCCAGCCGATCGCGCCGCCAGCGCAGCAGCGGGCCGACAACCAGCACCAGCAGCATGGGCAGCGCGAAGATCGCCGAAGTGGGGGTGAAATAGGGCGGGCCCACCGAAACCTTCTCGCCCAGCGCCTCTGTCACCAGCGGATAGAGCGTGCCCAGCAGGACAATGCCGAGGATCGAGGTGAGCATGACATTGTTGAACACCAGCGCGCCCTCGCGGCTGGTCACGGCAAACCGCTCGCCCTCGGCCACGCTGCCGGCGCGCAGGGCAAAGATCGCCAGCGCCGCGCCGATGTTCACCGCCAGCAGCGCCAGGATGAAGGCGCCGCGCGTGGGATCCACCGCGAAGGCATGGACGCTGGTGAGAATGCCCGACCGCACGAGGAACGTGCCGATCATCGACATGGAAAAGGCGACCACGCCCAGCATCACCGTCCAGGTGCGCAAGGCATCGCGCGCGGCCAGCACGCTGGCGGAATGGAGCAGCGCCGTGGCCGCCAGCCAGGGCATCAGCGAGGCATTCTCCACCGGATCCCAGAACCACCAGCCGCCCCAGCCCAGCACGTAATAGGCCCAATAGCTGCCCGCCGTGATCCCCAGCGTGAGGAAGATCCACGCGCCCAGCACCCAGGGGCGCATGGCGCGGGCAAAGGCCGGCCCCACTTCCCGCGTGACCAGCGCGCCCACGGCAAAGCTGAACGCCACCGACAGGCCGACATAGCCCAGATACAGCGTGGGCGGATGGAAGGCGAGGCCCGGATCCTGCAGCAGCGGGTTAAGGCCATTGCCCTCTTCAGGTGCCGGCACCAGCCGGGCGAAGGGGTTGGAGGCGAACAGCAGGAAGGCGTAGAAACCCAGGCTGATGAAGGCCTGCGCGGCCAGCGTTGCGTTCAGCGTGCGCTGCGGCAGGCGATGTTCCAGCACCGCCACGCAGGCGCCGGCAAGGCCCATCACCGTCACCCACAGCAGCATCGAGCCTTCATGATTGCCCCATGTGCCGGCGATCTTGTAGATCAGCGGTTTGGCCGAATGGCTGTTGTCGGCCACCAGCTTCACCGACAGATCGGTGTTGACGAAAAGCAGCACCAGCGCGCCAAAGGCGGCCAGCGCCAGCAGCCCCTGCACGATCGCCACCGGGCGGATGATGCCGGCCAGATCGCTGCCCTTTGCCCCCAGCGAGAGGCCGCCTGCCAGCAATTGCAAACCCGCCAGCGCCGCTGCCAGCCACAAAGCGCAAAGGCCCAGTTCCGCCATCATCTCAGCGCGTCTCCGCCACGGCCTTGCGGGCCTCGTCGGCTGTCATGTTCTTCATTTCGCGGGGCACATATTTCTCGTCATGCTTGGCCAGCAGATTGTCGGCGTGGAAGATGCCGTCGGCGCCCAGATGGCCCTCGGCAACCACGCCAGAGCCTTCCACGAACAGCGCCGGGCGGATGCCGGAGAAGCGCACCGGCACGCTGGCCTTGCCATCGCCGACGATGAAATCCACCGTCACGCCATCGGCCTCGTTGTGCATGCTGCCGCGCTGCACCATGCCGCCCAGCCGCACCGCCTTGCCTTCGGCCGGCGGATGGGCGCGGATATCGGCCGGCACGTAGAAGTAGCTCGCCTGATTGCGCAGCGCCCAGATCGCCAGAAGCCCGGCGCCAATCAGCGCCACCAGCGCCACGCTCAACAAAACCAGCCGCTGATGCTTGGCCTTCATGCCCTTACCCGTTCCTCTTGGCGCTGCGGCCGATGATGCTGTCGCGCCGCCGTTCGGCCCGGCGCATGGCCCACAGGCTGTGACCCAGCAGCGCGGCGATGCCGGCGGCCCCTATCGCATAGGCGGCGATGACGAATTGCCACTGATCAAATGCCTCGCGCATGTCAGAAAGCCTCTGTGCTGGTGGTGGCGGCCATGGCCTTGCGGCGCAGGCGGGCCTCTGCCTGGGCGTTGGCCAGCAGCATGCGCATGCGCGCCAGCACCACGCCGCCAAACAGCAGGCTGAACCCCAAGGTGCCCACCAGCAGCGGCACCAGGAAATCCGCCGCCATGGCCGATTTGCCGGAAATGACCGCCGCCGTGATGCTGGGCGGCTGGTGCAGGCTGTTCCACCACAGCACCGAATAATGGATGATCGGCAGGTTCACCGCGCCCACCAGACCGAAGATCGCCGGCAGGCGGGCGGGCGCGCCTTCCTGGCTGTCGTCGGCCGCATGGGCCAGCGCCATATAGGCGAAATAGAGGAACAGCAGCACCAGCATGCTGGTGAGCCGCCCATCCCACACCCACCACGTGCCCCAGGCCGGCCGGCCCCACAGCGAGCCGGTGACAAGGCACAGCGCCGTGAACACTGCCCCCGGCAGCGCCAGCGCGCGCGCGGCCACCGCCGCCAGCGGATGGCGCCAGACGATCTCTGTAAAGCTGGCCACGGCAATGCCCGACCAGCCCATCATCCCCAGCCAGGCGCAGGGCACATGCAGATAGAGGATGCGCACCGAATCGCCCTGCAGCCTGTCTGCCGGGCCAAAGCCCACGCCCCAGGCCAGCGCCGGCAACGCCAGCAACAGGCCAGCCAGCAGGCACAGCGGCATCAGCCAGCGCGCCATGCGCAGAAAACGGGCGGGATTGGCAAAACCATGCATCGCGAAAAGGCAGTCCTCACCGGGGGCCGGCCATGCCGGCGCAGGCCCTTGTGGCCAGAAAGCGGCTTTGGCAGGCCCGGCGGCCAGCGGCAAGGGGGCGCGGGCGCCAGCCTATTGGAAATTCGGCCAGTTCGCGTCCTGCGGCATGCTGCCTGCGAAGGGGAACCAAGGCTGAAGGGGGAAATGGGGCGATTGAAGGGGTTCGAACCCTCGACCTCCGGTACCACAAACCGGCGCTCTAACCAACTGAGCTACAATCGCCACATGAGGAGGAGCAGTGCATCTGCGTCCCCGTCGGGAGGCGGGCATTTACACGAGACGGCGCGCTTGGGAAGAGGGAATCTGTGCCTGACGCGAAATTTATTGCGGGGGCCCGTGGCGCGGCCCGCCCCAAACGCGAACGGCGGGAGCCAAAGCCCCCGCCGCATGCGCGTTGCCCGAAGCGTGCCTGTGGGGCACGCCCGTGGCGTAAAGCCTCAGCCCTTCTTGAGGGTGAGCCCGCCGAAGCGCTTGTTGAACTGGGCCACACGGCCGCCCTGATCGAGCAGGCGCTGGTTGCCGCCGGTCCACGCCGGGTGCGAGGTGGGGTCGATGTCGAGCACCAGCGTGTCGCCTTCCTTGCCCCAGGTCGAGCGGGTCTGGAAGGAGGTGCCGTCGGTCATCTGCACCGTGATGAAGTGATAGTCGGGATGGATATTGGCCTTGGCCATGACAATCTCTTTCTGCGCTTGCCGGTTCCGACCGGCCGAAAAGGAAGGCGGCGCCTTAGCCGGGCGCCGCGCTTTTGTCCAGCGGTTTGGCGGGCTTTCTCAGGCCGCGGCCGGCGGATCGGCGATCATCGCGGTGAAGTTCACCTCGCAGGCGACCTTGCCTTCCAGCAGCGCCTGCCCGCGGAACTTGCACACCCGCGAACGCTTCTGGACAAAGCTGACATGCAGATCGAGCAGCACGCCCGGTTCCACCGGATTGCGGAACTTGGCTTCCTCGATCGACATGAAATAGACCAGCTT
>DASRYE010000322.1:0-27151 GCA_035653915.1 Novosphingobium sp. | reverse complement strand
GGCCGCCCTGCTTGCCCTGCCCATGCTGCCCGCCAGCGGATGGGCACAAGCCGCAGGGCCGCCAGCAGCAGCGCCGGTCGATCCGGCGCTGCCGGCCTATCATCCCCGGCCGGTGCCCGCGCCGCATGATCACGCCTATATCATGCATGACGGATCGCTGCGCATTCTGGGCTTCGACGATATGGCGGGCATGGTGACGCGCTGGAACGCGCTGTTCACCCGAACCCACCCCGGCATCCGCTTCACCCCCGTGCTCAGGGGCAATGGCTCGGCGATACCGGGCATCACCTACGACACCACCGTGTTCGCCCCCGAGGGCGGCGGCGCCACCTTGCTGGAACTGCTGCCCTACGAGAAGATCTACGGCTCGAAGAAAGACCCGGTTGCAGCGCTGATCATTCGCGTCGGCCATGGCTCGCTCAACCCGGCCGCCCGGATGAGCCCGCTGGGCATCATCGTCAACAAGAGCAATCCGGTCCGCTATCTCTCGCAGCAGCAGGTCGCCTCGATCTTTTCCACCGGCAGCGGCACGGGCGATTTCACCAACTGGAACCAGATCGGCCTGGGCGGCAGCCTGGCCGACAAGCCGATCCACCCGACCGGCCTCTACTGGGACAATTACATGCGCCCCGAGGATCCCAATGTCGGCGAATACATGATGTATCGCAAGATGGGCGCCTTCCCGGGCCCGGTCTTCTCGCCCAATTACGAGCAGTTCGTGCATTATGCCGATGTGATCGCCAAGGTCGCCGCCGATCCCCAGGCGATCGGCATCGTCGCGCTCAACAAGGTCACGCCCAATGTCAGGGCCAATGTCCGGGTGGTGCCGATCCTGGGGCGCGATGGCAAGACCATCACCACCGGCACCCGCGCCGAACTGCTGGCCGGCACCTACCCCTATGCGCGCGATCTTTACATCTACATCCGCCGCGAACCGGGCAGCGCCTTCGACCCTGTGGTCAAGGAATATATGCGGCTGATCCTTTCCAAAGAGGGGCAGCAGGCCATCGCCATGGACGCCAAGGGCTACCTGCCGCTGAGCGCGGTCGATGTCGCGGCCGAACTGGCCAGGCTCGATCAGGCCGATAGCTGGGCGCCGCGCTCCAAACAGGGGCCAAAGCTCAATTTCCCGTTCCCGTCACCCTTTCCGTCTGGCGAAGCCGAGGGCCAATAAGATGCACACAATTCCGTCTCCATTCCGCCCTGCCCGCCGCCGGCCGGCCCGGCGCGCCCTGCTGGCCGCCCTGGCCGGCAGCGCGCTGTGCAGCCTGATCGGCGCTGCCACCATCGCCCGCAGCGCCGAGCCGCTGCCCGCGCCCTATGTGCCCAGAGCCCTCTCGGTGCCCGCCGACAAGGATTACACCGTCGGGCCTGACACGGTGTTCGTGGCCGGCAATGACGTGCTGATCCCGCTGTTCGACAAGCTCGACGTGCTGTGGGCGCAAAAGGAGCCCAACATCAAGTTCCAGAAGATCATGATGGGCTCCACCCTGTCGGTCGAGGGGCTGACCTCGGGCAAATCGGCCTTCGGGCCCATCGGCCGCGGCAACCGCCGTGCCGAGGTTGATGGCTTCACGCAGCGCTTCGGCTATCCGCCGACCTATATCAAGATCGGCTATGACAGCAATCCGAACAACAAGCTGTCGACCGGCGTGTGGGTCAATGCCAGCAATCCGATCAAACAGATCACCCTGGAACAGGCCGCCGCCGTCTTCACCACGGGCGGCAAGCAGGGCGATATCACCCACTGGTCGCAGCTGGGGGTGGGCGGCGATGTCGGGCCGGTGCCGATCCATCCCTATGTCACGCGTGACACTTCGGCCATTCTGGCGATGATCGATGAAATGCGCGAGGTCTTTGGCGGCCACCCCTTCACGCCCCAGACCGAATGGATGCCCACCGAGGAAAGCGCGATCAATGCCGTGGCGCAGGATGCCTATGGCATGGTGCTGATGGACTATTGGAACAACACCGCGCCGATGAACGGGGTGACCACCTGGAAGCATCTGGCCGATTTTGGCCCCCGGATCAAATTCGTGCCGATGGTGATCGACGACAGGGGCACGCTGTCGGATGGCACGATGGAAGGGCCGCTGCACCCGCTGGCCTCGCCGATCGGCATCAACATCAACCGCGCGCCCGGCACGCCGCTGGAGCCCTGGCTGAAAGCCTATGCCCAGTTCCTGCTCTCCAAGGACGTGCAGGACATCATCGGCTCGCCCGAGATGCGCAAGGTGGGCTTCCGCCCCCTCACCCCGCAGGAAATCGCAGCCGAACTGAAGAAGCTGGACTGACCGCCAAAGCGCCAGCCAGGCCAAGCAAAGGGCTCACCGCCGGGGTGCGGCGGTGAGCCCTTTGTGTTTCGGCAGCAGGCCTCCTCAATGCGCCTTGCCGGGCCTTTGCGGCACGAACCAGAGCGCCACCGCGATCACCCCGATCAGCACATAGGTGGCATAATCGCGCCCCAGATCGAGGCCCCCTTGCGCCAGCGGCTTGTCGAGAAAATCGCCCACCGTGGCGCCCAGCGGCCGGGTGAGGATGAATGCGGCCCAGAACAGCGCGACCCGGCTGGCCCCGGTCAGGAAATAGAGCAGCGCCAGCACCAGCAGCGCGCCGCCAAACACCGCAGCGCCGCCGGCATAGCCAAGGCCGCCATCATCGGCCGCCCAATCGCCCAGCGCGGTGCCCAGCGTCTGCGAGAAGGTGATGGTGATCCAGTAGAAGGTCTCGGCCCGAGGCGTGGCAACGCTGGCCACAGACACCGTGCCCAGCACCAGCCGCCAGGCCAGCAGCGATCCCAGCACACAGGCCAGCAAGGTGGCCGCGCCCCCCGTATAACCGATGCCCAGCGAGCGATCGAAGAAATCGGCCAGCGCCGTGCCGGCCGTGGTGGAGGCGAGGATGGTCGCCCAATACAGCCATTTGTTGAAGGATGCGGCCATGATCTGCGCGGCCACCAGCACCACCAGCGGCACGCAGAACAAGGCGATGCCAGCGGCATAACCCATGGCATATTGCTGGGTGAACAGATCAGCGCCGGTCTCGCCCAGCGTTGTCGCCAGGATCTTGATGGCCCAGAAGCCGATCGTCACCTGCGGCACCTTTGCCAGCGCGCCGATCAGGGGTTGGCGCAAATCGCCTGTCAGTGTCTGCGTGTTCATCGTTCCTCCTGGTGGTCAAGCGTTTGGGGGCGGCATGGCTCACCCCCACAATTTCATCAGCGCCAGCGCCGTCGTCACTGTCGCGGCGCCGCCGATGCGGGTGGCGATCTGGGCAAAGGGCATCAGCTGCAGGCGGTTGCTGGCGGTGAGGATGGCGACATCGCCGGTGCCGCCCTGGCTGGCCCGGCACACGGTGACGATCGCCGCTTCCACCGGGAACATGCCGACCAGCCGCCCCACGACAAAGCCCGTGCCCATCAGCGTGGCAACGGTGGCCACGATGGTCAGGATCATCGCCGGGGTGAAGGCCGACATCAGCTTGTCCCACGGGGTCATCGCCACGCCGATGGCAAAGAGCAGCGGATAGGTCACGGCAACCGAAAAGAAGCGGTAATAGGCATAGGAACCCGCCTTCAGCCGCGCTGTCACCACCCGGCCCAGATTGAGCAGGATCGCCAGTATCAGCATGGTGATCGGCCCGGGAAAGCCCAGAAGGCTCTGCCCCAGCAGGCCCACCAGATAAAGGGCGATGGCCGTGGCGCCGGCGCCGGCAATGCCTGCCGGCGTCACCGCTTCCTCGGGCCGGGCGTTGAGCAGGCCGATCTCGTCGTGCTCGTCCACCTGCAGCGTGCCATTGCCGGTCAGTTCCGGATGCGAGCGGGCATAGGCGCTGATCAGGCCGGAAAAGACGATGGCGGTGAGGCTGGCGAACATCACCGCCGGCAAAATCCGCGCCAGCAGCAGGCCCTGTTCCTGATGCATCAGGCCCGCATAGCCGATCGAGAGCGGGATCGCCCCCTCGCCCACGCCGCCGCCCAGCGCCGGCACCAGAACGAAGAAGAAGACATCATGCGCCGACAGGCCGCAGGCCATGCCCACCCCCAGCCCCACCGCGACCGCCGCCAGCGTGGCCGCCGCCATCGGCACGAAGATGCGCAGGAAGCCGCGCAGCAGCACCTCGCGGTCCATGCTGAGAACAGAGCCGACGATGATCGCGGCGATGTAGAGGTAGAGGATCTGGCTGTCCTTGGTGAAGGTGGTGATCGCCTTCACCCAGAGCTTGGGCAACAGGCCCGAATAGGAAAGATAGGACGGCACGAAAGTGGCAAAGATCGCCGCCATGCCCAGTTGCGACAGGCCCGGCAGCCGCTTGCCCAGCTCGGCGCAGGCAAAGCCGCCCACCGCCAGCGCCGCGATCATCACCGAAATATCGCCGGGCACCTTCCCCACCACGGTAAAGGCCGCCAGCACCGCGACCAGCACCAGATAGACCGGCCAGGGCACAACGCCGATCGCCCAGCCCTCGCCGGCGGGCGCGGCAGGAAGGGCAGGCGCCATCGCGCCGCTCTGCAGCCCTTCGCTGGCGGGCGTTTCAGTTATCACATTCATGATCCGGTCCTCTCCCGGCCGCGGCCCTGTTCGCGGGCGCTGGCGGCCATTGCATCGCTTGGTGGCGGGCCGGGCCTGGGGCCCGAAACGCCAGCGGCTGTCATTTCCGCGTCGGCGCATAGGTCAGCACGACCATGCTGCCGGGGAAATAGGCGTTGGGGTAAAAGCGGGCGGGCCCGGTGTTGACCGGCTGGGCCGGATCGACCACCCCCTCGGCGGTGACCGTGAAGATCGCCTGGCGCTGCGGATCATAGGCCATGGTGCGCGCGAAAGGCCGCGTCGTCACGGCCTGCTCGATGCGGTAATGGTCGGCATCGTCCTGGTGGATCGCCACGATATTCGCATCCACGCCGTTGGTGGTGAGGATGCGGTGGTGGACGGGATCGTAGACGACGCCATCATTGCCGCGCCCGATGTCGAGCGTCTGCACCACCTGGCCGGTCTGGGTGTTCATCACCGCCAGCACCGGCTGGGCGCCGCGGCAGCCGATGAAGGCGCGGTGGCTGGCAGTGTCGATGGCCATGCCGGTGGGCTGGCTGCAGCCGGTCACCGGCCATTGCGCCAGCACCCGGGCCGAGGCGGCATCGATCTGCAGCACCATTGCCCGATCGCGCGCGTTGAGCAGGATGTGCCCCGCCCCGTCGGCGGCCGATCCATCCGCCTTTCCGGTCGGCACCTTCAGCGTGCCGACCACCTTCAGGCCGCGCGGATCGACCAGCGTGACCTGCTGGCTGTCGGCCGAGACGAAGGCCACCCGGCCGCTCACCGGATCATAGCTGGCCGCATCGGCATCGCTGGCAAACTTCAGCCGCTTGATGACGGCCAGGCTGGCCATGTCGAACACCGTAGTCGAGCCATCCTCATTGGTTACAAAGCCGCGCCGCAGGGCAGGCACCAGCAGCGTTGCCCCTGCCCCTTCGGTGTGCGGCATGCGGCGCAGCACCTTGCCCAGCCTTGTGTCGAACACCCACAGCCCGTCGTCGCGCCGGTCGATGAACAGGCGCTGGCGCTGGCTGTCATAGGCCAGGTAATCCCAATCGGGCGCGCCGCCCGGCAGGCGGGCCACCGATTGCAGGCGGAAGAAGCCGGCCGGCACCGGCGCCTTGTCCTCGGCGTGCAGGGCCGCAGCGGTGCCGGCAACGGCAAGGCTGGCGGCCAGAAGCATGGAAAGCTTGCGCATCTTATCGTCCTGTCGAAATGCGGAGAATTCTGGCCATCGCCTTGCTGTCACCGGGCGACACGGCGACATAAAGCTCGTTGCGCGAGGGCACGAGCACGCTGGTCTTGGCGCCGGGGGCGGTGTCAAGCCGGGGCAGTTCGACGAACTGGTCCTTGCCGCGCGCCTCGATGATCTGGATCCAGCCCTCGCCGCCGATCACATAGACGCGGCGATGCCGGGCATCCCATTCGATCTGGTCCACCCGTTCCGGCGCCTTGAAGCGGGCCAGCACCGCCCCGCTGCGCGAATCCAGCACCAGCAGGTTGCCCGGCGCGCGGGTGGCCAGGAACAGGCGGTGGCCCGGCTCGTCGAAGGCAAAGCAGCAATTGGTGCCCAGCGCCGGATCGACCGGCCAGCGCGCCAGCTCCTTCAGGCTCACCTTGTCGAGCACGGCGATGTAATGCTGATCGCTGACGTTGATATAAAGATGGGGCCCGGCCTGCTCGACCGCCATGCCCTGCACGTTGGCAGAAGCGAAATGCGCCTTGTTGATCCTGGCCCCGGTGCGCGGATTGACCTGTTCCAGCCAGGAATCCGGCATCGGCACTTCCTTGCCGCCGGTCACGATATAGGCGCGGTTGCGGGGGGCGTCATAGCCCATCGAATCAGCGCCCTGCACCAGCTTCAGCGGCTTTTCGAAAGCATAGGTGTCGGCGTTGAAGTAGTGTGGCAGGCTTGGCCCGGTCTCTGTCACCAGCAGCTTGTGCACATCGGGCAGGAACAGGATGGCATGCGGGGTCTCGATCGGGCCCTTCACCGTCTTCAGATGAGCCAGCGAGCCCAGCCGGAACACCTCCAGCGTGCCATGGTCCTCGGCGGCGAGGAACAGGCGCTGGCCGGCCGTATCCACCGCGAAATGATCGAAATCGCCCTCATAGCCGGGCAATTCGCCCGAGCCGATGATCTTCAGGGGCGAACCGCCGGCCGCCGCATGGGTATCGGCCAAAGCCGCGAAAGGCAGGCAGGCACAGGCCGCCGCCGCAAAAAGCCACTGACGCATATCCTCTCCGAATCCTCGTGTCGTCTCCCTGTGGCTTAGCCTGCCGCCCTGTCGGCAAGCTGACACCGCGCGGCAGCGGCGGGAAATCTCAGGAAGCCGGCGGAAAAACCCCGCGCAAGCAGGCCAGATAAGCGATCAGCAGCGGCTGCGCGCCCACAGGGCGATAGGCCATGATCGTGCGGCGCAGCGGATAATCCCGGTCTGCCGGGCGCAGCAGCCGCCCGCCCGCGCGGATCGGCAGCACGCGCAAGCCCGGCCGGCGCGGCGCGGCGGCAAAGCCCAGCGCCTTCGGGTCTGCGGCCACAGCGGTGGCGATCGCCCGGTCGATCTCGCCATCCCGGCCGGCCTGGCCGGGGGCGGGCGGCGCGATCTCACGCACGCGGGGCCAGTAGAACTGGGCGGCATCCTGATGGAGCCGGTGGCGCAGGAAACGGCCGGTGCCGCTTTGCGCATCGGGCATGACGATATGGAACGGGCCGGGCGCTGTGGCCAGCGCCTGGCGCAGATCCTCCAGCGTCATCGCCCGCAGCGGGCTGCGCGCCGCCACGATCACCGCCAGCGCGGGCGACAGGCCCGGCGTTGCCCGGCTGCCGGCCCCCAGCGCCTCGGCCTGCGGCGCATGGCCATAGATCCAGGCATAGGCCTTGATCTCATTGTCGCTGGCATCGCGGCCGATCACCGCGGCATCGGCCTGGCCGGTGTAGAGCCGGGCCATCGCCACATCGCTGCCCTGCCCCAGGATGAGGACATGCACGCCGGCATGCGCCGCCTCGAAGCGGTGGGCGGCGCGGCGCAAGGCCGGGGCCAGCGCGGCGCTGGTGGCGATCACCAGCGTGCCGGCCGGGCGCATGGGCTGCGGCGGCGCCAGTTCCGCGCCGGCGGGCGCTGGCAGCAACGCCGGTGCCAGCAGCAATGCCGATGCCAGCACCAGCGGGCCAATCCTGCCCGGCCGCCTCATCGCAGCACCGCCAGCGCGCGGGTCTGGCTTGCCCGATCGAGCGGGAGATAGCCGCTGGCCTCGGCCAGCGCCTGCTGCCCTTCGCGGCTGAGGATATAGCGCAGGAATTCCCGCTCGGCCGGGCCCACATGGCCGCCGGGCGGCACATCGACATAGGCCGGGATGATCCGCCCCAGCGGATAGGTGCGGGCGATCAGGCTGGCCGGGTCGGCCATGGTGAAACCGCCCTTCGCGCGCCACGCCAGCGGCAGCGCGCGCACGGCGGGATTGGCAAAGCGGATATTGGAAATGGCGATGCCATAGCGGTCCTTGGCCAGCGCCTCGAGGATCAGCTGGCCATGCTGGACCACCGTGCCATCGGGCCTGGTCACCGGCATGAACTCACGCGTGGCCGGGTTCCAGCGGTGGCTGCCGCACAGCACCCGCTCGCGGAAGAACAGGGCAAAATCGACATCCGTCTTCCAGGCATAGGGCGTGATCGGGCGCCGCGCCCAATCGCCCTTCAGCCCCAGATCGCCCCATTGGCGCAGGTTGCGCCGCGTGCAGCGGTGCTCGGCGCCGAACACCGCCTCGAGCTGGCGCAGGGTGAGCCCTGTGAGCGGATTGGCCCGGTTGACGAAGATCATATGGGCATAATCGAAATAATTGGCATCGCGGCTGCCATTGGCAACATCCACTTCGGTGGGCGCATAGCCCCTGGCGCGGCGGAACAGGCGCTGCGCATCGGGGCTGATCTCCTCGCCCAGAATCGCCAGCGTGGCCGCCCCTGTCGCCAGCGCGCCCACCGCCGAGGCCGTGCCATACATGCGATAGTCGAGCGCCACATCCGGCTGGCTGCGGTGGAAGCCGGCAAACCAGCGCCGCACCAGATCGCCAACGAAATCATGCGTGGGGCTGCCATGGCCCCAGATGCGGATCGTGCCCGCAACCCGGGGCCCGGCCTGATAGGGCGGCAGGCTGGCCAGCGTGGCGCTCATGGCAGGATCGGCGGCCGGATCGAGGCCCGGCCCGGCGGCGCCCTGCGCCCGGGCTACCGGCGCCACGCCGGCCAGCAGCGCGGCGCCGGCCAGCCCCCGCGCGATGGCGCGCCGCCAGCTTGCCCGGCTCACTGGCCGGCCGGCGCCAGCTTGGCCAGCTGGGCCTGCACCATCGCAGCCGTCAGCGGCAGATAGCGGCCTTCATGCTGGATTTCCTGCTGCCCTTCCTGGCTCAGCACGAAGCGCAGGAATTCCTCGGCCTTGGGGTCGATCGGGTGGCCCTTGCCGTTGATCGCGTAGAAATAGATCTCGTTGGTCAGCGGATAGGAGCGCGCGCGCACGCTTTCGAGCGAGCGCGCAACGAAGGGCCCGCCGCCCCACCCCTGCACCGCCAGCTCGCGCATGCCCGCGCTCAGCCCGTTGGGCGCGATGACGCACAGCGAAAGCGGATCGCCCTCGACCGCCTTGCGCACCTGGCTGGTCCATGCGGCGATCTTCTGGTCGGGCGTCGCGTAATTGGCAAAGGCGCGATAGCCTTCCACCCACTGATCGCTGCCCGACAGCACCTTGTCGGAAAACACGCTCATGATGTTGGCATGGGCCGATTGGCCGCAGGGGTGGATCGGCTTGTTCGCCCATTCGCCCGTCAGGCCCAGCTGCCCCCAGGTGCGGATGTTCTCTTCCGCGCCGCGGCGGAAGGGATAGTCTGTGCGCCAGACGCTGTGATCATAGCCGCCATTGCGCGCGGTGCCGAAAACGCCATCCAGCTGCTTCATGCTGATCTGCGCCAGCGGATTGTCCTTGTTGACGACGATCACATAGGCCGGCGACCAGCCATAGACATCGTAGGAGCCCGTCGCCACCTCGATCTCGGTCTGGGTGAAGCCATAGACCTGCTGGAAGGTGAGATAATCCATCAGCGTGGCCGGGCGCCCCACGCCCAGATCCGCCACCTTGGCCGCCAGCGCGGGGATGGCAATGCCGGCGGTGGGCAGGTTGTACTCAATCGTGATGCCCGGCTGGAACTTGGCGAAGGCCTGCCTCCAATATGCGCCGATGGGGCCATCCTTCAGATAATTGCTGCCCCAGATGCGCAGCGTGCCGGTCAGCTGGCGGGTGGGGTGATAATGGGGCAGGCCGCTCAGATCCCACTGCTTGGTATAGCCGCCCTCCAGCGCGTGCTGCTTGCGAAAGCTGGTGACGTTGAGGGTCCAGATGCTGCGGTTGGCATTGGTTTCGGCGCCGGCCTCGGCGGCAGCAGGGGCAGGCGCGGGCGGCGCGGCTTCCTGGGCCCAAACCGGCCCGGCCGGCACGGCGCAGGCCAGCGCCCCTGCTACGGCATACTGCGCCAGAACATGCGGCTTGTTCATTGCGGTGTCTCCCCCTTGTGGGCGGCCGCCTTGGGGGCGACCACTTGCGGTATGATCTCGTCGAGGCGGGCTGTCTGGGCAGCGGCGAGCGCCGGGGTCAGCGGCAGCCATTTGCCATCGCGCATGATGATCTCCTGCCCCTCGCGGCTGAGCACGAAGCGCAGGAATTCCCTCACCCCGGGATCCAGCGGCTGGCCCGGCAGCTGGTCGGCATAGGCATAGGCCTCAAGGCCCAGCGGATAGGAACGATCCTGCACCGAGGCCAGCGTGGGCGCAACGAAGCGCTGGCCGGCCCCGGCGGCAATGGGCACCAGCCGGGTGCCGGCCCGCGCAAAGCCGGCCGACACGAAGGTGATGCCGCAAGGATCGGCGGCCACGGCAGCGGCCCGCTCGGCGCTGGGCACGCGGCGCGACATGTCCTTGCGCAGCGCCAGCGGGATCTCGCGCGCGCTGTCGTTCCACATGTTGCCGCCCACCAGCACCTTGCGTTCAAACACCGACATCTGGTGATATTTGAGCGGGGGCACATAGACATCGATCGGCCGGCTGGCGCAGGCGCCGGTGATGCCCAGCTGGCCCCAGCTGCGGATGTTGCCCTCTGCCTCCCTGCCCGCCTGCCGCCGCCAGGTGGTGCTCACCCAGCCGCCGCGCCGCGGGCCGCCGAAGATGCCATCCAGCTGCCGGATGGTCAGCCCCTCGATGGGGTTGGCGCGGTTGACCAGAATGGCGATCGCCGGGTTCCAGCCGGGCACGTCGAAAGCGCCGGTGGCGATCTCGAATTCGCGCGGGCTGCGGTCATGCTTCAGCTGGAAATCATAGAATTCGCCGGCGAAATAGCTGGTCCACTTGCGGCCGATGGACAGATCGACGGCATGGTCGATGAGGTCGCCATCGGCCAGCGCGAAGGCAAGGCCGGGCTGATGGCGCCGGAAGGCGGCGATCAGCGCCTGGCCCATGGTGCTGGCCATCAGCTGGCCGCTGCGGGGCATGCGGATGGTGCCCGAAAGCGGCGCCGACGGCACATAGGCCGGCAGGCCCGACAGATCGAAATCCGGCGCGTAATAGGCCCGGCGCGGGTCGATCCTGCCGGTTTCATCGGGCGCCTCGCCCTCCCATTTAGGCGGCGCGATCATGTCGGTCTGCAGGCCCAGCGCGCGCGGGTCTGCCCGGGGGCCAATCGTATCCAGCTTCGCGCGCATCGCGCGGGCGCGGGCGGCGGGAAGCGGCAGCCATTTGCCATCCTGCTGGATGGCATCCTGCCCCTCGCGGCTAAGCATGAAGGTGAGGAATTCCTTCACCAGCGGATCGAGCGGCTTGCCCGGCTGCAGCCGCGCCTCGGCCCATTCCTCGATGAACAGCGGATAGGAGCGGTCGCGCAGCGTCTGCAGCGAGATCGGCACGAAGGGCCCCTTGTCGGTGGCGCCGATGGGCACCGCCTTCACCGCCGGCATCGCCGAGCCCATATCGGAAAAGACGATGCCATAGGGATCAGCCGCCATGTCCTTCACCATCTCCACCGAGGAGGTGTAGCGGGTGTGGTCGGGGTTCATCTCATGGCTGTATTCGGCGGTGTTCTCGTTCCACACATCGCCGCCATGGAACACCTTGCGCTCGAAGCCGAGCTGGATGTTGTATTTGAGCGGGCGGCCATAGATGTGGATCGGCTTGTTCGCCCATTCGCCCGTCAGGCCCAGCTGCCCCCAGGTGCGGATGTTCTTTTCCGGGCCGCGGGCGGCCTTGGGATCCCATTGCGTGCCCTGCCAGCCGCCCGTGCGCGCGCCGGCGAAGATGCCATCGAGCTGGGCGAGCGAGAGATGCGCGATGGGATTGTCCTTGTGGACGAAGATCACGAAGCCCGGGCTCCAGCCGGGCACATTGTACGAGCCCGTCGCCCAGTCGATCTCGAACATCCTGAGCCCTGTCGCCCGCTCATATTCGGATGCCGCGCGCAGGCGGTCGTTGATGCGCGGCCCCGTCTCGATATCCACCTTGCCCGAGGCGATGGTGCCGTGCTGGCTGATGATCACCTTCGCGCCGGGCTGGAAGCGCTGGAAATCCCTGATCCAGCGATCCATGATCAGGCCATCGTGCAGATAGAGGCCCGAGACGCGGATCGTGCCCGAAACCTGCCGCCCGGGCCGATAGGGCGGCAGGTCGGCCAGCGGCGCGGTGTCGGTGTAGAAGCGCTTGTGCGCCCGGGCATCGGTGCGGGCATTGTGCTCGCCGCGGATGACGATGTTCTCCAGCATGCCATCGCCCAGGCGATGCAGGATCTGGTCATAGGTCTCGCCGGTCGGCCGCTTGCTGTCTGGCGCGTTCTCTTCCTGCGCGCTCGTCATGGTGGCGGCCAGCGCGATCAGGGCCATCGCCCCGCTTGCTTGCATGCGCTTCATTGCCGGCTCCTCTCGCCCGCTTTTATTGTTTAATTATCAAGCTTTTTCAGCTGCTCCTCGAGAGCGGCGCGATCGATCGGATAGTAATAGCCAACCCTGGCGATGATCTGCTGGCCCTGGCGGCTGAGCACGAAGCGCATGAATTCGCGCACCTTGGGATCCAGCGGCTGGCCGGGCTGCTTGTTGACGTAGAAATAGGCGTCGCGGTGCAGCGGATAGCTGCGGTTGGCAACGGTGGCCGGGGTGAAGGGAATATAGGGCCCGCCCTTGTGCTCCGAGATCTTCAGGATCTTGAGATTGGGGAAATCCTTCACATGGAGAAGGCCGGCGATGGCCATGCCGTATCTGTCGTTCGAGACGATTTTGAGCGGCTGTTCGGACGCCACAGCATCGCCCTGTGCGCCATCGACCGCCTCCTTGCGCTCGACATATTCCATGAGATTGGGGTTCCACTTGTGCGACCAATGGAACCAGTGCCGTTCGAAGGCGGCCTGAAAGCCCGGGGCGGAAAAGCCATAGGTCTGGATCTCGTGCCCGGCATAGGCGCCGCCCACGCCGATCTGCCCCCAGCTGCGCAGGTTCTGCGCTTTGTCGACGGCATATTTCGACGTGTAGAGCCAGTTGTTGTTCGCCTGTTCCCAGCCGCCCGATCGCTCGGCGCCGAAGATATGCGTCAGCTCGTCAACCGAGATCTCGTTGAGCGGATTGTCCTTGTTGACGACGATGACCCAGGCCCAGAGCGAGCCGCGCCGCTCATAGCCGCCTGTTGCCACCGAAATCTCCGTGGGCAGATAGCCGTTCACATTGAAGAAGGGCATCTCGTCGGTCAGCTTGGCATCATCGCCCATGGGGGCCACATCCGAAACGCCGGTGTAAAGGCCGGCGATCGCGCCCTCGCTCGATGTGGCGTTGCTCCAGGTCACGCGCATGTCGGGCTGATAGCTCTGGAAGGCGCGGGCCAGATATTCGACGGCATTCTTCAGCTCGCTGCCATAGATGCGCAGCGTGCCGGTGATGTGATATTCCGGCTTGTAATCGGGCAGGCCAGCCAGCGCCGGCGGCGGCAGTTCCACATAGCGCGCGCGCGTCAGCGCCTCGGGCGTGCGATAGGCGGCAAGGCTGTGGCCCAGCCGGGCAAACGCCGGATCGGCACGATCGAGCGCGGCAGAGACATTCTGCGCGATGGCCGGCAGGCGCTCGAAAGCGGCGGGGTCGTGATATTCGCTCAGCGTCCAGGCGCGGTCGTGGCCATCGGGCTGGTGCTCGGTATAGACCGTGTAGCGCATCAGCACCTTGGCGGCGCGCTCTCCCTCCATCAGCGGCCTGACGTAATGCGCGGCATAATCGGCCAGGCCGGCAGCGCTGGTGCCCTGAAAACTGTCCACCTGGAAGACGGAGAGGTTGCTGTCGCGCGGCAGCGTTTCGCCATGGGTCAGGATCGCCACGCGATGCGCTTCCAGCGGGGCGGCCAGCCGGGCCCCCTCGCTGGCCTGCCAGGCCTTCAGCTCCGCCTCGCCGGGAAAATCGAGCTGGACGAAGGTCTGGAAGCTGCCGCCCTCGCGCCCGTCCGCCTCCAGCCAGATCGCATCGGCGATCTCGCCGGCCTGGCGCCAGTTGGCCACGGTGGTGGCAAAATCGGCCGGCGCCCTGGCCTGCGCCGGCACGGTGATGAGGATATGGGCCGGCTCTGCCAGCGCCGGCGTGGCGGCCAGCAGCGCGGCCAGGGCAAGCCACGGGGCAATATGATGCGACATCAGGGTCTGTCCTTTCCTGGGGCGGGGGCGGGCGGCGCCACCCCCCCATCAAGCCGGGTGCGTTCTCGCAGCACCATGGCCGCCGGCAGCGGCAGGTAGCCGGCCGCGCCAACCAGCCGCTGGCCCTGGGCGCTGAGCACGAAACGCAGGAATTCGCGCAGTTTCGGGTCCATCGCGGTGCCCGGCTGGCGGTCGAAATAGATGTAGATGTTGCGCACCAGCGGGTAGGAGCGGTCGGCGAAGGTCGCCTGGCTGGGCATCACCGCCGCCCCGCCGCCGCGCGGGGCAATGGCCAGGATCTTGAGGCCGGCAATGCCCTTGGCCTGGCTCATGGTGGACCAGCCGATGCCATAGCGGTCATGGGCCAGTTCCTCGCCCAGCATGTGCCGCGCGCCCAGCAGCTGGCCGGCCCTGTCGATCGCGGCGATCTGCTTGCTGCCGGTCTCGACATAGCCCCTGTAATTGGGGTTCCACTTGTCGGTATTGCCCAGCACCTGCCACTGGAAGAAGCGCGTTGTGCCCGAGGGGCCATGGCCATAGGTCTGGATGGGCTTTGCCGCCCAGGCGCCCCGCAGCCCCAGTTGCCCCCAGTTGCGGATATCCCTGTCGGCCCCGCGCGCGCCCTGCGGGCTCCACACGAAGCCATCCAGCGTGCCATTGCGCGCCGCCCCGAAAATGCCATCGAGCTGATCGACGGTGAGGCTGTTCAGCGGATTGTCGCGCGCCACAAAGACCACCGGCCCGTTCGACTTGCCCTCAACGTCATAGGCGCCCGAGGCCACCGTGACGGACGAGGCGGCATAGCCGCGCGTCTCCCAGAAGCTCAGCGCCTCGGTGATCGCCGGCTCGCCGCCATCGATGCCCAGATCCGCCTGATAGGTGACCAGGCCCGGAAAGGCCGCATCGCTGGTGGGCAGCGTGTCCTTGAAGGTGACATGGGGCTGGAACGCGCGGAACGCTGCCTCCCACTGCGCCAGCACACCGCCCAGCCCAAAGCCATAATCGCGGATCTCCCCGCTGACCTGCGCCTGCGGCACATATTGCGGCATATCCTGGGCCGGCGCCGCGACCGGCAGCGCCGCGGCGACCAGCGCCGCGACCTGCCAGCCCTGCGGGATGCGGCCAGAGGAGCCCTGCTGCCTCACAGCTTCACTTTGACCGAGAGGGTGAGATTGCGCGGCTGGCCATAGGCGGCCTGGATGCGGCCCGTGGCGCCAGCGCTCTCGATATAGGTCTTGTCGAACAGATTGCCGATCTTGAGGTTGATCGACCAGCGGTTGATATCATAGTAGATCCCGGTATCGACCACGACATAGCCCGGCAGCGGCATCAGCTTGGTGTCGCTGGCGCTGGTGGGCAGCACCCCCTGCCGGGGGCCGGTGTAGACAATGCCCAGGCCCAGCCCCAGCCCATGCCCGACATTGTAGCGGCTCCACAGATTGGCGGCATCACGCGCAACATTGGGCAGCACATCGCCCACCTGGAAGGGCAGGTTCGGGCTGGTGCGGATCTTGGCGATGATGTGGCTGTAGCCGAACAGCAGCTGCAGGTTCTCGAAAGGCGAGGCATCGCCCTGCACTTCAAAGCCATCCGAACGGCCCTTGCCCGTCTGATAGGAGCAAGTGCCATAGATGCAGGGGTTGGTGGTCACCTGGCCATCCTGATCGATCCGGTAGAGGGCGGCGGTGAAGGAAAGCCGGCGCTGGAACAGGTTCTCGCCCTTCAGGCCCAGCTCATACTGCTTGGCCGTGACCGGATTGAGCGTGCCGACATTGCCGTTGCCATCCAGCGCCGAAGGATCGGACGGCACGAAGGATTCCGAATAGGAGGCATAGACGGTCATGTGCCGGGTCGGCTCGATCAGCACGCCGGCGCTGGGCAGCAGGTTCCTGCGGTCGGTGCGCTTGTAGGAGACGCCGGGCAGGTTGCGCAGATCCGGGGCCACCTTGGAGGTTTCGGCGAAATTGCGCCCGGCAATGCTCACCTTCAGCCAGGGCGCCAGTTCCATCAGATCGGAGACATAGATGCCATAGCTTCTGGTCTTCGACAGCTGATCGGTGAGCAGGGCCTTTTGCGCGGCCGCGCCCAGCTGGGTGTTGATCGCCGGCAGGCTGTCGAAACTGGGGAAGCTGCTGTAATAGGCGGACGGATTATAGACCGGAATGTTGAGGCAGGTGCCGCCGGTGGGGCATTTGCCGGTCGTGCTGTCGGGCGTGCTGGAATTGAAGAACTTGATGCGGTTGTTTTCGGTGCTGTTGCTGCCCAGGTTCAGGCCGATCAGGATCTTGTGCTTGATGAAGCCGGTCTTGAAATGGCCGTTGAGGTTGATATCGCCATAGTCATAGCTGCGGTTGGTCACCAGTTCGCGGGCGCGGCGCTGCACTTCGGCAACGCCCTGCACCGTCAGCGTGCCATACTGGTCGAAGGATTTCTGGTCGCTGTTGTAGCTGACATGGCGATAGGAGGCATGGAACTGCCAGCCGCCGCCAAAATCGTGATGCAGGAAGGCCGACACCGTCTTGCCCGTCTCGCCGCGAAAATCGTCGGGCTGCTGATAGGAAGCGGTGCGGGGCGCGGCGCGGCTGACATCATAGATGTTGCCATTGGCCGGTGCCACCACGCCATTGTCGAGATGCTGCCTGACATGGCCATATTCGGCCTTGACGGTAAGGCTGGTGCCCGGGTTGATCTTCCAGGTCAGCGCCGGCGCGATGAACTCCGAACTGGAAGCCAGCGCGCCATCGCGGAAGCTCTGGATATCCGAGATCTGGCCGGTCACGCGGAACAGCAGATTGCCCGACCGGGTGATCGGCCCGGTCACGTCGAACTCGTCCTCGATGCCATTGCGCCGGCCAAGGGGCAGGCCAGAGCCGGCATAGCTGTTGACGCGCTGCTCGACACTGGCCTCGAAATGGCCGAGCGGGCTTTTGGTGACGAGGTTGACGAAACCGCCCGGCTGCGCCTGGCCATAGAGCACCGAGGTCGGGCCCTGGACCAGCTCGATATGATCGATGTTGACGGTGCCGGGCGAACCATAGCGCACGGTGAGGCCCGGCAGGCCATCGACCAGGATCGTGTTGCGATCATCGCCGCTGCCCTTGAAGCCGCGCAGGGTGATGTCATAGCCCGTGTTGCCCGACTTCTTGAGGCCGGTCATGTAGTTGTAGAGATCCGAAACGGTGGTCGTATCGAGCGATTTCACAAAGCTGCTGGAATAGCTCGAGACGGTTGCCGCGGTGTCGAGCACGGATACCGGCATCTTCATCGCGCTTTTGGCGCCTGTGTCGATGAAGCGGCCGGTCACGATGATCTCCTCATTCGTGGGGGCCTCGTGCCCCTTGGCCGATGCGGAAGCCTGCCCATGCCGCTCTGGCGGGGGGGCCTCCTGGGCGAATGCCGCAACCGGCGCCGTGCTAGCCAGCATCAAGGCCAGGGCAAGCGTGTTCTGACTGATCATTTCCTCTCCCCTTGTTATTGTTATGGCGTTTTTTATCATTCCGCGATGCCAAACTGCCCGGCATCGGTGAGGATGGAGGCGCCGCCCAGCGCCCGGTCCAGCGCCGCGCGCTCCAGCCCGCCTTCCCACCGCGCGATGACGATCGTGGCCACCGCATTGCCGATGAAATTGGTGAGGCTGCGGCACTGCGACATGAACCGGTCGACGCCCAGGATCAGCGCCATCGCCGCCACCGGCACGCTGGGCACGATGGCCAGCGTGGCCGCCAGGGTGATGAAGCCCGCCCCCGTGACGCCCGCCGCCCCCTTGGAACTGAGCACCGCCACGCCCAGCAGCAGCGCCATCTGGCCCAGGCCAAGGTGGACATTGCAGGCCTGCGCCAGAAACAGCGCGGCCAGCGTCAGATAGATGTTGGTGCCATCGAGATTGAACGAATAGCCCGCCGGCACCACCAGCCCGACCACGCTCTTGTCGCACCCCGCCTCCTCCAGCTTGCCCATCAGGCTGGGCAGCGCCGCTTCCGAGGAGGAGGTGCCCAGCACCAGCAGCAGCTCGTCGCGCAGATAGCGCAGCAGCCGCCACAGCGAGAAGCCGTTGAGCAGGGCAACGCTGCCCAGCACCACCGTGACGAACAGCGCCGAGGTGAGATAGAAGCAGCCAACCAGCCCTGCCAGCCGCGCAATCGTGCCCGCGCCGAACTTGCCGATGGTGAAGGCCATCGCCCCGAAAGTGCCCACCGGCGCCAGCCGCATCACCAGTTCAACCACCCGGAACACCACCAGCGCGGCCTGATCCAGCAAGGCGCGCAGCGGCTCGGCCCGCGCCCCGATGAACGAGACCCCCAGGCCGATCAGCACGGCCGCCACCAGCGCCTGCAGAACATTCGTGCCAGCCAGCGGCGACACCAGCGAATCCGGGATGATCTCGAGGAGGAAGCCTTGCGCGCTTTGCGCATGAGCCTTGACGACATAATCGGCGACCGACTGCCCATCGAGCGCGCCGATATCGACATTCATCCCCCTGCCCGGCTGCACAAACAGCGCCACCGCCAGGCCGATCACCAGCGCCAGTGTCGACAGGGCCAGGAAATAGGCCATCGCCTTGGCCATCACCCGCCCCAGCGCGCCCGGCGCCCGCATGCCGGCAATGCCTGTGCACACCGTGAGGAAGATGACCGGCGAGATCACCATCCGGATCAGCCTGACGAACATATCGCCCAGCACCTTGCACTGCACCGCCACATCCGGCGCCAGCACGCCCAGCACAACGCCCGCCAGGATCGCCAGGAGGATCTGGATATAAAGTGAGTGGTGAGGGGCACGGCGCGCTTGCGCACCGCCCTCGACATCGCCGCCGATCATCACATCATCTCCACCTGCGTCGAAGCGCGTTATCCGGGTCTAGGCCCCGATTGCTGGCGCGATGCTGACACGCCCGCCGTTTTTTCAGAATTCATTCAACTAGCTGAAAATGCGTATATTCAGGCCCATCCGCCGGGCCATTGCCCCTGCCGCGGGCAGCCGGCGCCCCGGCATGGCCGCCAGGCGCCAGCACCCTTTCGCGGCTTATTTCGCCGGCGCAAAAAGCGCCTCGTAGCTGGGGATCTGCCTGGCCAGCGCATCGCGCAGATCAAGCGCGCGGGCATAGAATGCGCGCTCGCCCGCATTCGATTCCACCGGCACCTTGAAGGCATAGACGATCAGGCCGATGTTGTTCATGCTGGCATCGCGCAGCGGCATCAGCACCACGAACTTTGGGGCCGGATCCTTGGTGCGGTGCCAGCGCGGATCGACGATGGTGATGCCCTTCTTGCTGACATCGATATCGTCCGGATCATCCGGATTGCCGATGCGATCGGGATAGGAGCCGGCATACATGGTGAACGTCTCGCCCACAGCGCCGGGCGGGATGCCGTGGAAAGTCACGCTCAGCAGATCGGGGTTGGCCTGCATGGTCTCGTCGGAAAGCTGCTGGGCATAGATCCTGTAGGCCGGCGCGCTCCAGTTCTTGGCGGGCGCATCGGCGTGGGCCGCCGAAGCGGCCAACGCGCCGACGAAGGCGGCGGCGGTCATCACGTGTCGAATCATCGGGGTTTTCCTCTCCAGGCAATCAATGCAGGCTTGATCGCCCCTCCCTATGCCCTGCCAAGCTGACGCCACGCTGTCGCGCCCCCCGCATCGCCGCCGCCGGGGAATCAGAGCATCATTTCGAAATTTCTCGAAACATGGATTGACGCCATCCGGCCCGGCCGATAATTCGATCCTGTTCGAAAGGTGGAGCGGTTATGGAAGAGATCAACCTCCCGGTCTGGGCGGTCGATGCGCTGGGCGCGCTGGCGCATGAAACGCGGCTGGCGGTGTTCCGCATGCTGGTGCAGGCCGGACCCACAGGGCATGTGGCCGGCGCCATCGCCGAAAGGGCCGGCGTGCCGCCCTCCACCATGTCGCACCACCTGGCCACGCTCGAACGGGCCGGCCTTGTCCATTCGGAACGGGAAAGCCGGCTGATCCGCTATCGCGCCGATTATGCCGGCATGCGCCGCCTGCTGGCCTTCCTGATGCAGGATTGCTGCCAGGGCGCGCCGGAAATGTGCGCGGATCTGGGCGCCGCCCTCAGCTGCGCCGGCTGACACCGAAACGAAGGCAGGCAGATGCACACCGATATCATCATCTATCACAACCCCGCCTGCGGCACATCGCGCAATGCGCTGGCGATGATCCGCAACGCCGGCATCGAGCCGCATGTGGTGGAATATCTCAAGACCCCGCCCGCACGCGCGATGCTGGAAAGCCTGATCGCCCGTGCGCAGATCAGCCCGCGCGCGCTGCTGCGCGAAAAGGGCACGCCCTTTGCCGAACTGGGGCTGGACAATCCCGATCTTACCGACAGCCAGCTGATCGACGCGATGATGGACCACCCGATCCTCATCAACCGCCCGCTGGTGGTCTCGCCGCTGGGCGTGAAGCTGTGCCGCCCCTCCGAAACGGTGCTCGACCTGCTGCCCGCCGCCCAGCGCGGCGCCTTCGCCAAGGAAGATGGCGATCAGGTGATCGATGCCGCCGGCCGGCGCGTCGGCTCTTGATGCACCCGCGCATTGCCGCCTGACACCAGGGAACCATCATGCCCGACACCCCCGCCCGCCAGCGCCTCTCCTTCCTCGATCGCTACCTCACCTTGTGGATCTTCCTGGCCATGGCGCTGGGGGTGGGCCTGGGGGCCAGCTTTGCCGGCCTGCCTGCCGCCATGGGCCGCCTGTCCTGGGGCGGCACCAACATTCCCATCGCCATCGGCCTGATCCTGATGATGTATCCGCCACTGGCGCGGGTGCGCTATGAGGAACTGCCGCATATCCTCGACGACAGGCGCATCCTGCTGCTCTCGCTGGTGCAGAACTGGATCATCGGGCCGGTGCTGATGTTCGCGCTGGCGGTGCTGTTTCTGGCAGACAGGCCCGAATACATGACCGGGCTGATCCTGATCGGCCTGGCCCGCTGCATTGCCATGGTCATCGTGTGGAACCAGCTGGCCCGGGGCGACAGCCAGTATGTCGCCGCGCTGGTGGCTTTCAACGCGCTGTTCCAGATCCTGTTCTTCAGCCTCTATGCGTGGTTTTTCCTGGCGGTGCTGCCGCCGTTGTTCGGCCTTGAGGGCAGCGTAGTGCATGTCAGCTTCCAGACGATCGCGCAGGCTGTGCTGGTCTATCTGGGCGTGCCTTTCCTGGCCGGTTTCTGCACCCGCAAATGGCTGCGCGCGGCCCGCGGCGCCGACTGGTACGAGCACCGCTTCCTGCCGGCCATCGGCCCTGTCACGCTGGTGGCGCTGCTGTTCACCATCGTCGCCATGTTCAGCCTCAAGGGCAGCGAGATCCTCACTCTGCCCGGCGATGCGCTGCGCATCGCTATCCCGCTGACGATCTATTTCCTCCTCCAGTTTACCATCAGCTTTGCCATGGGCCGGCTGATCGGCAGCGATTATCCGCGCACCACCGCCGTGGCCTTCACCGCCGCCGGCAACAATTTCGAACTGGCCATCGCGGTGGCCATTGCCGCCTTTGGGCTGGCCTCGCCGGTGGCCTTTGCGGCGGTGATCGGCCCGCTGGTCGAGGTGCCGGTGCTGATCCTGCTGGTGAACCTGGCCTTCTGGCTGGGGCGCCGCTGGTTCCCCGCCTCCGTGCCGGCGCGGCAGGGGTGATCACCGCCTAGGCGGCCCCCTCGCCATACTGCGAGTTTTCTCCCGCCCCGCGCCTGCCATAGTCGGCCGGGGCCCGGGGCGCATGGCCGCTGCGCGAGAGGCTGCACCGCCTGGAGCTGGCCCGGAGCTGAACCGATGACCGACACCCTGCCCCCGCCCGCCCTTGCCGCCAACCGCATCGTCGATTTCGACATCTTCAACCCGCCCGGCGTGGAGGAAGACTATTTCGCCGCCTGGCAAAGCCTGCAGGGCCCCGGCAAGCCTGCCCTTGTGTGGACCAGCGCCAATGGCGGCCACTGGATCGCCACCGATGGCGCGCTGATCCGCGCGCTGTGGGAAGACCACGCCCGCTTTTCCAGCGCGTGCCTGGCGGTCACGCCGGGGCTGGGCGAGGTGATGGCCTTCATCCCGCTGCAGCTCGATCCGCCAGAGCACAAGCCCTATCGCACGGCGGTGATGAAGGGCATGGCCTCGCGCTATATCACCGCTCTCGAGCCTTATGTGGAGGCCAGCGCGCGCGATCTGGCAGAGGCCCTGGCCCCGCGCGGCGCCTGCGAATTCGTGAGCGATTTTGCCGAGATCATGCCGATCAACATCTTCCTCTCGATGATCGACGTGCCCATCGAGGACCGGCCGCAACTGCGCGAACTGGGCCTGCAGCTGACCCGGCCGGATGGCTCGGTCACGGTGGAGCAGCTGAAGCAGGCCGCCGACGACTACCTCGCCCCCTATGTCGAGGCGCGGCTGGCGCGGCCCGGCAGCGATCTGTTCAGCCGCATCCTGGCCGAACCCATCGACGGGCGGCCCTGGCAGCTGGACGAGGCACGGCGCCTGTGCCGCAACCTGCTGTTCGGCGGGCTGGACACGGTGGCCGCGATGCTGGGCATGGTGGCGCTGCACCTGGCCCGCCACCCGGAAGACCAGCGCCGCCTGCGCGCCCAGCCTGCCCTCATCCCCGATGCCGCCGACGAGCTGATCCGCCGCTATCCCACCGTATCGGTCAGCCGCAATGCGCTGGTGGATGCCGAGGTGGATGGGGTGCGCGTGCGCCGGGGCGATATCGTCTATCTGCCCAGCGTGCTGCACAACCTCGATCCGGCCTGTTTCGAGCAGCCCGAACAGGTGGATTTCGAACGCCGCCTGACCCCTGTGCGCCACACCACCATGGGCGCCGGCGTGCACCGCTGCGTAGGCGCGGCGCTGGCCCGGCGCGAGGTGATCGCCTTCCTCCAGGCCTGGCTGGCAGCGGTGCCCGAATTCCGCCTCGATCCGGCGCGGCCGGTGCGGATGAAGGGCGGCAATGTGGCCGCGGCCACCGCCCTCCCGCTGCGCTGGGACTGAAAGCGGCCCGCTGGCTCAGCGCGCGACTGGCTCAGCGCGCGACTGGCAGGCCAGCGGCCACCCAGGCGGCAAAACCGCCGGCCAGATGCGTATCTGCCGCCGCCTGCGCCGCCGCGCAGCGATCCAGCGCCATGCCCGAACGCTTGCCCCCCTGGCAATTAAGCACCAGCGCCTTGCCGGCATGGGCCGGCAGCGCGCCCGGCTGGAAGGCGGACAGCGGCATGTTGAGCGCACCGGGGATATGGCCGGCGGCAAACTCGTCCGCCTCGCGCACATCGACCACGACGACCTCATCGGCCGCCACCATGGCAGCCAGCGCCCGGGCCTCGATCTCTTGGTGCCTTGCCGTTTTTCCCAGGCCGAAGATCATGGCGTTCCTCCCTGTGCCGGCGGCGCGGCACTGTGTAAAAATCGTGTTCCGCATATATTTTGCATCATCAATATTAGTCAATGATAATTTAGTGGACAGACCCATCCCCTAGGCGCCCCTGCTGGCGGCCTGATGCACGCGGCTGTCGGGCACCAGCCACAGCAGGGCAACGAAGGCATAGATCAGCGCCGCCAGCGCCGGCCGCCAGAACGACAGCGCCATGCCGGCGGCATAGAGCGGCGGCGAGAACTTGCCCTTCCAGTCGCGCCCGATCGCCCGGCGCAGATCCGATTGCGGCCCCTGCGCGCGGATGATCACGCTCTGCATCAGATACCACGACAGCGCGCAGGCCAGCAGCACCCCGCCATACACCGCCGTGGGCCAGGCCTGCAGCTCGTGCTCGCCCATCCAGGCGGTGGCGAAGGGGATCAGCGAAAGCCAGAACAGCAGGTTGAAATTGGCCCACATGATCCCCGCGCTCACCCGCGGCGTGAGGGCGAAGAAATGGTGGTGGTTATTCCAGTAGATCGCCACATAGACGAAGCTGAGCACATAGCTGAGCAACACCGGCGCCAGCGCCAGCAGGGCGGCCGGCGCAGCGCTGGGCGGCGGCTTCATTTCCAGCACCATGATGGTGATGATGACGGCCACCACGCCATCTGTCAGTGCTTTCAGCCGATCGGAGTTCATGGCGTTTCCCAATATGTTGCCCGGTGGCATGGAAGCTGAAGTAAGGCCATTCGTCAATTTGCCGATCGGCCCGGCAGGGCGTATGCCGCGCCCACCATGCAGGCAATGCGCATCCTGATTCGCACCAGGCGCTGGCTGGCCATCACCCTGATCGGGCTGGCGCTGGCGGTGCGCGCGCTGTTGCCGCAGGGTTATATGCCGGCGGCCGGCCCCCATGTGCTGAGCGTGCAGATCTGCGCCGATGCCAGCGGCCTGCCCCATCTGCGGCAGATCACCCTGCCGGCCCGCCCGCCCGCGCATAATGGCGATCACCATCAGGCCTGCGCCTTTGCCGGCCATGCCATGCCGCTGCTGGGCGGGGCAGATCCGCTGCTGCTGTGGGCGGCGCTGCTGTTGGCCATGGCGGCGGCGCTGGCGCCGGTGGCGGCGGCCTTGCCCGCCCGGCCAGCCCGCCTGCGCCCACCGCTGCGCGCGCCCCCTCTGCTTTCCTGACACCCCCTTTGCGCGCCGGGGCCGGCCATGAGCCGCCCCGCCTTTTGTTGCGCGCCCCTGGCCTGCCGGGCGGGGGCGCCTTGTGTTCAGGATTGTTGCATGAAGACCACTCCCCTCGCGCTGGCGCTGATCGCCGGCGTGTCCCCCCCCGCGCTGGCCCAGCCGGGCGCCATGGCGCTGCCGCCGGTCGATATCGATGGCAGCAGCGATGCCGCCGCCACCCTGACCCCGGCCGACCTCGGCGCGGCCGCCCCCGCCGCCAGCGACACCGCCGCCCTGCTGGCCCGCCTGCCCGGCGTTGCCGGCAACAGCGGCGGCGGCTTTTCCACCATGCCGGTGATCCGCGGCCTCAGCGAGCAGCGCCTCACCATCACCGTCGACGGGCACCCGATCGAGGCCGCCTGCCCCAACGACATGAACCCGCCGCTCAGCTACACCAACCCGCAGACGGTGGGCACGATCGCGGTGATCACCGGCATCCCGCCGGTCAGCGCCGGGGGCGATGCCATCGGCGGGAGCATCGCGGTGAAAAGCGCAGCGCCCCGCTTTGCCACCACCGGCCGCCTCCTCGTCACCGGCGAGGCGCAGGGTTATTTCCGCAGCAATGATGGCGGCTTTGGCACCGGCCTCACCCTCACCGTGGCCGGCGCCCGGCTTTCGGCCACCTATACCGGCAGCTACACAAGGGCCGGCAATTACAGCGCCGGCGGCGATCTGGGCACCGTGCATGCCAGCCAATATGCCAAGACAGACCACCAGCTGGCGCTGGCCTATCAGGGCGATATCGGCCTTGTGGAACTGGCCGGCGGCTATCACCATTCCGCCTACGAGGGCTTCCCCAACCAGTTCATGGACCTGACCGGGAACAATTCCTGGTTCCTCAACGGCCATTATCTGGGCCTCTTCGGCTGGGGCACGGTGGACCTCAAGGCCGATTACCGCGCCACCGATCACCAGATGAACTTCCTGGCCGACAAGGGCGGCAGCGCCGATGGCGGCATGCCGATGAACACCCGCGTGCGCGCCGGTGGCTATACGCTGGCGGTGGAGCTGCCGGTGGCGCCCGGCACCCGCCTGCGCCTGGGCCAGGAATACCGCAACGAGCGGCTGGACGACTGGTGGCCGCCAGTGGCCGGCAGCATGATGATGGGGCCCGACACCTATCTCAACGTCAATCACGGCCAGCGCGAGCGCATCGCCGGCTACATCGAGGCAGAGATGCACCGGGGCGACCGCTTCACCCTCACCGCCGGCGGCCGGTTCGATAGGGTGGCGATGAACACCGGCGATGTCGCCCCCTATTCCACCGGCATGATGAGCATGGCCGATGCGGCCGCCGCCAGCGCCTTCAACGCCGCCAGCCACCAGCGCCACTTCAACGACTGGAGCGGCGCGCTGACCGGCCATTACACGCCCGCGCCCGGCCTCGCGCTCGATCTTGGCTATGCCCACAAGGCCCGCGCGCCCAACCTCTACGAGCTCTACACCTGGGGCCAGGGGGCCATGTCCAGCCAGATGATCGGCTGGTTTGGCGATGGCAACGGCTATTTCGGCAACCTTGCCCTGAAGCCGGAACGGGCCGACACGATCAGCGGCTCGATCACTTTTTCGGGCCGGGGCAAACAGGGCTGGTTCGTGAAACTGGCGCCCTACTACACCCATGTGAACGACTATATCGACGCGCGTTATGTCAAATCGCTTGGCGCTTTCGCCCAGTTGCAATTCGCCAATGAGGAAGCGCAATTCTATGGCCTCGATGTCTCGGGGGCGGCCACGGTGTGGAACGGCGGGCGCTTTGGCCAAACGCGGTTTTCCGGCACATTGTCGTGGCTGCGCGGGCAGAACCTGACCGACCACACCCCACTCTACCACCAGATGCCGCTGAACCTGATGGCCAGCCTGGAGCATACGCTGGGCGGCTTTACCGGCACGCTGGAGCTGAACTGGGTGGACAGCAAGACCCGGGTGGACACCGCCCGCAACGAGCCGACCACGCCCGCCTATGCGCTGGTCAACCTGCGCGGGGCCTATCAGCGGGGCAGCTGGCGGCTCAGCCTTGCCATCGAGAACCTACTCGACAAGGCCTATTATCTGCCGCTGGGCGGCCTGGCGCTGGGCGATTACAGCGCCAGCGGCGGCGCTGTGCTGCGGCCGGTGGCCGGGCGCGGGCGTTCGGTCAATGTCGGCCTGGCGCGGCGGTTCTGAGGGGGCGGGGGCGATGCCCGGTGCCGGTGCCGGTGCCGGCGCCTCTGCCGCCTGTCCTCGCCGCTGGCACGAGCGGGCGGCAGGGGCCGGCGCGGCCCTGCTTGCGCAGGGGCTGGCGCTGATGGTGGTGCTGGGGCTGGCAGCCGGCCCCCGCTCGCCAGCGGCCCGGCCCGGCAACACGCTG